>JAUXWC010000008.1 GCA_030685025.1 Rhodoferax sp.
CAGCAACGGTGCTTGTCTTCATGCTGTTGAGTCCTCACGAAATGTTGCAGAATCACCCCATCGGAATTGAAAGGGGTGAGGGTGCAGAATAGATCGTGTCAGCTCGGGGGAGGACTACTCCGCGTAGCGGCTTCGTCCAACCACCTTGCTCAGAGAAGGCTAACTTTGCGCAGCAAAGTTAAGCGCAGCGTGCCGGAACTAAAAGGGTGGCTGCGCACGCAGTGCGTGAATCTGCGCAGCAGATAAAGCGCAACACGCTTTGCCGCCCTTTCAGTGCAGGCTCACTTTTCGAAGAAAAGTTAAGCGCAGCGTGCCGGAACTACAAAGGTGGGAGGGCGCGCCGTGTGAGTGACACTGCAAGTCAAAGAATTCCAATAACGTTCGCGTTTGCGGTAGCACCACCAGCCGTCTGAGTCACGACGCAAACGTTGTCACCTGCGGCCAAGACATTCACTGCAACCGTATAGCCGGTCGGAATTCCACCCTGCATGATCGCTGTTACCGCCGTATTACACGCGAGAGCTTGCGTGGCGGCACCCTTCGTGGCGTTGGCGCTGCGAGCTGCATAGTTCACGGCACTGGCGGAGTTGATTCCACCCACCACACCCAGCAACGCCGCGGTCTGTGCGTCGCTCTTCAAATCAACAAACTTCGGAATCGCCACCGCCGCCAGAATACCGAGGATCACGATCACCATCACCAACTCAATCAATGTAAAGCCGCGTTGCTGTTGTTTCATATTGTCCACCTTAAAGAAAATGCTCAAGAAAAAGAAAAATCGCCAAGGATCGACTCCAACGCCGTCCATGCCCCGTGCGTGCACGCCCAAATTTTACGCCGCAAACTGTAAACGCCACTACAAGTCTGACCCATATAGTTTAGCTTTAGTTCAACAGTAACAACACCTTACTGCCATTGTTTCGAGGTTTACTGACGGAACTTCGGTGCGCCGACGTCATGCTAGCGACCCAGCTAACCGCCGCCACGCCCCATCGCCGCCTGCCCCAGGTTCCATAAGGGCAGAAATACCCCCAGCGCGAGCAGCAGCACCAACACCGCGATCAACGCCAGCAGGATCGGCTCGATCGCGGCCGACAGGCCCTTGATGCTGTAGTCGGTCTCACGCTCGTACATCTCCGCGATTTCGAACAACAAGGCGTCGAGTTCACCGGTCTCCTCGCCGACCGAGATCATCTGCAGCACCACCGGGGTGAACACGCCACTGGCCGCTGCACAGCGTGAGATGCTCTCACCGCGCTCGATCCCGTCGCGCATTTGCTCGATGCGGCTGCCGATGTAGGCGTTGTCAACCGTCTGTGCCACCACCGTCAAGGCTTGCACCAGCGGCACGCCGCTCTGGCTGGACAGGGCGAAGCTGCGCGCAAAGCGCGCCAGGGTGCCCTTCAAAATGATGTCCCCGACGATAGGAAGCATGAGTTTGCGGCGGTCCCACCGGTAGCGTCCTTGCGTGGTGCGCAGATAGGCGCGCCAGGCCACCGCCAGGACAACCGCCAGCGCGATCAGCAGCGGCCACCAGGCAATCATCCAACCCGAGAAAGCCAGCAGGCCGCGGGTGATGAGGGGCAACTGCGCGTTGAAGCCTTCAAAGACCTTGGCAAAGACCGGAATGACAAAGATATTGATGATGACCAACGCAATGGTCATGGCCACTAACACGAATGACGGATAGCGCATGGCCTGCTTGATGCGTTCGCGCACGTCGCGCTCGAACTCCAGGTGCTGCGACAGGCGCAAGAACACTTCAGTCAAGCGCCCGGTCATCTCCCCCACGCGAATCATGGACACGTAGAAAGCCCCAAACAGGGCCGGATGGCGAGCCATGGCGGTCGACAGCTCGCGCCCCTGGTCGAGACTGGCGCGAATGTCCTTGAGTACATCCACCATGGCGGGCTTGTTGGACGAGGCCTCCAGACCAGCAAAGGCACGCAGGATCGGCACACCGGCCTTGTTGAGGGTGTACATCTGGCGCGAGAACACCACCATGTCTTCGATCGTCACCCCCTTGCGCTGCAGGCGGCTCCACCAGCCGTCTCCCGTCTCGCCAACGGTTTCTGGCGCCAGCCCGATATGCACCGGCGCAACCCCAATGGCCATCAACTGGTCCACGACACCGGATTCGGTCAGGGCGTCAAGCCGCCCCTGCACCAACTCGCCACGGTTGTTGCGTCCACGCCAGGCGTAAGCGGCCATGCTGCGTTCAGTCCTGCTCGTCGACGTCAAAACCGATTCGCAGCGCTTCGGCCAGCGACGTGCGTCCCTGGCGCACCAACTCCAGCACATGGTGCGCCAGCGTGCGGCCCTGCATGCGCTCGCGCGCCGCCTGCATGAAGCGCGCTGGGTCGGATCGGGATGCAGCTTGCGTCAGCACGGCGTCCATCTCCAGCATCTCATACACGCCCTGACGGCCGGCATAACCGGTGCCGTTGCACGCCGAACAGCCCCGGCCGCGCTTGGGCTCGACGGCGGACACGGCGCCGTCGAGCATGCTATCCAGCCAAGCCTGCTCTTGGGCGCTGGGCAGTTGGGTCTGGGCACACACTTCGCAATTGAGCCGAACCAGGCGCTGGGCGATCACGGCCTGCAGCGAGGTTGCCACCATGAATGGCGGCACCCCCATGTCAAGCAGTCGAAACGGCGTACTGATGGCATCACGGGTATGCAGAGTTGACAATACCAAGTGCCCGGTGATGGCGGCGCGCAGGCCGATCTCCGCCGTCTCGGTATCGCGCATTTCACCGACCAGAATCACATCCGGGTCCTGACGCAAGGTGGCGCGCAGCACGCGGGCGAAGTCCAGCTCAATCTTGTCGTTGACCTGCACCTGGGTGATGCCCGGCAAGCGATACTCGATCGGGTCTTCGACGGTGATCACTTTGAGCTCGGCGGCGTTGATCTCGCCCAGCGCGGCATAGAGGGTGGTGGTCTTGCCCGAGCCAGTCGGTCCGGTGACCAGGATCAGGCCCGCACTGCGCCCGAGCACCTCACGGAAGCGCTTGAGCATGGCCTCGGGCATGCCAATCCGGTCAAGCCCGCGCAAAGCGGCGCCGTGGCTCAGCAGGCGCATCACCACCGATTCACCGTAACTGGTTGGCAGGGTGGACAGGCGCACATCCAGCGTCTGATCGCGCAAGCGCACGCTGAACCGGCCGTCTTGCGGCAAGCGTTTCTCGGAAATGTCCAGCCCGGCCATCAGCTTCAGGCGCTGCGCCAGCGCGGCGGCAACCCGCTTGTCGGCCTGGGTCTGGGTCTGCAAGACGCCATCGACCCGCACCCGGATCTGCAACCCGGCCTCCTGCGGCTCGATGTGAACATCCGACGCCCCAACCTGCATGGCATCCTCGAACATCGACTGCAGCAAACGCACCACCGGCGCGCCTTCAATGCCCGCGGTAGCGGTCAGCTCGCCAAAATCGACCGCCTCGCCCAGGTCTTTTTCCAGCGCGCGCGCCAGGCCGCTGATTTCTTCGGTGCGACGGTACAAACGGTCAAAGGCCAGCGCCAACTGGCTGTCGGCAACGGCGGCAATGACAATGCTGCGCTTGAGCAGCCGGGTCAGTTCATCGAAGGCAAACAGATCCAGTGGATCCGCCAGCGCGACCAGCAGACTGTCGCCCTTGTCTTCCAGCACCAGGGCCCGAAAGCGGCGCGCGGCCGACTCGGGCAGCAGTTTGGTGACATCGGCGCGAAAAGGAAAAGTCTTGAGATTGACGAACGGAATACGCAGTTGCCGGGCCAGTCCGTTGGCCAGCAGCTCTTCGGTGATGATGCCGCTCTCGATCAGCAGCCGCCCCATCTTCTTGCCGGTCTGGCGTTGCAGTTCCAGTGTTTGCTGCAACTGCTCCTGCGAGATCAGTCGCTGCTGGACCAGCACATCACCCAAGCGCAGCTTTTCCGGTCGCCCGGGGACGGGGCGCAAGCCCTCAGGCGCGGGGGGCGCGGTAGCTGCCATGTTCATGGTCGATTCCTGAAACGTTGCGGGACAGACCGCGGCGCGGCATAGCTCTGTCCTCAACTAATTGTCGGCTATTCGAAGAACCCCAAAAATGATAGCACGCGGCGCCCCTCTCATGGGGCCAAACAGCGAACATCCAACATCCTGCGATCAGTTGGGGACATCCTAATCCGCTCTGGTCGGGCCGCCGGGCGACCGCCGTTGTCAGTGCAAGTGCCGCGGCTTGCGCCCACCGCCGTGGCCACCGCCGCCATGCCCGCCACCGGGTCCGCTTCGTGGCGTGCGTCCCATGTCCAGGGAACTGACCAGCGCATCAAAACGCAGCGCAAACAGCTTGTCGATCTCGGCGACCACGCCGCCGAGTTCGGCGCCCTCAAAGTGACGCTCCATCATGTTCACCACGTCCTGCACCAGCAGGTCACGCTGCACCTGCATGATCGCGGCTGGATTGGGACCGACAAACAGCATCAGGAAATCGTCGCGCGACTCGACGTCGGACTCTTCGTCTTCCTCGTCAAAATCCGCGTCGTAAAACGTGACCTCGATGGCCGCGCCGGTTTCCGCCAATTCATTGAGGTTCATGCACATCTCGTCCAGGGTCTGGCGGAAGTCATCGCCACCCGAGACCGTCCAGCACAACTGAAGCAGATGTCCGGGTGCGTCGAACTGGATGCCAGGTTCGTCTTCGTACGAACTCGTCGCGCCCTCAACCAAAGAGCGCGAACCGGCGTACTTCCAGATCGGCTTGAGGGCTTCCTGAATCTGCTCGAAGCCAACCTCTTTGCGCAAGGCAACCTGGCCGTGAACGTGGATCTCAAAAGGCGTGTCGTAGCTTGGCATGTCGTACTCGTGTAGTGGTGCCCGGGACCGGGGTCGAACCGGTACGCCCCTTATGCAGGAAAGCGGCGGATTTTAAGTCCGCAGTGTCTACCAATTTCACCACCCGGGCAATCATGGCGCCTATTGTGAAACAAAAAAGCCTCGTCAGTTATGGTTGACGAGGCACTTTTCACCAAAGATCAAAAGCTTAAGCTGGAGGCGCGACCCAGAGTCGAACTGGGCTCCACGGATTTGCAATCCGTTGCATAACCGATTTGCTATCGCGCCGTTTTTTCTGACGAAAAAGGGAAGCCTGAGCTTCCCTTTTTCTGGAATGTGGAGCGGGAAAAGAGTCTCGAACTCTCGACCTCAACCTTGGCAAGGTTGCGCTCTACCAACTGAGCTATTCCCGCGTTTCAAGCCTCAAATTATAGCGCACTTCTTTGGCCAAATCCGAGACCCTTTTTTATTTTGAGCAAACTTTTTAGTGCTTGACCGAACCGGTCATTTCAGGCGCCGCTGCGGCGGTGGCCGCCACCGGGGCAACGCCAACCACTTCGTCCTCTGGCAAGGGCGTGGGCATGCGCTCCAGCGCCAATTCCAGCACCTTGTCGATCCACCTTACCGGGATGATTTCCAGACCATTTTTGACGTTCTCGGGGATCTCCTGCAGGTCCTTGGCGTTTTCCTCCGGGATCAACACGGTCTTGATGCCACCACGCAGGGCGGCGAGCAGCTTTTCCTTGAGACCCCCAATCGCCGTAACCTCACCACGCAGGGTGATCTCGCCAGTCATCGCCACATCACTGCGCACCGGAATGCCGGTCATCGCCGAGACAAAGGCGGTGGTCATCGCAGCGCCGGCACTGGGACCATCTTTCGGCGTGGCGCCATCCGGTACGTGGATGTGGATATCCTTTTTCTCGAAAAATTCGTCCTTGATACCCAGACGATGCGAGCGGCTGCGCACCACCGTGCGGGCAGCCTCCACCGACTCCTTCATCACGTCGCCAAGCGAGCCGGTGCGCGTAATCACGCCCTTGCCCGGCATCATGGCTGCCTCGATCGTAAGCAGGTCGCCGCCAACCTCGGTCCATGCGAGACCGACCACTTGCCCAACCTGGTTTTGCTGCTCGGCGCGGCCATAGGTGTACTTGCGAACGCCCAGGAAATCATTCAGGTTGTCGGCGCTAACCAAAACCCGGGGTGTCATCTTCTTGAGTTGCAGGCCTTTGACGACTTTTCGGCAGATCTTGGACAGTTCCCGTTCCAGCGAACGAACGCCGGCTTCGCGGGTGTAGTAGCGCACGATGTCGCGCACTGCGTCCTCACCCACCAGCAGTTCTTCCTCCTTGACGCCGTTGTTCTTCAGTTGCTTGGGCAGCAAGTATTTGAGGGCAATGCTGGTCTTCTCGTCCTCGGTGTAGCCCGACAGACGAATTACTTCCATGCGATCGAGCAAGGCTGACGGAATATTCATGGAGTTGGAAGTCGCCACGAACATCACATCGCTGAGGTCAAAATCAACCTCCACATAGTGGTCGCCAAACTTGTGGTTCTGCTCCGGGTCCAGCACCTCCAGCAAGGCGCTCGAAGGATCACCCCGGAAGTCGGTGCCCAGTTTGTCGATTTCATCAAGCAAGAACAAGGGGTTGCGGGTGCCCACCTTGGACAGGCTTTGCAACACCTTACCGGGCATTGCGCCAATGTAGGTGCGGCGGTGGCCACGAATTTCGGCTTCGTCACGCATGCCGCCCAAAGCCATGCGCACGTACTTGCGCCCAGTCGCCTTGGCAATCGACTGACCAAGCGAGGTCTTGCCCACGCCGGGTGGCCCGACCAGGCACAGGATCGGCGCCTTGAGCTTGTCCACGCGTTGCTGCACGGCAAGGTATTCAAGGATGCGGTCCTTGACCTTGTCCAGGCCAAAGTGGTCCTCGTTGAGCACCGTCTCGGCGTGGCCCAGGTTATGCTTGATCTTGGTCTTGTTGCTCCACGGCAACCCGGTCAGCACATCGATGTAGTTGCGCACTACCGTGGCTTCGGCCGACATTGGCGACATCAGCTTGAGTTTCTTGAGCTCGCCTTCGGCTTTCTTCAGGGCTTCCTTGGGCATCTTGGCGGACTTGATCTTTTTCTCGATCTCGTCAATGTCAGCACCCTCTTCGCCCTCGCCCAGTTCTTTCTGGATCGCCTTGACTTGTTCGTTGAGGTAGAAATCGCGCTGGTTCTTCTCCATCTGGCGCTTGACGCGCCCGCGAATCTTCTTGTCCACGTTGAGGATGTCGACCTCGCGCTCGATCTGCTCGAACAGGTTCTCCAGGCGATCCTTCACGCCCGACAAGGCCAGCACGGATTGCTTGTTGTCGAGCTTGAGCGGCAGGTGCGCGGCAATCGTGTCCGCCAAGCGGCCGGCGTCATCGATGCTGGAAATCGACGTGAGGATCTCGGGTGGAATTTTTTTGTTGAGTTTGACGTATTGGTCAAACTGCTGCATCACCGCACGTCGCAGGGCTTCGACTTCACTGGCCTTGCCGCGCGGCTTGTCCTCGATCTCGGCGCTTGCTTGGATTGGAGTGACCTCGGCGGTGAAGTAGGACTCGCCCTCGTCGATCCGGGTCACGCGCGCGCGCTGCTGGCCCTCGACCAGAACCTTGACCGTGCCGTCGGGCAACTTGAGCATCTGCAGAATGGTGGAGATGCAGCCGACATCAAACATGTCAGAGACCAGAGGGTCATCCTTCGCGGCGGCTTTCTGCGCCACCAGCATGATGCGCCGCTCGGCCTCCATCGCCGCCTCCAGCGCCTTGATGCTCTTGGGTCGCCCCACAAACAGGGGAATGACCATGTGCGGAAATACCACCACATCGCGCAGGGGCAAAAGTGGCAATTCAATCGAAACAGCAGGCAGCGGTGTGTGGCCAGACATGGGGGAAACCTTCTTTGTTACCGGTTGAAAACGAAGTTTCAATGGGGGCCGACTCAAACTCAAGTCAGCTCGTAGCTAATATGGACTGAAAGCGGTGTTTTTCAACCCTGTCGACATTATTGATGGGCCAGTGCGCGCCCAAGGCCGAATGATCGAGCGCAATCACCCGGCAAATCAAGCCTTTTTCGCCACTTCGCGGTAGACCATCAGCGGAGGCTTGTTTTCGTCGATCGTGGCCTCATCGACCACCACCTTGTCCACGTTGCCCACATTGGGTAACTCAAACATGGTATCGATCAAGGCCTGCTCCAGAATCGAGCGCAGGCCACGCGCGCCAGTCTTGCGCGCGAGCGCCTTACGGGCAATCGCCTTCAGGGCCGACGGCCGCACTTCCAACTCAACGCCCTCCATTGCCAGCAACTTGCTGTATTGCTTGACCAGGGCGTTCTTCGGCTCGGTGAGAATCTGGACCAGTGCGCCCTCGCTCAGTTCGGCCAGTGTGGCCACCACGGGCATGCGGCCGACCAGCTCGGGGATCAGACCAAATTTGATCAGATCTTCCGGCTCCACTTCCTTAAAAACCTCGGTCAGGCTGCGTTGCTCCTTGCTCTTCACGGTGGCGCCAAAACCCATGCCGGATGACTGGGTCCGGTTGTCGATGACCTTCTCCAGACCGGAAAACGCCCCGCCGCAAATAAACAGGATGTTGGTGGTATCCACCTGGACAAAGTCCTGATTCGGGTGCTTGCGCCCGCCCTGCGGCGGCACGCTGGCCATGGTACCTTCGATCAACTTCAGCAGGGCCTGCTGCACACCCTCGCCCGACACATCACGGGTGATCGAGGGGTTGTCCGACTTGCGCGAGATCTTGTCGATTTCATCAATGTACACAATGCCACGCTGCGCGCGCTCGACCTCGTAGTTGCAGCTCTGCAGCAACTTCAAGACGATGTTTTCAACGTCCTCGCCGACGTAGCCCGCCTCTGTCAGAGTGGTGGCATCGGCCATCACAAAGGGCACGTCAAGCATGCGGGCGAGCGTCTGGGCCAACAGGGTCTTGCCTGAGCCAGTGGGTCCAATCAGCAAGATATTGCTCTTGGCCAGTTCCACATCATCCTTTTTGGCCTTTTCCTTGTGGCGCAGTCGCTTGTAGTGGTTGTAGACGGCCACCGCCAAGGTTCGCTTGGCCGGCTCCTGGCCTATGACGTAGTTGTCAAGGTTGCCCTTGATCTCGGAGGGTGTCGGCAATTCGCTTGTAGCGTCCTTGCCCTCGGTCGTGGCAGGCAATTCGTCACGAATGATCTCGTTGCACAACTCAATGCATTCGTCGCAAACGAACACCGACGGGCCGGCAATCAGCTTCTTGACTTCGTGTTGACTCTTTCCGCAGAAGGAGCAATACAAGGTCTTTTCGCTGGAGGAGCCTTTCTTTTCGGCCATGTGAACTACGCCTTCTTAATTACGACATAACTTGAGTACAGGTGAGTCTCCATTGAAACTCAGTTTTCGCAATGTTGCCGAATGATACTCAAACACGACCTGCATTGGCGCACCGCCGCGCGCCTGGTCAACAGCCCCTAGCCGAGCGCTCGGGCCAATCAGGGGCGCTTGGAAATAACCTGATCAATCAACCCGTACTCTTTGCACTCATCGGCCGACATGTAGTAGTCACGCTCGGTGTCGCGCGCAATGCGCTCGATCGGCTGGCCGGTGCGTTCCGCCAATATTTTGTTGAGTTGCTCACGGGTCTTCAGAATCTCGCGCGCCGCAATTTCGATCTCGGTCGCCTGACCCTGACTACCACCGGACGGCTGATGAATCATCACCTTCGAATTGGGCAGCGAAAAACGTTTGCCCTTCGCGCCCGCCGCCAGCAGAAACGCCCCCATGCTGGCCGCCATGCCGGTGCACAGGGTCGAGACATCGGGCTTGACGAAATTCATGGTGTCGAAGATCGCCATGCCCGCGCTGACGGAGCCACCGGGCGAGTTGATGTAGAAAGAAATGTCCTTGTCCGGATTCTCGCTCTCCAGAAACAGCAACTGCGCCACCACCAGATTGGCGGTCTGATCGTTGACCGGACCCACCAGAAAGATCACCCGTTCCTTGAGCAGGCGCGAGTAGATGTCGTAGGAACGCTCACCCCGACCCGATTGCTCAATCACCATTGGGATCATGCCCAAGCCCTGTATGTCCATAGCCGAATTTCGCACGTTCATGTTGTTCTCCTGATACTTTGCGGGACAGACCTTCAGCTCTGTCCTCAACCGATTGTCGGATGTTGGCTGTCCACTTTGCGGGACAGACCTTCAGCGCTGTCCTCAACTGATTGTCGGATGTTCACGGTACTTTACCGAAAAACCTATTGCCAGGAAGAAATGGGGACTGCCCCCTCAAAGCCGCCGTGCCGCCAACGCTCAAGCCTGGCCCATCAACTCGTCGAATGACACCATCTTCTCAACTATCTTGGCCTGCGACAGCACGAACTCGGTCACGTTGTTTTCAATCACGATCGCCTCGACCTCGGCCATGCGGTCGCGGTCCCCGAAGTACCAGCGCACCACCTCGGCGGGCTTCTCGTAGCTGGCTGCGAGTTCCTCGACGTGCGCCTTGAGCTGCTCGGGCTTGGCCCGCAGGTCATTGGCGCGGACCAACTCGGCCACCACCAGCCCCAGACGAACCCGGCGCTCGGCCTGGGGGCGAAAGATATCCTCGGGAATGGCCGCCTTGTCAGCGTCCTTCATGCCGCGCTGCTTCAGGTCGGCGCGCGCACCCTCCAACAGGCGGTTCAACTCGGCCTGCACGCTGGACTTGGGCAATTCCAGCTCGGCCTTGGTCACCAGCGCATCCATGGCAGCCTGCTTGTTGCGCCCTTGCAGGCGAAACTTCACTTCGCGCTCCAGGTTCTTGCGAATATCGCTGCGCAAGCTCTCGACGCTTGGCTCGGCGATGCCAAGCGACTTGGCCAGGGCATCATTCACTTCGGGCAGATTCGCCGCTTCCACTTTCTTGAGGGTGACCATGAAATCCGCGGTCTGCCCGGCCACGTCCTTGCCGTGGTAATCCGCCGGGAAGGACAGTGGAAAGGTCTTGCTTTCGCCCGCCTTCATGCCGCGCACCGCCTCTTCGAATTCCTTGAGCATCTGGCCATCCCCGACGATGAACTGGAAGTCCTCCGCCTTACCGCCAGAAAACGGCTCGCCATCAATCTTGCCTTCAAAGTCCACCGTGACCCGATCACCGACTTCAGCGGCGGCGTCCTGAGCGCGTTGGCCGAAGGTGCGGCGCTGCTTGCGCAGTATCTCCAGCGTCTTGTCGATCGCCGCGTCAGTCACCTCGGTCGAGAGTTTCTCGACCTCGACACCGGACAGGTCAGCGATGGTGACTTCTGGATAGACCTCAAAGAACGCGTCAAAGGCCACCTCACCTGCGGCCGACCCGTCTTTCTCGGTGATGCGCGGCTGACCGGCCACGCGCAGCTTGGCTTGGTTGGCGGCACTGGCAAATGCCTCGCCAACCTTGTCGTTCATCACTTCGTAGTGCACCGAATAGCCGTACCGCTGCGCGACCACGTTCATGGGCACTTTACCCGGACGGAAGCCGTCCATTTTCACGGTGCGGGCAAGCTTTTTCAGACGAGAATCGACTTCGGACTGAATCGCGCCAACAGGCAGCGTCAACGTGATTTTTCGTTCCAGCTTATCAAGTGTTTCAACGGTCACGGCCATAGTGTTTCTCCTAAAGTCTTCACGGACAGTGCAGCGCGTTCGGGCGGCTGCTGACTGCGCCTAAAATTTCTGATCAATCGCTCGCCCGGCCTGCTGCCTGACAGCATGAACGGGCTCGGCAATATCTCAGCTTGTGGTGCGCGGGGCGGGACTCGAACCCGCACAGTATTGCTACCGTCAGGACCTAAACCTGGTGCGTCTACCAATTTCGCCACCCGCGCAAAAAACAATGGGAAAGGTCAGCCAGACCTCCCCCATGAAATCGGTCAACTTTCTATTTTAACCTGCTGCCGGCGCCTCCCGCTTAATCCGGAACCAGGCTGCGTACATCGCAGGCAGGGCCAGCAGCGTCAGCAGCGTTGCCACAATCAGGCCACCCATGATGGCAACCGCCATCGGCCCCCAGAAAACGGAGCGCGACAGGGGAATCATAGCCAGCACCGCCGCGGCGGCGGTCAGAACGATGGGACGCAAGCGGCGCACAGCGGACTCGACAATCGCTTCCCAGGCCGGCACACCGCGTGCGCGATCCTGTTCAATCTGGTCAATCAAAATGACTGAATTGCGCTGAATCATGCCCATCAGGGCAATCACCCCGAGCAAGGCCACGAACCCAAACGGCCGGTTGAACAGCAGCAAGGCCGCTGCCACACCGGGAATTCCCAGGGGTCCGGTCAGGAACACCAGCATGGCCCGACTGAAGCTATGCAATTGCAGCATCAGCAGCGTAAAAGTGATGAACAGCATGATCGGGATACCTGCGGCGATGGACGAGGAGCCCTTGCTGCTTTCGGCCACCGCGCCGGCCACTTCGATGCGGTACGCTGTCCAACCCTTGGCGTGCCAGGCAGCCTCGGTTTCTCTGAGCTTGGGCAGCAGCTCACTGGTCACCGTCGCGCCCTGCAAGCCCTCGACAATGTCACTTTGCACCGTGATCGCGTAGTCGCGGTTCTCACGCCACATCACACCCGGCTCCCAGGCAAAGACGGGCTTGGCGATTTGAGTCAGAGGAATCGATTTGCCAGAGGCCGTCGGCAGGTAGGCGTTGCCAATGTCGGTGATGGCCTGGCGCTCTTGCAGTGGCTGGCGCAACACGATGTCGATCAGCTTGTCCCCCTCCCGGTACTGGCCCACGGTGGTGCCCGACAGGATCGTTTTGGAGGCTTGGGCGATCGACTGGCTGGTCACACCCAAGGCTCGCGCCTTGGACTGGTCCACTTCCAAGCGCATGACTTTGATGGATTCGTTCCAGTTGTCGTTGACGCCGCGTGTATTGGTGCTTTGCCGCATGATGGTCTTGACTTCGTCGGCCCGCTCCCGCAGGGCGACGGGATCGGAGCCCACCACGCGAAACTGCACCGGAAACGCCACCGGCGGACCGTTAGGCAGGATCTTGACGCGCGCACGCACCTCGGGGAATTCCTGCGCCATCAGCGCCGGCAGCTTGAGGCGCAGCGACTCGCGCACCGTCAAGTCCTTGGGCACCACAATGAACTGCGACACGTTGGACTGCGCGAAGGCGTTGTCCATGGGCAGATAAAAGCGCGGCACGCCCGAACCAACCCAGGTGCTCACGGTGTCGACGCCTTCCTCTTGCATCAGGCGTTGCTCAACCCGCTTGGTGGTGGCCTCATTGGCCGCCATCGAGGTGCCTTCCGGGTACCAGATGTCCATCAGGACTTCAGGGCGGCTGGAATCCGGAAAGAACTGCTGTTGCACCTGGCCCATGCCGACCAGACCGAGCGCAAACGTCAGCAAGGTGGCCCCAATGGTCAGCCAGCGATGCTGCACGCACCAATGCACCGCCTTGCGAAAGTAGTTGTAAAACGGGCTGTCGAACGTTTCATGCGGTCCGTCGCCTGCGCCCGCGCGGTGCCCTGCCGCAATCTGGGCCGCCACATGCGGTGGTGTCTTGAGCAGCAGGGTACCCAAATAGGGCACGAAGTACACCGAAACAATCCAGGACAGTACCAGCGCAATCACCGTGACACCAAAGATGGCAAAGGTGTACTCACCGGTCATCGATTTGGCGATTCCAATTGGCAGAAAGCCCACGGCCGTGATCAGCGTGCCGGTGAGCATGGGCATGGCGGTGAGTTCGTAAGCGAAGGTCGCCGCACGCACCTTGTCATACCCCTCTTCCATCTTGCGCACCATCATCTCCACCGCGATGATGGCGTCGTCCACCAGCAGACCCAAGGCGATGATGAGGGAACCCAGCGATATCTTGTGCAAGCCGATGTTCCAGTACCACATGGCCAGGAAGGTCACCCCCAATACCAAGGGAATGGTGATGCCCACCACCAGGCCGGGGCGAACATCGATGTAGTAACGCTTGAAGATATTGCTCTGGCCGGGGCGCGCATGGACACCCAGCGCGACAACGCTCACCGTCAGCACCACCACCACGGCCTCGATCAGCACTTTCACGAACTCATTGACCGATGTCGCCACGGCCTTGGGTTGATCCTGAAGCTGCACCAGTTTGATGCCGGCGGGCAAGCGCCGCGCGATCTCGTCGGTCGCCAGCCTGAGGGACTTGCCCAGCGCAATGATGTCGCCGCCCTTGGCCATGGAAACACCCAAGGCGATGACCTCGGCGCCTTGATGTCGAACCTTGACCGCCGGCGGGTCCACATAGCCCCGCTTGATGTCGGCAATGTCACCCAGGCGAAGTTGGTTGCCCGAACTGGCCCGAATCGGCATGGCCGCGAGTTGCTCCACCGCATCGAACTGACCCGCCACCCGCACCTGCACAATGTCCAGCGGCGTTTGCACGGCACCGGCGGGCTCGATCGCATTTTGCTGGCCCAACTGCGCCACCACCTGGCCCATGTCCAAGCCAAGCTGCGCCAGGCGCTTCTGCGAGACCTCAACATAAAGCTTCTCGTCCTGCGCACCGAACAGCTCGACCTTGTTGACATCGTTCACACGCAGCAACTGCTGGCGCACGTCATCGGCGAAGGACCTGGCTTCGGCATTGCTGAAGCCGTCCGACTCCAGGGCATAAATCACACCATAGACGTCGCCAAACTCGTCATTGAAAAACGGTCCCTGGACGCCTGCCGGCAAGGTAAAGCGCATGTCGCCCACCTTCTTGCGGACCTGGTACCAGACGTTGGCGACCTCACTCGCGCGCGACGAATCCTTGATCTGGAAGATGATCTGCGACTCACCCGGTTTGGAGTAACTGCGAATCTGGTCCGCGTATGGGACTTCTTGCAGTGATCGTTCGATCTTGTCGGACACCTGCTCCGCCATTTGCTGGGCGGTGGCGCCGGGCCAATAGGTCCGCACCACCATCAACCGAAACGTGAAAGGCGGATCCTCATCCTGTCCGAGCTGAAAGTAGGCGGCAAAACCAAGCAACAACAGCACGACCATCAGGTAACGGGTCAGCGCCGGGTGATCCAGTGCCCATTTGGAGAGGTTGAAGCCGCTCGCCACGGTTTGACTACTCATGACGCGTTCACTTCGCAGCGGGAGCAGGTGATCCGACAGCCGGCACAACCGCCAAAGTTGCGGCTGACCTGATGGCCAAGGGCGGTGCACCGGCGGCGGGGGAAGTCGGTCTCTCTTGATAGACCGTCACCTTCTGCCCCCCCGTCAGTACATGAACGCCGGCCGACACCACCAACATGCCGGGCGTCAACCCGGAGCCGATCACCACCTCGTTCCCGTCGGCCGTCGCGATCTGCACCGCCTGCGAGCGAAGCGTCATGCTCGCTGGATCCAGCACCCACACCGCGCTGGCCGAGCCATCCTTGCGCAGCGCGCTGGTGGGCAGCTTGACCACCGGCACGCCGGCGCGGCTGAGATCCTGCGGAGCCACGCTCACGGTGGTTCCCAGCGCCGGACTCTGCTGGTCATCCAGCGAGGCCTTGACGGCAAACGTGCGCGTCACGGGATCCGTGCTGGCGGCCACCTCGCGCACCTGAGCCTGCCAGGCGACACCTTGCGCCCAGGGGCGCACCACCACCTTGGAGCCAACCGTCATGGCAGCCACCTGGTCCTCCGGCACGGCAAACACCACGTCACGCACGCCATCCTGCGCAATTCGGACCACTGGCGTACCGGCCGCCACCACTTGGCCCTGCTCTGCATCGACACTGGTGACGACGCCGGCCACATCGGCCACCAGGTTGGTGTAAGCAGTCTGGTTGCCCTGCGCCGAAAGCTGCGCTTGCGCTTGCTCCAGTTGCGCCTGTGCCGCCTTCAGGGTCGCCTCGCGTCGCTCCAACTCGGCGCCGCTGATGAAGTTTTGCTCGCGCAGATCTTTGAAGCGCCTGAAATCAGCGGCCGCCAGATCCCGATTGGTGCTGGCTGCGGCCACCTGCGCCCGAGCCGAGTCAGCCGCCAACTTGTAGTCCTGAACGTCGAGCTGGGCCAACAACTGGCCCGCTTTCACCCGCTGGCCGACCTCGGCCTGGCGTTTGACCAGCTTGCCGGCCACACGAAACCCCAATCGCGACTCAACCCGGGCGCGCACTTCGCCGGCAAACTCCGAGCCGGTCTCAATGCCACCCACGCTCACTGTCATGATGCGCACCGCGCGTACCGGCTCTGGGGCGGGCGCTGGCCTGGAACAAGCCACCAGCAGACTGGCCGAAGCCAGCAGCGTCACAAGGCCACCGAAAGATTGACTATGCATAAAACCACGCGCCTCAAAGCAAAAAATAACTAATTACTGACCAACGGGTTAGTAATTTACGGTAGATGAGAATGGCTGTCAAGCGACAATGCTGGCCCAGACCATGGCCGAATCGACCCAAGCCCTTCCTGTCAAGCACTACGAGAACTTCCCGGTGGCGTCCTGGTTGTGCCCGCCGCGTCTGCGTGCCCCAATTGCGGCGATTTATCACTTCGCGCGTTGCGCCGACGATTTGGCCGACGAAGGCGATGCCCAGGCTGCGCAACGGCTGAGCGACCTGCAGGCCTTCCAGGCCGACCTGAGCGCCTGCGCCGAACGCCGCCCGCATTCGGGTCGCTGGCCAGTGGTATTTGACACACTGGGCCCGGTCATCGTCCGATTTGAGCTACCCGTTACGCCGTTGACCGACCTGCTGGAGGCGTTCACACAAGATGTGCGCTACACCGCCGCCAGGCGGCGTTATCAGGATGACGCTGAACTGCTGGACTACTGCCGCCGCTCGGCCAACCCGATTGGACGCCTGCTGCTGCATCTGTATGGCGTGCACGATGAGCGTTCGTTGAAACAGAGCGACCAGATTTGCACCGCTCTGCAGCTCGTCAATTTCTGGCAGGATTTGAGTGTGGACACACCACGCTCACGCTGGTATCCGAGCCGGCAATCCATGGCCGCGCTCGCGGTGGTGGATGCCGACCTGCTCGGCCATGGCAATACCGCGCGCGCCGCGTTGCTGATTGAAGCCTACTGCGCGCAAGCTCGAAGCCTGATGCTGGCGGGCGCCTCGCTCGCGCTGCGAATACCCGGCCGCGCTGGCTGGGAACTGCGTCTGGTGGTGCAGGGTGGACTTCGAATCCTGGACAAGATCCAAACCATGCACCATGAGACCTGGCGCGCGCGGCCCAAGTTGGCTTGGGTTGACGTGCCGCTGCTGCTGTGGCGCGCCGCTCGAATGCGCCCGACCAGCGCGTCGCGTGAGTGACGCGGCCCTCTGATTAAACTAGGCGCACTTCGCACACCGCCCTGCATGACGCCACAAGATTACGTTCAACAAAAAGCCGCCGCCTCGGGCAGCAGCTTTTACTATGCCTTTTTGTTCCTGCCCAAGCCCAGACGTGCAGCCATCACCGCCTTCTACGCCTTTTGCCGCGAAGTAGACGACGTGGTGGACGACATGGTGGACCCGGGCGTCGCCGCCACCAAACTGGCCTGGTGGCAAACCGAGGTGGCGCAGTCCTTTGCCGGACACCCCAGCCACCCGGTCACGCAGGCCTTGATGCCTCTGGCAGCCAACTTTTGTATTGAGCAGCGTCATCTGCAGGCGGTGATTGAAGGCTGCCAGATGGACCTGGCCCAGACGCGCTACCTGGACTTCCCGGCGCTGCAACGCTACTGCCACCTGGTGGCGGGTGTGGTGGGCGAGGTAGCGGCGCAAATATTCGGCCAGACGCAGGCCCAAACCACCGAATACGCCCACAAGCTGGGACTGGCGTTTCAGCTCACCAACATCATCCGCGATGTGGGCGAGGACGCACGTCGCGGGCGCATCTACCTGCCCATCGACGAGATGCAGCGCTTTGGCGTGAAGGCCCATGAGGTGCTCAATCGCGCTTACTCTGATCGCTTCACGGCCCTGATGAAATTCCAGGCCGAGCGCGCGCAGGCCCTCTATGACGAGGCACTGGCCCTGCTGCCACAAGTTGACCGCCGGGCGCAGAAACCCGGCCTGATGATGGCCAGCATCTACCGCGCCCTGCTGCGCGAGATCGAGGCCGACAACTTCCAGGTACTGCACCAGCGCGTCAGTCTGACGCCGCTGCGCAAGCTTTGGTTGGCATGGCGCGTGCAGGCGCTGGGACGCCTGTGAGGAGCCTGACGGCATGAACGTAGCCATCATCGGTGCCGGCTGGGCCGGGCTGGCGGCAGCCGTGCAAGCCGTCACCAGCGGACACGAGGTCACACTGTTTGATGCCTCCCGCACAGCCGGTGGCCGCGCCCGGGCCGTGCCAGGTGTGTTGCCCAATGGCGCTGAAGTCACGCTCGACAACGGCCAGCACATCCTGATTGGCGCCTACACCGAGACCCTTCGGCTGATGCGCAAGGTTGGCGTCAACCCCGAGCAGGCCCTGTTGCGCCTGCCGCTCAATCTTCGATACCCCGACGGCGCCGGCCTGAAACTGCCGCGCTGGCCAGCCCCGTTGGACGCCCTGTGCGGCATCCTGATGGCGCGCGGCTGGCGCCTGGACGACAAGCTTGCCTTGCTGCGCGCGGCCCAGGCCTGGCGACGCGCCGGCTTCATGTGCGCGCCCTCGACAACCGTGGCCCAACTGTGCACCACGCTTACGCCCAGGGTCAGGCAGGAGATGATCGAGCCTCTGTGCGTCTCGGCCCTCAATACGCCCGGCGCCGAAGCCAGCGCACAAGTGTTCTTGCGGGTGCTGCGCGACGCGCTCTTTGGTGTGCGTGGCGGCTCCAACCTGTTGCTTCCCCGGATCGACTTGTCACAACTTTTTCCACAAGCCGCGCTGAATTGGCTGGCGTTGGCAAAAGGGTCTGCAATCCGTTTGGGCGAGCGCGTTGATGTGATCGAGCAGCGCAGCGGCAAATGGCGCTTGCTGGGTCACTCGTTCGACCGCGTGGTGCTCGCCACATCCAGCACCGATGCCGCCAGAATCATTGACAGCAGCGCGCAGCATGCTATTGAATCAGTAGCTACCAGAATGCACCAGTGGGCCGCCGTAGCACGCGCGCTGCGTTTCGAGGCGATCACCACGGTGTACGCCTGGGCACCGTCGGCAGCCCTCCCCGCGCCCATGCTGAGCCTGCGCTGCACCCCTGTGACCGCCACCTCGGGCACCACCGCGGCACCCGCCCAATTTGCATTCGACCGCGGTCAGCTTGGTGGCCCCGCCGGCCTGCTGGCTTTTGTGGTCAGCGCCAGTCAGGGCCAGCGCACTGAACTGCAGGCGCAGGTGCTCAGGCAAGCACGAGCCCAATTGGGCCTGGAGCTCCAAGCGGTGCAAACCATCGTCGAGAAGCGCGCCACCTTTGCCTGCACGCCGGCGCTGGCACGCCCGGCCATGGAAGTGGCCGCTGGTCTGTTGGCTTGCGGCGACTACATCCTGGGGCCCTACCCCGCCACGCTGGAAGGCGCGGTGCGCAGTGGCATTGGCGCGGCGCTGGTCGCGCCCTGACGCAAACTCAATCCTGTACCAGCGCGACATGCCAAGTGGCCGCCGACGCTTGCGCGTCTGGCAGCATCCGCCTTCAATGCCGGTACTCGAATTCACGGTCCCTGGCACCGATCACGCCGGCGGCGAGATTGGCCAGTTCACGGGCAAGCAGCTCCAACAGGTCTTCCATCGTCACGATACCGGCCAGATCACCTCGCTCATCAACCAGCACCAGGCGACGCACGCGCTGAGTCCGCATCAGTTGCACCGCTTCCATCGCGTCGAGCTCGGCATTGGCCACCACCAATTCGATCGACATGATGTCGCCTGCGGTAAACAGCGTCGGGTCCAGGCCCTCCGCCATCAACGAGAGCACCAGATCGCGATCAGTGACGATGCCGACTGGCCGCGTCTTGTCCTGGGCATCGACCACCACCAGGGCGCCAATATGATGCTGGCGCATCAGTTGTGCCACGGTCAGCGCCGTGGCCTCGGGTTCCACGACCGCCACCACGGCGGTTGCGAAGTCTTTCAAACGGGTTGGCATGGGCATCTCCTTGGTTAAGCTCACGGATTCGTTAGCCACACATGGAGGCGTACCGCCAGCTTACCAAGTTGTGACCTGTCGGGCTACCGCCCGACAATGGCAAGGCGAGGCAACGCCCGCAGCACACCCGCAAGAACGAAGCGAAGTTTTCGACTTCGGAACGCTCGCGCACCAGTTCGACCCCGCAGCCTGACTCGGCACGCGGTCAAACGCGCTTGACAGTCTCCAGCCCAGACTCGCATACTCGGTGCGAGGCCGCCAGAAACGCCTGTGCAGGCTCGACGGAGACTGGGATTTTGCGGGGTGGTCTGTAGCGCTGCCCGACACCGACTAGGACCCACCATGGAAACGCCAAGTTCGAATCCTCACAAGCCCGATATCAGCGGCTTGCTCGCCGCCATCACCCGCAACAAGGACGACGACACCCTGTCCCAGTACCTCGAAGCACACCGCTGGGCCATCTTGGCGGACTACCTGCACAGCACCAGAATCCCACACGGCCATGTCCTGATCGCACAAGGTGGCACTGACCGGACCCTGTATTTTCTGGAGTCCGGCAGCCTGAAAGTGCATGTCGGCGACGGCGTGGGACAAGTCCAGTTAGCGATACTGGGCGCCGGCAGCGTGGTCGGAGAAGGCTGCTTCTTCTCGCACAAGGCGCGCAACGCCACCGTACAGGCCTACAACGACTGCAAGGTCTGGTCGCTTGACCCGGCCGGATTCACCGCGCTGTCCAAGCAGTACCCCACCGTGGCGCTGGCACTGGCGATGGCCTTGGGCGCCATCATGGCCACCCGCATGCTCGACCTGAGCCGCCGCATCGCGGTTACCTGATACCTTGCGGGACAGACCGCAGCCGCGTAGCGGCAAGCTCTGTCCTCAACTGCCCACTACCCTAGCGTTTTCGGAGCGGATCGAGCAGAGCCGACAGGCCGTTGTGGTCGATCTCGTGCATCAGCGCGATCAGTCGGCCAAGTTCTCCCTTGGGAAACCCCTCGCGCGCAAACCAGTTGAGGTAGTCCCCTGGCAAATCGGCCAGCAAGCGCCCCTTGTATTTGCCATACGGCATGGCTCGGCTGACCAGCAGTTGCAAGTGTTCAGTGTCCATTCGTGATTGCCAGGCGGACTTCTCGTGCCGTGCTCGTCAACGTTCGCTCACGGCACCGCCGACGGCAGCGGTTTGCCCTGCGAGCCCGCTGGCGCGGCGATGCCAAGCAGGCGCGACAGGCTCGGCGCGATGTCGACCACCGCCACGCGTGTGTCCACCCGGCCAGGTTTGAACCACTTGGGGCCGTACAACAGAATCGGCACGTGGGTGTCGTAGGCATGTGGCGAGCCATGCGTGGTACCCGATGTGCCAGAGCTGAACAACCAGTTGGGCTTCAGCGCGTACTGCACATCGCCCGACACGTCCGGGTGCCAGGCATTACGCATGGCTTCAAAAAATGGCGCCCCCGCCCGGCTGCCGCTTTGCAGTTCCGCTCGGGTGTAGGCTGCGCCCATGGCGGGCTCGGCCATCAGCAGGGCCCGCGCCGCTTCCGCCAGGGCCGATGCATCAACCTTGCTGGACGCCAGCAAGCTTGTGTCGAACAACAGCGTCGCGCCAGAGAACCCGCGCACCCACCGGCCCTCGCCAAACTGGGCCTGTAGACCCTGGTTCAGGCGCGCCAGCATCTGGCTGCTGTTCAGACGCCCGGCGCTCAGACCCAAACTGGCGCTGTACTCAGGCGCTGGCATGAAACCATGATCAGCCGTCAGCACGGCCACATAGCTGTCCTTGCCGACCATCGTGTCAAGGTCCTTGAAAAAGGACTGCAGCATGCGGTCCAGTTGCAGCGTATGGTCATGTGACAAGCGCGACTCAGCGCTGTAGGCATGGTTGACGTAATCGTGCCCCGACAGGCTGACCGCCAGGATGTCGGGCGCGTCGTCGCGGCCCAGTTGCTCGGCCACTATCGCCGCGCGGGCGAACTCCAGCGTCAACTGGTCCTGAAACGGTCCACGCAACAGCGAACCGTAGTACTGGGCACCCGGTGCGTCGTCCTGGTCCGAGCCATAGCGCATCGGCAGTGCGCCGCCCGCCGGCCCAAACCAGGTCTGTCCATCAGGCAGCGAGCGCGCATAGGCAGTCGGCGGCAGCAGGGCCGTCCAATGCGACTTGAAAAAGCGGTCTGCCGGCTTGGCGGCATTGAAGGCGTTGACCCAGGCTGGGTGCTCCTTCATGTAGTACGTGCTCGACGCGAACTGACCCGTGCTACCCATGTACATATAGGCCGTGCCCTTGTGCCCGGCCGGCAGGATTGCACCGCGGTCCTTGCCGGAAACCGCGATCACTTTGGACCGCGCATCCACCCCACGCAGCACATCGCCGACCGTCGGCACCTTCAGATTCTTCGGGCTGGTGCCATCCAGCGCCCGCGTGGCATGGCCAATGTAGTTCGCCGACGTGTCACCGGTGCAATACACCGGCTCGCCGGTCGCCGGGTCGCGCCATTCGTTGCCGATGATGCCGCTGCGACTCGGGTTGGCACCCGTCAATACCGTGGCGTGGCCAGCGCCCGTGACGGTGTAGGCATGGCTGTAGTGGGCATCGGCATACCACGTGCCCCGGTCCAGAAAACGCGCCAGCCCGTCTGGCGCCAATTGGTCCCGGTAGGCCGTCACCTGCCGCTGGGGTAGGCCGTCGACGACGATCAGCACCACCAACTTGGGTTTGTCGGGTGCTGTCGGCGCGGCAGTTTGGCTGGCGCATGCCCCCAGCACGAGCGCTGACAGCAGTGTGGCGACAAGGGTCTTGAGTCTGGAAATCATGCCTCAATCTTGACACAAGTCGGTGACCGCGCCGTGCTAAGCTGACACCCTACATCCGACGAATGGAGCGCATCGTGCCTGGCTTGCTTCCCAACATCGACCCCAACGGTCTGCTCGAATTCTCGGTGGTCTACACCGACCGCGCGCTCAACCACATGTCCCAGAGTTTCCAGGGGGTCATGAAAGACATTTCCGGCATCCTCAAAGAGGTTTACCGGGCCAGGTCGGTGGCCGTGGTGCCGGGCAGCGGCACCTTCGGCATGGAAGCCGTGGCGCGCCAGTTTGCCACCGGCCAGAAGTGCCTGGTGCTTCGAAATGGCTGGTTCAGCTACCGCTGGAGCCAGATTTTCGAGATGGGAAACATCCCGTCGGAATCGATCGTATTGAAGGCACGCCGCCTCAGCGATGACCGGCACGCACCGTGGGTACCGGCGCCGATCGACGAGGTGGTGAGCACCATTACCCGGGAGCGCCCCGCGCTGGTGTTTGCGCCGCATGTGGAAACCGCCAGCGGCATGCTGCTGCCCGACGACTACCTGCGCGCCGTCGCTGATGCCGTGCACGCGGTGGACGGCATGTTCGTGCTGGACTGCATCGCCTCCGGCGCAATCTGGGTCGACATGGTGGCCGCCGGCGTGGACGTGCTGATCAGCGCGCCGCAAAAGGGCTGGAGCGGCTCACCCTGTTGCGCCCTGGTGATGCTCAGCGCGTTGGCGCGTGCCCGGATTGACGCCACCACCAGCACCAGCTTCGCTTGTGACCTGCGCAAATGGCTGCAAATCATGGAGACCTATGAAAACGGCGGCCACGCCTACCACGCCACCATGCCAACCGACGCCTTGACCCGGCTGCGCGAAGTAATGCTGGAGACCCGGGACTACGGTTTCGAGAAAGTCCGGGCCGAACAACAAGCGCTCGGCGACGCGGTGCGTGCCCTGTTCGCCCGCAAAGGCATCTCCAGCGTGGCGGCGCCCGGCTTTCAGGCGCCGGGTGTAGTGGTCAGCTACACCGACGACCCGGACATCCAGTCGACCAAGAAGTTTCTGGCGCAAGGCCTGCAAACCGCCGCCGGCGTGCCGCTGCAATGTGATGAGCCGGCCGACTTCAAGACCTTTCGTGTCGGCCTGTTCGGGCTGGAAAAACTGCACAACATCGAGCGCACGCTGCGCCAGCTTGAGGCCGCGCTCGACCACGTGTTGTAAGCCCCGCGCGGGGCGTTTGCATTGACAAAACCGCCACGGCCGCACGGGCAGTTGGGACGCCGTTGCCAAAACGCAACCCCTTGTTTCAGGCCCCTGTCGTTTTGTTGATTCCAATCAATTGCTCGGAGACACTTCGGAGTCAAATACACCCACAAGTGCTGAGGTTTACGTTCCAAAAACAAGCGGACCGTAAAAAGGTTAATCCAAATCAAAGAAAGGACTTCGACATGCACCGCACCCCGTCCAGCAAGCGCGCCCTCACCCTGGTTCTGATCCCCCTCGCCATGGCGCTGATGGGGCTGGCCGCCAATGTCCAGGCCACTGAAGTCGATGCCGACGCCGCCAACAAATTGGCCAAACGCAACGACTGTTTCAAATGCCACGCCGTCGACAAGACCAAGAAAGGTCCGTCCTACAAGAAGATTGCCGCCAAGTACAAAGGCAAGCCCGATGGCGAAGAAAAAGCCATCAAGAACATGACGACCGGCCAGAAGGTCAAGCTTGAGGACGGCACGGAGGAAGAGCACAAAGTGATCGACACCAAGGATCCCAAGGAACTCAAAAACCTGGCGCAGTGGATTCTTTCACGATAGCAACAGTCTCGCCGCGCGCGCTCACCGCTGGGCAAGATCACTTGACAGGCAGAAATCCGAGTTTCAGACAGACTGCCCCTCGACTGCATCCTTCAAATAATAAGTCACCACAAAGCACCGGGATCAGAACATGCCTCGAAGTCAACTTGCCAAGTGGGCCACGGCGTTCGCCGTTTTCCTGAGCGGCGCCCTCGCGGTCCTGCCTGTAGTAGCGGCCACCAACACAGCAAAGACCCCTGCAGCATCCAGCCTTGACAACGCCACCTGCCAGACTTGCCACGATGGCAAGAAAGGCAAACTCGAAGGCGCTGGCGCCGACGGCGAGAAGCGCGAACTGCGTGAGATCGCCACCAACAAATACGGCCAGAGCGTGCACGCCAAAATGCAGTGCGTGGCCTGCCACGCCAACATCACCGACACCACGAGCCCCCACAAAAAGAGCGCCACACCCACGCAGGATTGCGCGCAATGCCACCAGGCGCTGTGGGACAAGGCCAAACAGGATGGCACCGGCGCAAGCCAGCCACGCATGGAGACCATCGCCAAGAACATCGAGGCGTACAACAAATCCTTCCACGCCCGTCCCGACAAGGACAACCCGAAGGTCGCCAAGGCGACCTGTACCCAGTGCCACGACACCCACGCCTTCAACGTGCCGGCCGACCCGAAGAGCCCCGCCTACGCCGCCTGGCGCAAGGAAACCCCGGCCCTGTGCGGGCAGTCCTGCCATGAGGAACAGATCGAAACCTTCAACGACTCCATCCACGGCAAAGAGGCAGTCGGCAAGGGCAACATCAAGGCGCCGGTCTGCACCACCTGCCACACCACCCACGAAATCACCAACACCTCGCTGACCTCGTTCAAACTGCTCAACAACGAGGACTGCGGTGGCTGCCACAAGGATCGGCTCAGTTCCTACCGCGACACCTACCACGGCCAAGTGACCAAGCTGGGCTATCCCGACACCGCCAAGTGCTACAACTGCCACGGCAGCCACGGCATACTGTCGGCCAAAGACCCCAAGTCCAAGGTCCACGTCGACAACCGCCTGAAGACTTGCAAGGAATGTCATGACGGCAAGAAGCGGGCCTTGGCCACGGCTGGGTTCGCCACCTTCGGGCCGCACGCCAACAGCCACGACTTCGCCAAGTATCCGCAGTTGTGGATCGCCACGAAGTTCATGCAGGCCCTGCTGATCGGTGTGTTTGCCTTCTTCTGGCTGCATTCGGGCCTGTGGTACTACCGCGAGTGGAAAGACCGCAAGGACGGCAAGACGGTCGCCCACGTGCGCACCGCTGGCCTGCCGCGGGAGGACAAGCAGTTCTTCCAACGCTTCTCCCTTGGCTGGCGCGTCGCCCACCTGGCCTTTGCCCTGATCACCATGGCGCTGGTCCTGACCGGCACCTCGGCCTTGTTCTCGCACACCGCGTGGGCGCCCGTCGTGGCCAGGGCGCTTGGCGGCGCCAGTGGCTTGGCCTTGATCCACCGGGTGGCGGCGGCGCTGTTTGTGGCCATCTTCTTCATCCACTTTGTGTATGTGATGCAAGGCCTGCTGCGCAGCAAGACCTTCCGCTGGTTCGGCCCGGATTCGCTGATCCCCAACTGGAAGGATCTGGCCGACTGCGTGGGCATGTTCAAGTGGTTCCTGGGCATGGGTCCCAAGCCACGCTTCGACCGCTGGGCCTACTACGAAAAGTTTGACTACTGGGCGGTGTTCTGGGGCGTCACGATCATCGGCACCAGCGGGCTGATGATGGCCATACCGACCGTGACGGCAAGCTTCCTGCCGGGTTGGGTGCTGAACGTTGCCAAGGTGGTGCATGGCGAAGAAGCCTTCCTGGCGGCGGTGTTCCTGTTCACGGTGCACTTCTTCAACAACCACTTCCGCCCGGACAAGCTGCCGCCACCGGACATCGTGATGTTCACCGGCACGCAGTCGCTCGAAGAGTTCCGAGCCGACCACCCCGCGCAGTACCAACGACTGGTGGACAGCGGTGAGCTGGAGAAACACCTGGTGGATGGGCCATCGCGACCGATGGCTCTGGGTTCGAAGATTCTGGGCCTGGCGCTGATCGCCGTCGGTCTGGTGTTACTGGTGTTGGTGATTCACGGATTCCTGAGCAGCATGTAAGGCTGCTCAAGATGGGCCTAGGCAAGCAAGACAATTAACTGAAAGAAGGGCTAGCGCTATGAAAGTCAAAAGGATATTAATGGTGGCACTGCAATGTGTTGCCTTGAGTACGGTGCTGTTCAGCGGTGCGGCGCAGGCCGCGACCGAAGCCAAACCCGAGGCCAAAGACCTGGTCCTCAAAGGTGATGCCAAATGCACCGCGTGCCATGATGAAGCCGACGCACCGGAGCTGCTTGCCATCGGCAAAACCCGCCACGGCATGACGGGTGACAGCCGTACGCCGACCTGTACCAAATGCCATGGCGAAAGCGCGGCACACACGGATTACAAGGGCAAGGACAAACCGCCCAGCACCGACATCAATTTCGGCAAAAAAACCAAAGTCTCCGCGCAAGCGCGAAGCGAGTCCTGCCTGACCTGCCACAAGGGTGGCAAAAACATGCACTGGGACGGTGGCTCGCACGCGTCCAATGACGTCACCTGTGCGTCTTGCCACACGGTGCACAAACAAAAAGACAAAGTGCGCGACAAGGCCCAGCAGGCTGAGGTCTGCTACGCCTGCCACAAACAGCAGCGCGCAGATGCCAACAAGCTTTCCCATCACCCAATGAATGAAGGCAAAGTCACCTGCTCAAGCTGCCACAACCCGCATGGATCCACCGGTCCGAAGCAACTGGTGAAAAACAACGTCAACGAGACCTGCTACACCTGCCACACCGAGAAGCGCGGTCCGTTCTTGTGGGAGCACCCCCCAGCAAGCGACGATTGCATCATTTGCCACACACCGCACGGTTCCAACCAGCCTGCCATGCTGAAAGCGCGCGCGCCCTTCCTGTGCGCCTCGTGCCACCAGACAGCCGGCGGCGGTCACCCAAACACCATTAGAAGCGGTGCTGGCCTGGGTATCACCGGCACTACGCTGACCCCTGGCGTCAACGCACAAGCCCAGGTCGCCTATAAAGCCTGCCTGAACTGCCATACCCAGGTACACGGCAGCAACCACCCGTCCGGTCCCCGCTTCGTTCGCTAAGGAGAATAGAGCATGAAATCAACCATTGAAAAACGCTTCGTACGCACCGTTCTGGCGGCCTCCATCGCTGCCATCGGAGTCTCGGTCTCCCCCGTAGCAGTGGCCGACGATGATGAAGTTGCTCGCCTGATCCGGCCAGACAGTCAAGTCGAACTGGGTGTGGGTAACGTATTCAGGGACAGCTTCAAGTACGGCGACTACACCGGGCTGAACCGCGAAGGCTCACATCTGATTGGCAACATTGATCTGATCCGCCGCAACGAAGCCAACACGCATTATTTTTCGTTGACCGGGCACAATCTTGGCCTGGATTCGCGCAACCTGACGATCAAGGGCGGAGAACAAGGCAACTTCGGCCTGCGCCTCGAATACGACGAGATTCCGAAGTTCTACAACACTACTTATCAGACACCCTATCTGGGCGCGGGTAGCACGCGGCTGGTCCAGCCTGCCGGCGTTGCGGACGCAACTAGCGTCGCTGGGATGACAGGTCTGGCGGCCAACATGAAGCCGTATGAGGTCAAAACCCAGCGCAAGGGACTCGGGTTTGGTTTCACCAAGGAGTTCAACCGGGGCTGGGATGTCGAAATGGGGTACAAGCGCGAAGACAAGGACGGCACCAAACTGACCGCAGCCATGATGCAGGCTTTTTCAGGCGGCACGCGTGGCTCGGTTATTGTGCCGGAACCGGTCAATTACAGCACCGACCAGTTCGAAGCCTTGGCGCGCTATACCGGCGAAAAGCTGCAACTCCAGTTCGGCTACTATGCATCGCTTTTCAAAAATGCCAACGAGTCGCTTACCTGGGATAGCCTGTTCAATGCCGGCACCAATGACGCCAACTTGACCGGCCGTTATGGCTTGCCGCCTGATAATCAGTCTCATCAGTTCAATGCATCGGGCAGATATGTAATCAGCAAGGCAACCAGCTTGTCCGGCAACCTGAGCTTCGGCCGCATGACGCAAAACGAACTGTTTTTGCCCTATTCCACGGCGGGCAGTGTCGTCGCGGAACGCTTCCCCGTGACGCCCTCGCTGAATGGCAAGGTCTACACCACCAACGCCAGCCTGAGGCTGAACACCAAGCTGATGCCCAAGCTGAATCTGACGGCCGGGCTGCGCTACGATGACCGCGACAACAAGACCGACATCGCGGTGTACGACTACATCACTGGCGACCGCAATTCCGTAGCGGGGCAGCGTACTGCTACCGCCAACCTGCAACTGCTACGCAGGAATATGCCGCTCGATATCACAAAGCAGTCGGTGTACGCGGACCTCGATTACCATCTCTCCTCTGCCACCACGGTCAAGCTGGGTTATGACTTCCACCAGGTTCGCCACAATTACGAACCCACCACCGGCGACAAGGAGCACACCGTCAAGACGGAAGTGAAACATCGCTTTGGCGACATGGTTTCGGCGGGTGCCAGCTACGCGTATTCGGACCGCAAGGCATCCGACTACAACGGTGCGGCACCGATGTCGTCCACTTATTCGGCAGGGTATCTGAACACGTTGTTTGGTGGCACGACCGGAAGAACTTATGCATGGCTTGAGGCGCCGGGCCTGCGCAAGTATTTCCTGGCCGATCGCCAGCGTGACAAATTCGGTGCCACTGCCAATGTGTCGCCGAGCGAACAGCTCGACCTGCAGTTCGGCGCCCATTACCTGCGCGACAAGTATCCTGATACGGTGGCTGGTATCGGCCTGGCCAAGGCAAGCAACTGGATCGCCAGCTTCGACGCCAACCTGCAGGCCACCGATGCCTTGTCCGGGAATTTCTTTGCATCCCTCGATCAGTACCAGACCGACCAGAACGGCGCCCATCTACCTGCCGTACCGAATGTGACGCAGGCAGAAAAAGGTACGATTCCGGCCACGAACCTGGGCGTCACCACCTTGTCCGACCGCACTCTTACCTTGGGCGTGGGTGTGCGTTACAAGCCGCTACGCAAGTACGAGATCGGTGGCAACCTGACGCATTCAAGCTCGAAGGGTCGCAGCGAGTTCAATTTTGGTTCCGCAGTACTGCCGGCCGGACCATTGCCGGATTTGGTATCCCGCGTCGACCGCCTGGAAGTGTTCGGTCGCTACCACTTGCCAAAAGATCTGACGGTCAATCTGAAGTTTGCGCATGAGCGTTACCGTTCGGCCGACTGGGCTTGGGATGCACCGCTGACCTTGACTTCGGTTGGCAGCGTGGTGGGAACCAACCAAACCTCACCGAACTACAACGTGAACTTCGTCGGTGTGTCGCTCGCTTATAAGTTCTGACCCCGCTTGCCCGGTTTCAGCATTGCGAATTTTCGTAATGCTGAAACAGGGCATTTTTCATTTTGCGCATCAACCTCCAGGAACGCTGCTCGCCGGCGTGAGTAGCTGGTGCCAAAGTTGCCGCGTTTCAATTGAAAAACCTGAACCAGTAGCCCAAGGAGCCCAGATAGGTGGCGCTCGGTGTGACGCCGTCCACGCCTTGGTAGGTGCGCCCAACGGCCTCTTTTTGGGTGCCCGAGTTGTTCATCACAAACGTGTCCCAGTCCACGGCCATGTAGCCGCAGGGCAAGGCACCAAAGTCCACGGGGCCGGTTGCATAGTTGGCCGACAGCAGGGCCAGGTTGAATTCATCGGCCAGCTCAAACCACGATGCCGCATGGGTGTCCATGCGCTGGCGCAAAGTCGAGGACGAAGGCACCACGCCAACATCGAGCGCACGGGTGAAGAAATTGTCACCCCGAAACTCTTCGACCGCATCGAAGTCGTTCTTGCCTTGCACCAGCAAGGCCAGGTAGGACTTCAAAATAGGTAAATTAGCATTTTTTGACCGTTGACTCACGGATTCAGGGAGCTGATTGGCTGATTGCAGTTACTTGAAAGTTTGATGGCATGGACGGCTGGGGGGTGTTCATGGCAGATTTTTTAAGCCAGAGGTTTGGCAAGAATGTTTGGATCACTCACCATGCTCGCAAGAGTATGCAGAAACGGGAAATTGATGACGCAACCCTTGAACGGCTTATCGAGGAGGGCGAAGTCAAACGCCGGAGCGATGTGGCCATGTGGGTCTTCAAACACATCGCAGGACCAACGGACAATTTGATCTGTGTTGCCGCCGTGGAAAAGGCGGCTGTGATTGTCAAGACGGTCATGATCAACTGGGAATTGGAGGATGAAGTATGAGAATCGAGTACGACGACCAAGACGATATCCTTCATATCGAGTTCTCCAAGGAACCGATAGTCAAGGATGTTTCTCATGGGTGGAATGTCAACGTCGGCTACGCGGCAACCGGGATCGCTGAGATCACGATTCTTGATGCCAAGTCTGCCGGCTACTGGCCGCTGGAAAACGTCAAGGATTTGTTGCTCATGGCAGCCTGACTATCGACGCTTTGGTCTGATGGTTTAAGGAGTGGTACGTTGTGTGCCTGAAGGCCGCAACCCCACCTGCACCAACTGCCACGAGTCTGTGGCAAACGCAGCGGGTTTGTCATAATGCTTGCCCCAGTTTTTTGGGTATGTCGGTGACGCCAATAACTTCAACATTGCCCTGCACTGGCCAGCCCGTCTGCACCGGCGCCACGATATAGGCCGCGTCCACCCCCACGTCTTCGCAGGCTTGCCAAAAGCCCTTGGTCACTGTGGGCGCGCTGGAAAACTTGACTTCAAAACCCAGCTTGCGCGGGCCCAGCTCCACCACCACGTCCAGCTCCGCGCCCGCAGCGGTGCGGTAAAACGTCATGCTGGCCCCGGCGGGCAGGTGGCTGGCAATTTGCTCCACCACAAAGCCCTCCCACGACGCACCCGTGCCGGGGTGACCCAACAGGTCATTCACGTCCCGCAGGCCCAGCAGGCTGTGCAGCAAGCCGCTGTCGCGCACATACACCTTGGGCGACTTGACCAGCCGTTTGCCCAAGTTGACGAAATACGGCTCCAGGCGGCGCACCATCAGGGTGTCGCACAGGTGGTCCAGGTAGCGCCCGGTGGTGGTGGCCGAAATGCCCAGTGACGCCGCGATAGCCGATGCGTTGAACATCTGCCCGTGCAGATGGGCCACCATGCGCCAAAAACGGTGCATCAACTGCGGCTCTACGCTAATGCCCAGCGCGGGCATGTCGGTGTTCAAGAAATGGCGAATCAGCGCAATGCGCCAGTCCCAGGAAGCGTTCGCGGTTTTGGCCAAATAGCTGTTGGGAAACCCCCCGCGCAGCCACAGCGTCTGGATATCTTCAAAGCTTTGGTAGACCTCACTCACCACCAGCGGTGACATGTCCACCAGCGACAAGCGCCCCGCCAGCGACTGCGATTGTTTGAGCAGCTTGAACGAAGCCGACCCCAGCAACAAAAATCGCCCCGGGCGGCGGTCCTCGTCAATTTCGCCCCGCAACTCGCTCAGGATGTGGGGCTGGTTTTGTATCTCGTCGAGCACCACCAGGCGCTGCCGGTTGGCGGCAAAAAAAGCCGCCGGGTTGGCCAGCCGCGCCAAAGCCTGGGGGTTGTCCAAGTCCAGATAAATAGACCGTGCCGCGTCTGATGCCACCGCCTTGGCCAGCGTTGTTTTGCCCACCTGGCGTGGCCCCAGAATGCCAACCGCCGGGCTCCACTGCAGCTGCTCGTTGACTTTTGCTAAGGCTAGACGGTTAAACATGCTTGCATATTAGCTATTACGTGCAGAATATGCAAGGATAAATGCCTGCATAACTGGGGCCGGTTAATCAACCAGCCCCCGGCTACGCACTACCGGTTGATTGACCGGCGGCGCATACCGGGCGGCACAGCCGCTAGCGGTGAGCAAAGTCGGCCACGTCATACCTGCCACCGCTGGTGAGCGTTGGCAAGTCGAGAATATGACCGATGGCGGCGGCAACGTCGGCCGGCGCGACCAAAGCACCTTGCGTTTTGCGCTGGACGAAGCGCTCCTGGTCTGGGAAGTCGTGCACCGAGGCCGCCCGGATGTCGGCTTGCATGGCGGTGTCCATGACGCCGGGATCGATGTTGATGTCCACGAAGGGGTGGGGCGCGCTTCTGGAAAATTCAACAAGGTGGTAGCCCTTGGCGGTGAGCAGATCACAAAGGGCAAGGCCGAGGCCTTTGGAGCCGCCGGTTAGTAGTGCGAGACGCATGGATGGGCCTTTGTGGCTGAACGCGTTGAGCGGAAAGACCAGCCGGGGTCACAACGCGGCCTCGGTGGTTGGAAGCAAGTTGCTACGTAATGCATAGCTGCTCACGCATATTCCATGCTGGCTGGCGGCATATTTTAAGTCATGGCTCCCAACTGACCGGCGGCGATAGCTTGCTGTCAAATCCCATGGGAACGGCTCCTCTTTTTAGTTGTGCGAGACAAGCCCCGAAGGTAGCAGAGATTGCGAAATAATTCCTGCGCCCATTCGGGGCCGCACACCGGCCCGTTACAACAACAAGGCGCCGAAGTGTTGCACGAAGGCACGCGCGGTTTCGGCGCTCAAGCGTTGGCTGACGAATATCTCGATGCCGCGCAACAGACTGCGCAATTCAGCGGGACTGCCGCAACGCTCAATCGCGGCGCATATGGGCTCGCCGACAGCGCCCAGCCGCTCCGAGACAAAACGCGACGCCGCGTCGCGCAGCTTCTCGAACTCGGGCACGCTGGTGGCCGGGCGTGGCGGCCCCCTCTCTAACGCGGCCACAAAACCCTCTGCCGCGATGGGCTGAAGGCTGGCAAGCTGACTGGTCGGCTCAATCAGACCAAGCCGCAAGAGCTGCTCCAGGGCATCGTCCAATTCGCCACCCCGGGCAAACGCCGACAGATCGTTCTCGCTCTTCTTGCCGTCAATCAGAATCAGCAGGCGGCGCTGCACCGCAGTCAGGTCACCGCTGCGCTCGGCCATCTCGACTTTGCCCTTGTCTGTCTTGGCGAAAGTGGTTCCTGGGTTCATGAAAGTTGCGTGCCGCTCGATTGACGAGCAATTATGAGACTTTGCGGGACAGACCTTTAGCTCTGTCCTCAACTGATTGTCGGATGTTGGCGGTCGGTCCATCGCACCCGAAACTTTGCCCTGCCACAGGCTGTTACATCGCCGCCAGCGGCGCGCATGGAACCATGCTCCAATAGCAGGCTTTTACATCCGTCACGCCCGCGTCCGGGCTTCACCATGTCGCCTACCACCCTACCCTTCGAGGCCGCCCTGCGCCACGCCTTGTCATCGGCCGAATGGGCCGCCCTGCGCCACTCCAGCGAGACCACGACCCAACGCTGCGTGCGCAATGATCGCCCGGAACGCAACCAGAGCAACCTCGAAGAAGGAGCGATGTGCGAGGTGCTGGTGGATGGACATTTTGGCTATGCGGCGACCGCCGACCTCAGCCTGGCAGGCCTGCAGCGCGCCTTTGACCGCGCGCTGGCCACCACCCGCGCCACCAGTGCACACAAGGTACACCGGTTCACCACCAGCCAGCGCCCGCACGCCAGCGGCAGCTACCACAGCCCACGCCAGACTGCACTGGACAACACCAGCGTGGCCGAGATCACCGACTGCCTGCTGGCAGCCTCCCAGGCAATGAAACAGTCGGACCTGCTGGTCAACCGCAGCGCCAGCGCGATGCTGGTCCAGACCGACATCGACTACCTGTCGTCCAGCGGAAGCAACACCCACCAGCGCTTTGATCTGGTCGACATCACACTGTCCGCCACGGCGGCCGAGGGCCTGGAGTCACAAACACGCACCTGGTCGCACACCGGCCAGTTTGGTGGCGAAGTGTTCGACCGCGACACGCTGGTACGGCAAGCGCAGCAGGTGGCGCAAGACGCACTGGCGCTGCTGCATGCGGACAACTGCCCCAGTGGCCGCATGGATTTGATCCTGATGCCCGACCAGATGATGCTGCAGATTCACGAGTCGATTGGCCATCCGCTGGAGCTCGACCGCATCCTGGGCGACGAGCGCAACTACGCGGGTTGGAGCTTTGTCAAGCCTCAGGATTTCGGCCAGCTCCAGTACGGCTCAGCGCTGATGAACGTGTCCTTCGACCCGACCAAGGCGCATGAGTTTGCCAGCTACGACTTCGACGATGGCGGCCACCGCGCCACCAAGGAGCTATTGATCGAGCACGGCGTTCTCAAACGCGGCCTGGGTTCGCTCGAATCGCAAGCCCGTTCGGGCCTGCCCGGGGTGGCCAACTTCCGCTCTGCCTCCTGGAACCGCGCCCCAATCGACCGCATGGCCAACATCAACCTTGAGCCGGGCAACGCCACGCTTGACGAGCTGATTGCCCAGGTCGAACAGGGTGTGCTGATGAGCACCAACCGCTCCTGGTCGATTGACGACTACCGCAACAAATTCCAGTTCGGCTGCGAGCACGGCCAATTGATCGAGAACGGCAAGCTGGGCAAGTTGGTGCGCAACCCAAACTACCGTGGGGTCACGGTGGACTTCTGGAGCCGCCTTGCGGCCGTTGGCCGTGACGATACCGTGCATGGCACGGCGTTTTGCGGCAAGGGTGAGCCCAGCCAGGTGATCCGTGTGGGGCACGCCTCGCCGCCTTGCCTGTTCCGGGATGTGGAAGTGTTCGGGGGTCAAGCATGAGCGCCCATGACTTCATCAACCGCGTGCAGGTGCATTTCGACCGGCTCGGCGCGGACCTGCTGGGCCAGCTCACAGCGGGCGAGGAACTGACCCTCAACCTCAACGCCGAAGAAACGCTGTTTGTGCGCTTCAATGGCAACCGCGTGCGCCAAAACACCGATGTGGAACAGTCAAGCCTGTCGCTACGCCTGCAAAGCCGGGGTCGCACAGTCGAGAAAAGCCGCACGCTGACGGGCAACTTCGAGTCAGATCAAGCCGCCCTGACACGTCTGCTGGAGCACTGTAGGCAAGAGGTCTTGGTGCTGCCGGTCGATCCCCATCAGGTCCCCATCGAGAACAATGGTTCTAGCAGTGAAGAATTTCGCGGCGCCTTGCTGGCACCCGAGCAGGTGGTGCCCGCGGTGGTTGGTCCGGCCGAGGGCTGCGACCTGGCCGGACTCTACGCAGGTGGCACCGTCGTGCGGGGCAATCAAAACTCCAAGGGCCAGCGCCACTGGTTTGCCACCGAGACGTTTTTTCTGGATTATTCGATCTACAACGGGCCCCAGGCGGCCAAGGGCAGCTACGCCGGTTCGCACTGGAACGCAGCCGATTGGGCAGCCAATCTGGGACGCACCAAGACCCTGCTTCAGTTGCTGAGCAAGCCGCGACAGAACGTCCAGCCCGGCGCCTACCGCACCTACCTGGCGCCGCGCGCGCTGTCTGATCTGGTCGGCATGATGGGCTGGAACGCACTGTCCGCCTCGGCCTGGAAGCAGGGCCGCAGCCCGTTCAAGAAACTCGCCGAGAAAGAACTCAGCCTGTCGCCCATGTTGAATGTTGACGAAAACTTTGGCCTCGGTTTGACCCCGCGCTTCAACAGCCTGGGTGAGGTGTCCGCCACCACCCTGCCGTTGATTGAGCGGGGTGCGCTGTCCTCCATGCTGGTCAGTTCACGCACGGCCAAGGAGTATGGTCTGCTGGCCAATGGCGCTGCCGACGGCGAAGGCCCGCGCGCGCTGGATGTCAGACCCGGCTCTCTGCGCGAAGCCGACATCCTGCAAGAACTCGGCACCGGCCTGTACCTGTCCAACCTGCACTACCTCAACTGGAGCGATCCGGTGTCCGCCCGCGTCACCGGCATGACGCGCTACGCCTGCTTCTGGGTCGAGGCTGGCGAAATCGTCGGGCCCATCAAGGATCTGCGTTGGGACGAAAGCCTGTACAGCGCCTTGGGTAGCAAACTGATGGCGCTGACGGACCATGCCGAGATTGACCCCGCCGTCGACACCTACTTCCACCGGGCGCTGGGTGGCTCACGCACGCCCGGTGCGTTGATCGACGGGTTCACGTTTACGCTCTGATACCTAGTGCTACAGCGCCCGGCCCAGGCGGCCAATACCTTCTTCAATCTTGGCGACATCCGCGGTGGCAAAACTCAGGCGCAAGGTCGATAGGTCAGGGTCGTGCGCGAAGAACGGCGCCCCCGGTACAAAAGCCACCCCCTGGTCGATGGCACGCTTGGCGAAGTCGGCGGCGTTGCGCCCCTGTGTCAACCTGGCCCAGAAGAACATACCACCCTGGGGCTGGTTGAACTCGATGGCACCCCCCAGTTCGCGCCGCAAGGCCTGCGCCATGACCCGCGCGCGTTCGGCATAGGTCTTGCGCACCACGCCCAGCGCGTCGCCCAGTCGATTGAGCGTGAGGTAGTGCGCGGCAGTGGCCTGCGTCAGATTGCTGGTGTGGGCGTCACTGAACTGCTTGCACATGGTCGCCTTGGCCAGCAGTTCACTCGGTGCAATCAACCAGCCCACGCGCAGGCCGGGGCTCAGCACCTTGCTCAGGCTGCCGCAGTGCGCCAGCCAGTCGCGGCTGCCGCTCACCTGCTCACTCAGGGCCAACATGCTGGGCGGCGGCGGCTGGTCAAAGTACAACTCGCCGTAAGGGTCGTCTTCCACGATCAGGGTTTGAGTGCGCACTGCCAGTTCCAGAATGCGCTTGCGCCGCTCCAGGCTCAGCGTGGCGCCGCTGGGGTTGCCAAAGGTCGGAATCAGATAGACCAGCTTGGGGTGATGTTCTTCAATCAGGGCTTCGAGCTTGCCGACATCCACGCCGTTGGCGTCAATCGGTGCACCAATCAACTGCGCACCGTACAAACGAAAACACTGGATCGTGGCCAGGAAGGTGGGGGCTTCCACGATCACCTTGTCGCCAGGCGAGATCATGGTCTTGCCGATCAAATCCAGCGCTTGCTGGCTACCAGTGGTGACGATCAGGCCATCCGGCGCGACGGCAGCGCCCTTCGCAGCCATGAAGGCGCTGAGGCGCTCACGCAGGGGCTGCCAGCCTTCGGTGGCACCGTATTGCAGTACCGAGCCGGCGCCGGCGCTACCCAGCACCGCTTGGGTGGACTGGCGGATGCCCTCGACGTCGAACAGCGCGGGGTCCGGAAAGCCGCCCGCAAAACTGATGATGCCGGGCTTGCCCAGCAGCTTGAACAGTTCGCGGATGGCCGAGGTCTCGACGTTTTGCAGGCGGGTGGCAAATTGCATGGTGAATGTCCCGATTTAGGTAGCAAGGGCATTGTGCGCACTTCGATTGTCGCCTCAAATTACCACACCTTTACAGCCTTGGATTGGCATTCCGGGCATAAAACCTGCGGTCACAATTTGTTCTGCAAAATACGATCTTCAGTCGCATGCATCTATTGCATGAATCCATGAATTGCCGATCTAGGCTCCCCCAAGCTGTGCACGCGCGCCTAGAATCCGCGACATCCACAAGATAACCGGAGACTTTGCATGTCCACTCCCGCGCTCGCCGAGCTGCTGTCCTATACCCAGGAACACGCCGGCCCCGCTGCCAACCGCCTGACTGACTTCGTGTTGGCCTACTTCGACAACACCGATCCTGACGAGATCCAGACCCGTGGCCCCGCCACCCTGTTTGCGATTGCCAATGCCCATTGGCGCCTGCTCGAATCGGCACGCTCGGCACAGCAAGCCAAGATCCGTGTGTTCAATGCCACCCTGGCCGAAGACGGGTTCGTAAGCGAACACACGTCGATTCAGATCGTGCACGACGACATGCCCTTTCTGGTCGACTCGGTCACCATGGCGGTGAACCGCAGCGGCCGCACGGCGCACTGGATTGTTCACCCCCTGCTGGCCGTGCAGCGCGATGCGCAGGGTCGCCTGCAAAAGACCAGCCACGCCACCCCGCACGGTGAAGCCGGCAGCCCGATCGAGTCGCTGATCCTGGTCGAATGTGACCGCATCGTCAGCGACGCCGACCGCACCGCCCTGGCCGATGACCTGGCGCGCGTGCTGGGCGACGTGCGCGCCGTGGTGCAGGACTGGCGCCCCATGTTGGCGCGGCTGCAAGCGGTGGGCGCCGCGTCCAGCCACTCCAAGCTGTCCTCGGACAACCAGCAGGAGGGCATTGACTTCCTGCGCTGGCTGGAAGACCGGCACTTCACCTTCCTGGGTGCCCGTGACTACAACCTGGTGCGCGAGGGCGACAGTATCAGCCTGGTGGCCGTGCCCGAATCCGGCCTGGGCGTATTGCGCGGTGCGCCACAAAGCCCCACCAGCCGCCTGCCGGCCGACGCAGTGGCGCTGCTCGACTCGGACCAACTGGTGTTGGTCACCAAGGCCATGACCCGCGCTACCGTGCACCGTCCTGCCTGGCTGGACTACATCGCCGTGAAGCGTTTTGACGAAGCCGGCCAGGTGGTGGGCGAAGCGCGCTTTTTGGGCCTGTATACCTCCACCGCCTACTCGGCTTTGGTCAGCGAGATTCCGCAAGTGCGCCGGCGCGCCGGCCAGGTGATGGCCTCCGCCGGCGTGGTACCCGACAGCCACGCCGCCAAGTCGCTGCAGGCGATTCTGGACGCCTACCCGCGTGACGAACTGTTCCAGATCGACACCGCCACGCTGACCGAGCACGCCATCGGCATCCTGCGCCTGCAGGAGCGCCAGCGCACCCGCGTGTTCCTGCGCCGCGATCCGTTTGGCCGCTTTACCTCGGTGCTGGTGTTTGTGCCGCGTGACCGTTACAACACCGAGCTGCGCATCAAGATCGGCCATGAACTCAGCGCCGCCCTGAACGGCCAGTCGCTTGAATTCACCCCGATGCTGACCGACAGCCCGCTGGCACGCATTCACTACCTGGTGCGCGCCAAGGACCAGGCCCCGCAGCACCTTGATCTGCGGGCGCTCGAAGCCCGCATCGCCCGCCTGGCCCAGCGTTGGGAGGACGACTGCACGCAGGAGCTGCTGTACATGCATGGCGAAGGCCAGGGCCTGAGCCTGGCGCACCGTTTTGCCAACGCCTTCCCCACCGCCTACCGCGAAGATTTCTCGGCGCAGGTGGCCGCCGAAGACACGCAGGTGCTGGCCGCGCTGACGCCCAGTTCGCCCCTGGCGGTCAAGCTGTACCGCCCCTTGGACGCCGGGCCGGGCATGCTGCGTTTCAAGATCTACAACACCGCCAAAGTCGCCCTGTCCGACTCGCTGCCTGTGCTCGAACGCATGGGTGCGCGGGTGCTGGACGAACACCCCTACCGCGTTGGTCACGGCAATGGGCATGGCAACGAGACCGATGTGTTCTGGATCCATGATCTGGGCTTGCAGTTGCCGCCGGGCACCGAGTTGGCCAGCGTCAAGGCGCGCTTCGAGGCGCTGTTTGCGCAGGCCTGGAGGGGCGAGGTCGAGAGTGACGATTTGAACAAGCTGGTGCTGGTCACGACGCTCGACGCGCGCGCCATTTCGGTGCTGCGCGCTTACACCCGCTACTTCAAGCAACTCGGCTTTGCCTTTAGTCAGAGCTACATCGAGGCCACGTTGAACAAGAACGCCGCGATTGCGCAAGACATCAGCGCCTTGTTCGTGACCCGCTTCGACCCGGAACTGGAGGCCGAGCGCCTGCAAGCCCAACAACAACTGGGCCAACGCATCGAGGTGCAGCTCAGCGCCGTCGCCAGCCTGGACGAAGACCGCATCCTGCGCCAGTTCTACACCACCGTACTGGCCACGCTGCGCACCAACGCCTGGCAAACCACGCCGGCCGGCGCCAGCAAACCTTACCTGAGCTTCAAGCTCAACCCGCGCGAAGTGCCCGGCGTACCCGAACCCAAACCGCTGTTCGAGATCTGGGTCTACTCGCCCCGCGTCGAAGGCGTGCACTTGCGTGGTGGCAAGGTCGCCCGTGGCGGCCTGCGTTGGTCCGACCGGCGCGAGGACTTCCGCACCGAAGTACTGGGCCTGGTCAAGGCGCAGCAGGTCAAGAACACCGTTATCGTGCCGGTCGGCTCCAAAGGCGGCTTCGTTCTGAAAAACGCCCCGCCGGCCAGCGAGCGCGACGCCTACATGGCCGAGGGCGTGGCCTGCTACAAGCTGTTCCTCTCAGGCCTGCTGGACCTGACCGACAACCTGGTGCAAGGCGCCAGCGTGCCGCCCGCCAACGTGGTGCGCCACGACCCGGCCGATCCCTACCTGGTGGTGGCGGCGGACAAAGGCACCGCCACCTTCTCCGACATCGCCAACGGCGTGTCTCACGACTACGGCTTCTGGTTGGGCGACGCCTTTGCCTCGGGCGGCTCGGTGGGTTACGACCACAAGAAAATGGGCATCACCGCACGTGGTGCCTGGGAGTCGGTCAAGCGGCATTTCCGTGCGCTGTCCATCAACACCCAGACCACGCCCTTCACGGTGGCCGGTATTGGCGACATGTCGGGCGACGTGTTTGGCAACGGCATGCTGCTGTCCGAACACATCAAGCTGGTGCTGGCCTTTGACCACCGCCACATCTTCATCGACCCCTCGCCGGATGAGGCGCGCTCGTTTGCCGAACGCCAGCGCCTGTTCAAACTGCCGCGTTCGAGCTGGGACGACTACGACAAGAGCCTGATCTCCGAGGGCGGCGGCATCTACCCGCGCAGCGCCAAGTCGATCAAGCTCAGCCCGCAAGCGCGTGCCGTGATCGGCATCGAAGCCGAGGATCTGACCCCGGTGGAGCTGCTCAAGGCGATTTTGCAAGCACCCGTGGACCTGCTCTACAACGGCGGCATTGGCACCTATGTCAAGGCTGCGTTCGAGACCCACACCCAGGTCGGCGACAAGGCCAGCGACGCCTTCCGCGTTAACGGTGGCGAGCTGCGCTGCAAGGTGGTGGCCGAAGGCGGCAACCTGGGCTGCACGCAAAATGGCCGTATCGAGTACGCGCAAAAGGGCGGCCTGATCTACACCGACGCGATCGACAACTCGGCTGGGGTGGACTGCTCCGACCACGAAGTCAACATCAAGATCTTGCTCGACCGCGTGGTCGAAGCGGGCGACCTGACACTCAAGCAGCGCAACGACCTGCTCGCCTCTATGACTGACGAAGTGGGCCACCTGGTGCTGTCCGACAACTACTACCAGACCCAGGCGCTCGACGTGGCCTGCCACCGCCCGATGTGGGCGCTTGACGGCCAGCAGCGCCTGATGCAGTGGCTCGAAGGCGCCAGGCGCCTGAACCGCGCCATCGAGTTCCTGCCCAGCGATGAAGAGATTGCCCGTCGACGCGCCCGCAAACAGGGCCTGACCGCCCCCGAGGGTGCGGTGGTGCTGGCCTACGCCAAGATGTCGATGTATGACGAACTGGTAGCCAGCAACCTGCCGGACGATCCCTACTTCAGCCGTGCGCTCAAGGCCTACTTCCCGCAGGTGCTGACCGAGCGGTTTGGCGATGCCATTGCCAAGCACCCGCTCAAGCGCGAGATCATTGCCACCTTCATCACCAACACGGTGGTCAACCGTACCGGTGCGACCTTTGTCAACTTCATTGCGGCCGAAGCCGGCGCGACCGCGGCCGACGTGGTGCGCGCTTACACCCTGGCGCGTGAGATCTTTGGCCTGGAGCCGCTGTGGGACCAGATCGACGCGCTGGACTACAAGGTCTCGACCGCGCTGCAACTCGATCTGCTCAGCCAACTGATCGCCATCGCGCAGCGCGCCTCGCGCTGGATGCTGCGCGTGCGCTCGCAAAGCACCGACCTGCCCACGTTGATTCAACGCTACCAGCCCGGCGCGCGCGAGCTGCGCGCCAACCTGAGCGACTGGCTGCCGACCCAGGCCAATGCAAACTGGCAGCGTGCCACCCAGACCCTGGTGGACGCCGGGGTCGAGCACGACCTGGCGCAAAACCTGACCGCGCTGGAATTCATCTTCCCAGCCCTGGACCTGGTGGACCTGGCGCAAAGCGCCAACACCGGCCTGGAACAGGCAGCACGCGCCTACTTCGGCGTCGACGCCGAGCTGGGTCTGACCGCCTGGCGCAGCGAGATCAACCGCCTGCCCACTGACACACTGTGGCAAACCCAGGCGCGTGGCAGCGCACGCGACGACGTGTACTCGATTGCCAGCCAGATCACCCGCGGTCTGCTGGCGCGCAGCGGTGGCTTGACCGACTGGGTGGCCCAGCACAGCATGGCGGTTGAGCGGCTTCGCAAGCTGCTGGCCAACATCAGCACCCAAAGCCCCGACCTGGCCCCGGTGTCGGTGGCCTTGCGCGAGCTGCGCCATCTGGCCTGAGGCTTGTCGGGCGTGACACCGGCTGCCATCGAGGGCTTCTTCGCCACCCTGAAGGCGGCCAACCCGCAGCCGGTGACCGAGCTTGAATACGGCTCGGTGTTCGAGCTGCTGGCGGCGGTGTTGTTGTCGGCGCAGGCCACCGATGTCAGCGTCAACAAGGCCACGCGCAAACTGTTTGCCGTGGCCAACACGCCGCAAAAAATGCTGGCCCTGGGCCTGGACGGGCTGGAGGCGTACATCAAGACCATCGGCCTGTACCACAGCAAGGCCAGGCACCTGCTGCAAACCTGCCAGATCCTGATCGAGCAGCACGGTGGCCAGGTGCCGCGCAGCCGCGAGGCGCTGCAGGCCCTGCCCGGCGTCGGGCGCAAGACCGCCAACGTCATCCTCAATGTGGCGTTTGGCGAACCCACTGTTGCCGTGGACACGCACATCTTCCGGCTTGGCAACCGCACCGGTCTGGCACCGGGCAAGACCCCCCTGGAGGTAGAGCAGTCCCTGCTGAAGAGCGTGCCCCCGGCCTACCTGGTGGATGCCCATCACTGGCTGATTCTGCATGGCCGCTATGTCTGCCTGGCGCGCCAGCCCAAGTGCTGGCAATGCGGCGTGCGCTGCTACTGCGACCATCCCGACAAAACCCCGGCGCCTGCCTAGCTCGGGACGCCCGCGTCCGGAGTTTGTTGCCTTCTTGACTCGTTCGGTCACGGATCCGATGCTCGCAAGCGCGCTGAATGACGACAATGGAGCCATGAAGCTTCTGGACCCTTCGGCGTGAGCGCCATCGACTCCCGCACCGTCATCGCATTGGTCAGTCTGATGGGTGCACTGATGTCGCTCGTGCTGTTTTTCATGCGCCGCAACTACCCGGCTTCGATCAAAGGCATTGGGGAGTGGTCGCTGACCCTGTTGTTGTTGTTCGCGGCTGGCGTGTTAGCCTCGATGCGGGATCAGGCGCCCGATCTGGTGACGGTGGCCGTGCCGAATTTGTTGATCACCGCGGGCACCTATCTGGCCTTTGTCGGTAGCCAGCGCTTTGTCAATCAGCCGCCCCGCCTGCTGCCAAATTTGGTGCTCATTGCGCTGGTCAACCTGGTGTTGCTATGGTTCACCGTTGTTGATTCGTCCTACGGTTCGCGCACGCTGGTCTTGACGCTGGCGCTGGCCTATTTGTTCGGGATCCATGCGCATCTGTATGCCCGCCATGGTTATGGCACCTTCAGCGACCGCTTCGTGGTTTTCATCCTGTGCCTGGCAACGCTCAACGAACTGCTGCGCTTCGTCACGGCGGCCGCCATGCCGGTTGGCCAAAATCTGTTCGACCCTTCGTGGCCCAACCTCCTCTACATCACCGCCTACCCGTTCATCATGCTGTTGCTCGCCATCGGCATGGTGTTGCTCGCAACCCACCGCCTGCGGGTCGAACTCGAACACCTCGCCACCCACGATTCACTGACCAATGCCACTACCCGTCGCCACCTGAACGACTCCTGCGAGCAAGAACTGGAACGCTGCCGCCGCCATGGCCGCAGCACGGCCCTGCTGCTGATGGACCTGGACCACTTCAAGGCGATCAACGACACACGCGGCCACCAAGCCGGCGACCAGGTTTTGATCCGCTTCGTGGACATCGTCAACGGCTTGCTGCGCCGAGGTGACGAACTGGGCCGCTTTGGTGGTGAAGAGTTCGTCGCCCTGTTGCCCGAAACCGCCCTGCCCGATGCCCTGATGGTGGCCGAGCGGATCCGCGCGGCGTGCGAAGCGGACACCGTCCAACTGGGCTGCACGGTGAGCATCGGCGTCTCCAGCTACCAGACCAGTGCCGACACCACCGACAGCCTGCTGGCACGCGCCGACGCCGCCATGTACCGAGCCAAAGCGGCGGGCCGCAATCGGGTTGAAGCGGGTTGAGCGAGGCCTGGCGACTAGGCTAGACCGGCTTGATGCGCAAGGCCCAGATCACGCCGGCCACCAGCAAGGCGATGCCCAGCAGCGTGAGTGGCTGCGGCCACTCGCCGCGCAGCATGAAGGCATAGGCCAGCGCGCTCAGCGTTTCAAACACGATCAACTGCCCGGCCAGCGTGGTGGGCAGGCGCTGGCTGGCTTCGTTCCAGCACAGCGTGCCCAGCCACGAGGCCAGCAGACCCATCGACAGCATCAACCCGACAAAGAGCAAAGGCTGCGGCCCCAGCGGCATGGCAAAGGCAACGCCGTTGCCCCAGGGTTGCGTGCCCACGGCAGCGCTCCACAGCCACAAGGCCGCGTAGCCGGCCAGGGCCAGCGGCAAGGTGGCCAGGCCCTGCGCGGTGGCCCAACTGCGCGGGCTGCGCTGCGCATGGGTGCGCAGCCAGTCGGCATTGCGCAGCGGGTACCAGGTCCAGCAGGCCACCGCCACCAGGGCCAATAGCGCGCCGCTGAGGTAGCGCGGCAGGTCCAGATCGGTCTGTGCGCGCAGGTGCGCCAGCTCGACCTGGTTGACGCAGGCAATGCCAGCGGCGATCAAGCCCAACGAAGGCAGCAGCTTGAGCCAGGGCAGGCGGCCATCGCGCCGGGCGTTGCGCAGGTTGGCGCACACCGCAATCACCACCGGCAGGGTGCCGATGATCATGGTCGGCAAAGGCCCACCGGCGCGCTGGATGGCCGCCGCCAGGCACAGGTAGTACAGCAGGTTGCCCACGGTGGAGAGCTTGAGCGCTTCGAGCCAGTCGGCTCGCGCCAGGCCTGCCAGGTTGCGCCGGTCCAGCCAGGCCAGCGGCAACGCGATCAAGCCAAAAGCCACATAACGCCCGCAAGACAAAACCGCCGCCGGGTAGTCCGGCAGCATCAAGGGGACCACAAACACCAGGCCCCACACCAGCCCGGCCGCCAAAGCAAACAGAACACCAATCAACATGGGACCATCATCGCCGCAAACGGGCCGAGCGTTGCAGCCTCACTGAAGGCTACCCCCCGAGAACCGGAGCTCGTAAACCAAACTCCCCTTGTGCAAGATGCTCTCCACCCCGTGGAACCAGCCAAGGGACCCGCTGGTGCTGCATGTGTAGCGCAGGCTCCCATCTTCGAGCACGGCCGGGCCACGCAGAGGCAGCGATGCGGGCGTGCCAAGCAGAGCCTTGCGAAGATGTGCGTAGATGGATTCAGTCAGGTCTCGATTCGCACCGGCGGTAAGGCCGCCGGCGTAGCTCATCGACCAGACGGCCTGGCGGGACCGATACACAAGCTCCTGACCCACGAAGCGAAACATGCCAACGTAGATATCCCGGTAGAGCAGCGGCCCCTCTCTGTATTCGAGTTGTTTCGAGTCGGCAAGCAGTGGCTCGACTGACGCGCCGTCTCCTTGAGCGGCGTAAGTGGCTGACTTTGCAGCAAGGAGGAAAGGTCCCAGTTCCATGAGCGAACGCGGTGAATTGCCTTGTAGAGCTTACTCGGTGTCATCAGCCCAGCGTTGCGCGGCGCCCTCAAGGTGACTGCGCGTCTCGGAGTCGCTTGCTTGCGCTGCCCAATCCATGTATTTCATGACCTCGGGACTTGCGGTGGCCAGGAACAGCGCCGCAGCGTCTTCAGGTGTAGCGCGCCTCAGCCTTACGAGAACGCCGTCGATGCGTTCGGGTGGGGTTTTCATGCGACGCCTAACGAATAGCGTTTATCGGCCGCGCGGCCAAGTCTGTGGAAACCAAGAGCACCTCCTGCGGCTGATAAACGCTATTCCTTAGACCGCATTTCACGTTTTGCACTCAAGGTGATTGCGGCAGCGAAGACGGCCTCTATGGCCGCACCGGCAAAGGCGCTGACGTACGGCTGTGCCTTTGAAGCAGCCAGCAAATAGCCAGCAAATGCAAGTACACCACCGCACACCCAATAAATGCGCAGGCCAAATAGCGTGTGAAACGTGAAGTAACGTCCGCCAATGACGAGGAGCATTGAAGGGAAAAACCAAAGCACGTTTGATAGAGAAACAGCGTAGGCGATGGGAAGGCTGAATATTAGCCAAACGGTGCTCTCAAGTGCAAGCGCACCAAGTGGATTTTCCTTGCTGTGCTTACCTTGGCGACCCAGTGCCTTGCAAAGTAAAACACCTACGGGATGAATGAGCATACCCCCAACGAATAGGGCCAAAACTGCATTGGAGGCGGAAGATTGAAGTGCGATGATGCCTGCAACCGACCAAGCAAGGGCGGAAGCGAACATGCCTGGAGCGCCTGAGAAATAGGCAAGGCGCATGTCGCGCTGGGCTTCAATATTGGTCATGGTTTGATGAGACATTTGGGGAAGCCCTTCTTCCGCGGTCCAACGCCGGAGCTGAGCCGACCGCAGCGGCGGGCTGGGTAAGGCCAAGAATGAAATGGGGGCCTGTAGCAGCCTGCCGTTGCGGGTCGGATCGAGCGATTTGTTAGCCACCTGTCCCGACCTCAAACAACGTGAAGTTCTTCACGAAGTACCTTCCGCAATTTGGCAACGGTCAACGGTTCATCATCCTTCTTCTTCACCTTGGCCTGTGCTAATGTTGCCCGCAAAGCTGTATTGATCATGGTTTGATACCCGGTGCCCAAAGACTCCGCACGGGCACGAAAAAACTCAATGACATCGTCATCCAGCATGATCGTGATGCGGGTCTTACCGAGCGAGGGCAGAACGGCGCCTCGCTTGCCTTGGCTGAAATCATATTCTTTACGCATAGTAATGCTCCATTTCGCCCCGGCTGGCCTTACGCGCGGAAATGAGCCGGGTTCGGTCTCCGCGCGGCGTGTGGACAACAACCAGCATTCGACCGAGGGCATCAACTCCCAAAGTAATGAAACGCTGCTCACCCTCGGCATCAGGGTCTTCAATCGTTACCGCCAACGGATCACGTAGCGCCTGCTCCGCGTGAGCAAAGCTGACTCGATGCTTTCGAAGATTGGTTTGCGCCTTAACGGGATCAAATTCAATTTCCACAATCCCATTATGCATACAACATGCATATAGTCAAACCTACCGGCGCGCGGCGTGGCGGATTTCCAGGTTGCCAACGCAATGCCATTCGACGGCAACCATCGCACACAATTCGGGCATGGTCCACTATGTCGGGCTCAGCCCATTGGCGAGTACGGCCCGAACAGACCATCGAGTCGATTGAGCGTCACGTCCTTGCCGAAAACTACCGCGACCAAACCCCATGAACCTGCTCACCACCCTCCTGCGCACCCCGGGCCAGTACACCGGCCACGGTGTCAACCACGAAGGAGAGCGCTTCCATGGCGCGCTGGAAGTTCAGCCGCTGGTCAACAACAGCGCGCTCATGCTGCACTACACCGCCACGCGTGAGGACGGCGTGCGGGTGCATAGCGAGGCCACGCTGCTGGCCCACAACGCCGCAGGCATGCCGTGTCTATGGCCGGTGATGGCCGAACTGCCGTTTGTGCTGCCGCACACGGAAACCAGCAACACCGCGCAGGACGATGCCACACTGGTGGTGGTCTTTTCAAGCGGCCCGCGCGACAACATGGAGGCGTTCCGCGAAGACATCACGATTGAAGTCAGCCCCAACGGTCGACTTCGCTACGCCCACAGTTGGGGCATGCCGGGTGGTGTGTTCGCGCAGCGCTCAAGCTGCGACCTGGTGCGCGCCACGGACTCCCACCGCGCGCCAGCGTAGCCGCTGCCGCGCGGCGTTGGGACGGATGCGGTGGCGGCGTTCCCACTGGCCCCAGTGGGGTGTGACCGAGCCGTTCCTACAATGCCAGGTATGACTTCTTCTTCCTCCCTGACCGTCGCGGTGATGGGCGCGGGCGCCGTGGGCTGCTATTTCGGCGGCATGCTGGCGCGCGCCGGGCACGCCGTGACGCTGATCGCGCGGCCTCAACATGTGCAGGCGATTGCACGCGACGGCCTGCGCCTGCAGACCACCACCTTCGACGAGCACCTGCGCGTGGCCGCCAGCACCGATCCCAGCGCCGTGCAGGGTGCACAACTGGTACTGTTCTGCGTCAAGTCCACCGACACCGAATCCGCTGGCGCACTGATCCAGCCGCACCTGGCGAGCGACGCATTGGTGCTGTGCCTGCAAAACGGAGTGGACAACGCCGAGCGGCTGCGCGCCGTGCTGCCGCAACACGCCGTGGCCGCCGCAGTGGTGTACGTGGCCACCGAAATGGCCGGCCCTGGGCACGTGCGGCATCATGGGCGTGGCGAACTGGTGATCGAGCCCTTGCGCTGCGCGTCCATGTCCAGCAAGGCCGTGGCACGCGCCTTGATTGCGGCCGGTGTGCCCACCGAGGTCTCGAACAATGTGCGCGGCGCGTTGTGGGCCAAGCTGATCCTGAACTGCGCCTACAACGCCGTCTCGGCCATCACCCAGTTGCCCTACGGCGAGACCGTGGCGGGCGTTGGCGTGACAGACCTGATGCGCGACGTGGTGGCCGAATGCCTGGCCGTGGCCCAGGCCGAGGGCGTGCAGGTGCAAGGCGACGTTTACGCAGCGGTGGACAAGCTCGCCGGCAGCATGCCCAGGCAGTTGTCGTCCACCGCGCAAGACCTGGCACGCGGCAAGCACACCGAGATCGACTACCTCAACGGCCTGATCGTGCAGCGCGGCGCGGCGCTGGGCGTGGCGACGCCAGCCAACCGCGTGTTGTGGGCGTTGGTGAAGTTGATCGAAACAAAACGAATCCAATAATCGACTTCCAACAGAGTCAACATGACCCGCCCACGCCGCGCCGGCGCGACGCCGACGATGCCGGGCTCGGATTCCATGAGCCAGCCGCGCGACACTGGAACATCATCACCGGTCAATCGATGGACAGCGACCTGGTCTGCCAACCGACACGGCAGCTCCCAACCTTCAACTGCAATAGGCCAGTTCCCTTGACGACCAGGGTGACTCTTTTCTCGCTCACATTGCCGCGTGTCCAGGGCATGAAGATACTGATACCGTGGTGCAAACCCTGTCCCCAGCCGTCCAGGTGGCCAATGTCGATGACGCCCTGAGCGGGCGACACCATCTGCACGGCATCGCCTTCAACGGTGAGCCGCAGCGGTTCGGACAGGGGCAGGCTCTTGGCGGACGACAGGCCATAGGTGCCCAGGTAGCCGCTGTTGACCACCCGTAGTTCCACCCGCGTATGCGCATCGCCGAGCCTTTGCGCCGTGACGACTTCCACGCTGACCTGCGGCACCAGTGCCGCGACGCGCAAGAAGGCGGCACTTTGCGCGGCACAGGTTTGCGCCAGCTTTTCGTACGGCGGGTTGCTGATGCCCACGCGCCCATCAAATCCGCCCACTTCAACCGCGCCCAGTTGCGGGTGCCGCGTCTTGCGCCAGGTTTTGAAGATGCGCCCTTGGTTGACCTCGCGGTCCATCTTCCACAGCGCCAGGAAGTCCTTGCGCTCAAGCTGCGAATAGTGGTCCACAAATGGCTTCTTGCGGGCAATGCCCAGTTGGGCAAACAGGTCCCACAACTCCACCACATAGGCCAGGCAACCCCGCTGGTGGTAGGCCCAATCGCACATGTCGCCATGCAGGGGCTTGTCGGGTTCGTACAGAAACTCATGAAAGCCGCTCACCGTGGCGTAGCCGGTGTGCTCGGTCATCCAGGACTCGACTTGCCGGTACATGGCCAGGTCGGTCTGGTCCATCTTGCTATCGGGCTTGTCGCCCATCGGTCGGATCAGAACGCCGCCGAAGGTGTGCAAATTGAGCCAGGCCATGATGTGCGGATGCCCAACGGCGAACTCCATGATGGCGCGGGTCTCCGGGGCGCTGCCAGGAAAGTGCCCGGCTCCAACCTGCTCAGGCTCGGGCTTCCACTGATGTGCGAAGTTGCGGTTGAAGTCGTACAAGTTGTCCGACAGGAAATGCGGGTCGGGAACGCGTTGGCCATCGAAATTGACGATGTGCCCTTCCGGGTAGAGCTTGTAGAAGGGGCCGGCATCCTCGGGCAGGCGCGGCACCATGACTGGCGGGCTCAGCGGCAGGCCATCGTCACCGCGCAGCTCCGTTAGCTCACCGTGCGGATCTTCCTGGCGCATGTACATCATGAGGCCATCACCATCAACGTCCGACGCCTCCCAATACGCGTGCGATTGATTCGCCCGGTCGTTCACCGGGCTGGAGCGCACATAGCGCCCGGTCTTCAAAATAGCCTCCGCGCCGTCCGGCGAGACGCGCGGGACAACATAGAAAAGCGTGTTGCGAATCGCATCGGCCATGTGCGCCGGCAGGGGCTTGCCCCCGGCCTCGTTTTGGCCCTGGTAGATGGCGATCACGTCCTGTGCAATCGCCAGCGCCACACTGGAGCCACACACTTCGGTGGCGTGCATGTTGCCGTCGATCCAGACCGCCGGTCTGAACTGCTCCGGGTTGCGGCCAATGGTCAGCAAGGGGATGTCGCGCCCGGCGGCGCTGGTGCCCAGCGTGGACAGCGTGACGAAGTCCGGATAGGACTGCGCCCAGGCCGAAAGCTGGGCTGTGAGGTCGGCATAGTCGAGGTATTGGGAGCGGAACATAACTGTCTCAGCAGGAGGTCTTGGCGCCTGCGCAAGTGATTGGGGAGCCACGACTGTAACCATACTGCGCGATGTCGACACGCGGCGCGTGCGCCGGGCCTCAGGGCCCGCGCGTCGGTCGCAGGTTGTCCAGCATGTCCTGCACCATCGCGTTCAGGTCGTACTGGGCGCGCCAGCCCCAGTCATCCCGCGCGGCCTGGTCGTCGATCGAACGCGGCCAACTGTCGGCAATGGCCTGGCGAAAATCCGACTCGCAACACAGCTTGAAACCGGCCACCCGCGCGGCTATGGCCGTCGCAATCTGTCCTGGCGTGAAGCTGATGCCAGCCAGGTTGTAAGAGCCGCGCTCGCGCACGCGGTCGACGGGCGCATCCATCAGCTCCAGCGTGGCGCGGATGGCATCGGGCATGTACATCATGGGCAGCGCGGTGTCTTCGGCCAGAAAACTGGTGTAGTGGCCGCGCTCGATGGCGGCATGAAAAATCTCGACCGCGTAATCCGTGGTGCCGCCGCCGGGTGCGGTCTTCCAACTAATGAGGCCGGGGTAACGCAGGCTGCGCACATCGACGCCGTGGGTGCGGTGGTACCAGGCGCACCAGCCCTCGCCGGCAAGCTTGGAGATGCCATAGACCGTGGTCGGGTCCATCACGGTCTTCTGGGGCGTGTGGTCGCGCGGGGTGGATGGGCCAAAGGCGGCAATGGAACTGGGCCAGAACACACGCTGCAACTTGTGCGTGCGGGCCAGCTCCAGCACGTTGAGCAGACTCTTCATGTTCAGGTCCCAGGCCCACTTGGGGTGCTGCTCGCCACGCGCCGACAAGGCAGCGGCCAGCAGGTAGATCTGGGTGATGTGGTGGCGTTCCACCACTTCGGCCAGAGCGCTGGCTTCGGTGCAATCCAGCGCCTCGTGACGCAGCCCCAGCACACGACCGTCGGGCGCCAGGTCACTGGTGACCACCGCGTCGGCGCCGTAACGCTGCACCAGCGCGGGGGTCAACTCAGTGCCGATCTGGCCATTGGCGCCGATGACAAGAATGCGTGTGTCCAAAACCGGCCCCCTACTTCACCAGACCGAGCTCACGGCCGGCCTGGTTGAATGCGGCCACCGCACGGTCCAGGTCGGCGCGGTCGTGCACCGCGCTGATCTGCACGCGAATACGCGCCTGGCCTTTGGGGACAACCGGAAAGAAGAAACCCACCACATAGACGCCCAATTCAAGCAGACGCGCAGCGAGTTGTTGCGCCAGTATGGCATCAAGCACCATGATGGGCACGATGGGGTGTTCGCCGGGCTTGATGTCAAAACCAGCCTGCGTGATGGCGGCACGAAAGTAACGGGTGTTGTCGGCCAGCTTGTCACGCAAGGCGGTGGAGCCCTCCAGCAGATCCAACACCGCGATGGACGCGCCGACGATGCTGGGCGCCACCGTGTTGGAGAACAGGTACGGCCGCGAGCGCTGGCGCAGCAGTTCCACCACCTCGCGCCGCGCGCTGGTGAAGCCACCCGATGCGCCACCCAGAGCCTTGCCCAGCGTGCCGGTGATGATGTCGATCTTGCCAAACACGCCACGGAACTCGTGCGTACCCCGCCCGGTGGCCCCCATGAAGCCGCTGGCGTGGCATTCGTCCACGCCCAACAGCGCACGGTGCTGGTCGCACAGTGCGCGCATCTCGTCGAGCTTGGCGACGGTACCATCCATCGAGAACACGCCGTCGGTGAACACCAGCTTGTAGCGCGCGCCCTCGCTGGCGGCCTGCTCCAGGCAGCGCTGCAGGTCGGCCATATCGTTGTGTTTGTAGCGGTAGCGTTTGGCCTTGCACAGACGAATACCGTCAATGATGGAGGCGTGGTTCAGTTCGTCGCTGATGACGGCGTCTTGCTCACCCAGCAGCGGCTCGAACAGGCCGCCGTTGGCGTCAAAGGCGGCCGCATACAGAATGGTGTCCTCGGTGCCCAAAAAGCGTGACAGGCGGCTCTCCAGCGTTTTGTGCAGGTCTTGCGTGCCGCAAATGAAGCGCACTGAACTCAAGCCGTAGCCGTGGGTACGCAGCGCCTCGTGCGCGGCGGCAATCACGTCGGGGTGCGAAGACAAGCCCAAGTAGTTGTTGGCGCACAGGTTGAGCACCTCGCGCGTGGAACCATCGGGCAACACGGTGCGGATGTGCGCGCCTTGCGGCGTGGCGATGACCCGCTCGGCCTTGTACAGGCCGGCGTCACGGATTCCTTGCAGTTCCTGGCGCAGGTGGGCGTGGAAGTCGGGTGGGGTGGTCATGGCGGTCTCCTGATACTTTGCGGGACAGACCTTTAGCTCTGTCCTCAACTGATTGTCGGATGTTGGCTGTTCACTTTGCGGGACAGACCTTTAGCTCTGTCCTCAACTGATTGTCGGATGTTGGATGTTGGATGTTGGCTGTTCCGTCGTGCACAATGGCGTGTCTGCCAGTTTTGCGATTGTGCAGTATATCGAACGAAGTTGCAATATATCGAATAAACCGCATCACCGCAAACCATGGCCACCCGACCCTCCAAAGCCGCCAATGCATCGAGCGCCGAGCCGCCGCGCGTGGGCGACACGCTGGCCGCGCTACGTCAGCAGCAATCCCTGTCGCTCGACGAATTGTCGCGCCGGGCCGGCGTCTCCAAATCGATGCTGTCGCAAATCGAACGGGCCCAGGCCAACCCAACCGTGGCCGTGGTCTGGCGCCTGGCCAACGCGCTGGGGGTGCCCATGGGCGACCTGCTCGGCAACACACCGGCGCCCAGTGCGCCCGTTATCGACCTGGTAGCGGTGCATGCCACCCCCTCTCTGCGCAGCCCTGACGGGTTGTGTGAATTGCGCATCTTGGGCCCGATTGATCTGGCTGGCCAATTCGAGTGGTATCACCTTAGCCTGCAAGTGGGCTCTGCGCTCGAGTCCCAAGCGCACGAAGACGGCACCCGCGAGCACCTCACCGCGGTGTCGGGCACACTGGAGGTTCGCAGCGGTGACGAGAAGCAGCGCCTGAAGATCGGCGAAACCGCGCGCTACGCGGCCGACCGGCCCCACTCGATCCGCAACCTGGGCAAGACCGCCGCCAGCGCCTGGCTGGTGGTGGTGCACGTGGCCTGACCGAACACGACGCCTGGCGTGGCTGGGCCCGCTCGGCGGATGGTCCCGGTCGCCGGCGTGTTTGAACTCGGGGTGCGTGCAATGCGCTACAGGCCGGTCACATCCACCAGGGTCTGCGGACTCGGAAAGCGGCTCACCATCCACAGGCGGTCGAGCTTCAGCGCATTGATCACCGACACGGGCAAGTCGCCGACCGCATCGGGGTCTGGATCGGGGCGGTCCGCCAGCAAGGCCGCCAGATGCACCACGCCGGCCAGCGCGTCGAAAGGCCGCGCGGCCATCGGGTCGCTGGCGCTTTGCAGGCCAATCACGATCGCCTGCGGGAAGTTCCAGTGGCGCGCCAGCACGGCTGTCACCTGACCCTCATCAAAGCCCAGCAAGCGCTGCTCGCGCTGCCAGCGCACTTCGGCCTGATTGGGCGCGACTTCAATCTGCGCCAGGCTCTCGGGCAAGCGCTGACCAATCAGCAACTCGCCCAGTCGCAGCATCATGCCGGCGAGCCAGGCCTGCTGCGGGTCCAGGCCGACGCCACCTGCCAACCACTGCGCATAGGCGGCACAGGCCATGCTGAACTTCCAGAACACCGTGCGGTCCAGCCCCGCAACCACCGGAAAAGCCACCTTGATGCTGGTCGACAAGGCCAGCGACCGAATCCGCGACATGCCCACGAGGCTGATCGCATGGCCCAGGGACAGCACCTGCCGGCTTAATCCGAATTGGGCACTATTGGCCATGCGCAACAAGTTGGCCGTGAGCGCGGGGTCCTTGGCAAGGATGGCCTCCACCTGGGCGTTCGAGGCCGACTCGTCATTCAAGGTGCGAATCAACGCGTGCGCCACCTCGGTCATCACCGGCAGCCTGGCGGACTCAAAAAAGGCGCTCAATGTAGGCATGTTTGCTCCAGATCCAAAACAAAACCCTCAGTGCACTGCGTGCGCACCAGGCCCTTGCGTCAGCAGTATAGAACCCAGATCGGCCGGTCGATCTTGAACCAGCCGGGTTAATCGAACCCGCCAGCGGCAACGGCTCGCAAGCCGTCAAGTCCTATGCGTACACGGGCTTGCCAGTTTGCACACGCTCGCGAAGCTCAGCCCGCGTGGCTGCGCCGACCCACGCGGGCTAGTCCACCGCCAAGGCATAGCAGTGATCGAGTTGCACGCGCAGCAATGTGACCGTGTCGCGATCGACACGCCCCTGGCTGCACAGGTCTTCAATGCGCGACATCGCCTCGTCCTTGCCGATGCGCGCGCGGTAGGGCCGCTCTTGGGCCAAGGCCTGAAAGATGTCGGCCACCGCGATCAGGCGCGCCTCGCGCGGGATGGCGCTGGCCTGGCAGTGATGCGGGTAGCCGGTACCGAGCAGGTTTTCATGGTGCATCGCGGCCCACTGCGCAATCGGTTGATCGGGGAAGATTCGCTTCAGGATTTGCCCGGTGTCATAACTGTGGCGCATGACGAAGGCGCGTTCATCGCGCGTCAGCGGTCCGGGCTTGTCGATGATGTCTTCGGGCACCCGCAGTTTGCCGATGTCGTGCAGCAGACCGGCAATCTCGATCTTGTCGAGATCCTCGCCACCTATGCCAGACTCCTGGGCCAGGTACCGCGCAATGCGGGCCACACGGGTCGAGTGCTCCAACGTGTAGGCGCTCTTGGCGTCCACCGTGTGGGCGAAAACACCCGCCACGGCCACCGCGTCCGCGGCGCCCAACTCCACCGCTTGCCCGGCGCGCAAGTGGTCTTCGATTTCCGCCTCGATGTAGGCCGGGTCCATCGCCAGCCAGAACGCCTCACGCGCCGTGGCGCGGCGAAAAGCCTCGATCAACTGCGGCGCGAACAACGTGCCACCGAGTGCCGCAATGCGTTCGACCACCTCGGGGTACTGCCACAGCACTTCGTTCTTCAGTGTCGCGCCGACAAAATAGGGCGCCAGCAGCACGTCGGTGCGGTCGGCCAGAAAGATCAAATTGCATTCAAGCCACAAGTCGTCGTCGGGGTGGTCACGCGGCAAGGCCTCCCAACGCGTATGGTGCCAGCGCACGATGGGCGCAAAGTGAGCCAGCGGCGGGCAGACCGCCAGATAGTCGGCACCGCGCAGGCAGTGCTCCTGCGCGCCTACCCATTCAAGGGTCTCGGTGATGGCGCGGTGTTCCCGCAGGCGTGAAACACCGCAGTCGTGCAGCATCCCCGCGTAGAGCATTTTTTCGCAGCGCGCTGGCGGCCACTTCATCTCCTTGGCGATCGCCACCGCCATCAAGGCGACGCGCTTGCCGTGGTGGTATTCGTCGGTGCCAACAAAGTCCAGCGCGTTGGTCAGCGAGGTGATCGTGCGTTGAAGATTGATTTTCATGACGGCCCCTGGGTCAAGGCATTGTCAATCGGTCGACCTCAAAAGGCAATGTCTCAGGGTCCGGCGCTGGCGCCCAACGCCAACGCCCGGCACTCGCCAAACGCCAGCACATCACGCGGCCACTGTTTGCCGCAGGTGACCTGGCGCACCCCCTGGGCGATCAGGGTCGCCGCGCGGATCACGCCGGCGTGGGTGATCCAGACTTGCTCGTTAGGCGATTGCAGGGACTCATCCCAGACCGAGGCAACGCGTTGCATCAGCGCATCGACCGTCTCGACGCCGCCAAAGGCATGACCCCCGAAGTCGGCCATCCATGGGTCGAAAGCCGCACGCGGAATGGCATCCCAGCGCTGGCCTTCCCAGCAGCCGAAGTTCATCTCCACCAGGCGCGCGTCGGGCCTACAGGTCAAATCAGGCCGCAGGCCGCATAGCGATTGGGCCAACTGCTCACATCTTCGTAGCGGTGAGGTCAACAGACATGCGCCCATGGGCAACACCGCTGCTGCGGCGGTGGCGGCGCGCAAGGTGCCGGCTGCATCCGCCGCCAGGTCGGTTGCGCCGTAACACACACCTGGCTCCACCAGCGGCTGCGCGTGGCGCACCAGCCAGAGATTCACAAGGACACCGCCAGGCCAAGGTAGAAGGCCAGCTCACACACCTGCTGCGTGGCACCCAGGCAGTCGCCGGTGAAGCCCTGCAGGCGGCGCCAGAACAGACGACCCATCCACAGCAAAGCCAGGCCGGAACCCAACAGGGGCGTCCACCAAGCAATGCCCGGCGTCAGCCACAGCACCAAAGCGCCAGCGCTTGCGAACCATACGCCAGCCACGCCCAGGCTGGCGCTGCTGATCTGGTCCGCCAGCGGCTTGGACTTGGAGCCCGCGGCGTCGCCCACATGCAGCATGAAGCGGATCAGCAGCAACGGCCAGGTGCGCGAGCACACGTGCGCGGCAAACAGCGCCACCGCCATCAAACCGGCGTCGACCGAACCCAGCAGCGCCAGCAGCGCGACCTTGGTCAGCAGCGCCAGCACCAGTGCCATGGCGCCGAAGGCGCCAACGCGAGAGTCCTTCATGATGACCAGTGCCCGATCCCGCTCGCTGCTGCCGCCCAGACCGTCGGCCACATCGGCCAGGCCGTCTTCGTGAAAGCCACCGGTGATCAGCACGCCGAGCACAGTACCCAGCGCCGCGGCCACCAATGGCGCAAACGGGCCGCCCGGCAGTGCCAACATCAGGCCCAGTGTGAACAGCGCCACCACCGCGCCCACCAGCACGCCCACCCCCGGAAAGTGCGCGGCACTGGCGCGCAGCATGGCCGGGCTGTAACCCACCCACTGCGCCAGTTGCCCGGTGACCGGAATGCGGGTGAAGAACTGGATCGCCAACAGGTAGTGGCGCAGACCGTTCATGCCTTGACGGCTTCGGTACCCGATTTTTCGGACACACCGGCGGATTCGAAACTGGCCATCTCGCGCAAAATGGCACAGCTTGAGAGCAACAGCGGCCAGGCCAGCGCACCGCCCGAGCCTTCGCCCAGGCGCAGCCCCAGATCCAGCAAGGCCTGCACGCCCAGGTGCTGCAGCATGAACTCGTGCCCGCGCTCGCCCGAGCGGTGCGCAAACACACAACGCTGCAGCACCAGCGGCTGCAAGGCGTGTGCCACCAGCACAGCCGACGTGGCAATGAAACCATCGACCACCACCACCCGGCGCTGGTGCGCGGCTTGCAGCACGGCGCCCACCATGGTGGCGATCTCGAAACCGCCCAATGCCGCCAAGGCCTCCAGCGGCGCCGTGGCATGGGCGTGGCGTTGCAACACTTCGCGCAGCACCTCGGTCTTGCGTTGCACGGCCGGGGCATCCAGCCCGGTGCCCGCGCCGGTGCACTGGGCAATGTCCAGCCCGGCCAGACGCGCCAACAGCAGCGACGCGGCCGACGTGTTGCCGATGCCCATTTCGCCCAGCAGCAGCGCGTTGCCGGGCAACTGCTCCACCAGTTCCTGGCCATTGGCCAGCGCTTGCAGGCACTGCCGCGTCGTCATGGCCTGGTGCAGCGACGAATCAGCGGTGCCGGCTGCCACCTTGCGCACCAGCAAACCCGGCCGTGTGGCGCCCTCGGGCAGGCCCGCCAGAAAGTCATGCTTGACGCCGCAGTCCACCACCGTCAACTCCAGGCCGTGCTGGCGCGCCAGCACACTCACAGCGGCGCCGCCAGCGAGGAAGTTCTCCACCATCTGCCAGGTCACATCACTGGGGAAGGCCGACACGCCCCGCGCCGTCAAGCCGTGGTCGCCGGCGAACACCACCATTTGTGGTTGCAGCAGGGCGGGCGTGTGCGTGCCCAGAATCTGCCCCAGCTTCAAAGCCAGGTCTTCGAGCCGCCCCAGCGAGCCCAGCGGCTTGGTCTTATGGTCGATCTTGTGCCGCAGCGCCTGCGTCAATACCGGATCGTGAATGTCGAACAGGGTGGGCATGTTGAACGTCATGGATAGTCCTTCCTTGGGGTTGATGAATAGGGGGTTGGCGAATCGACTGAAGATGAATCCGCGTGCAGCAAAGCCGTCAGCGCGCCGGGCTTGAAATGCCGCTCGATGTAGTCGGCCAGGCCGTCAAACACGGCCTCCAGCGTGGGCACCCGGGCGCCAAACAAGGCCTGCAACACGCGCGCGTCTTCGAACAGTCCATGCAGATACACGCCCAGGACGTTGCCCCGAGCATTGCGCCAGCCCAGGCCCTGCGGCAGCACTGCGTGCGCCACTTCGCCGGCGGCGGCCATGGCCGGGTGTTGCTGGGTCTGACCATGATGGATCTCGTAGCCGGTCACTGACACGCCCGCCAGAGCAGCCCAGGGGCTTGCCTGCGCGCCAAGCGAGTGCGCGGCACCGCCGGTGCTCGCCACCATGTCGGCCACAAAGCAAGCCTGCGTGTGCCGCACCGTCTTGTCCAGCGCAAACACCGTCACCAGCGGCAACAGGCCCAGACCCGGCGCGTTGCCGTCGATGCCATGCGGGTCGATCAGCGCCTCGCCCAGCATCTGCAGGCCGCCGCAAAGGCCCAGCACCGCGCCGCCGCGCTCGGCGTGCTGTGAAATGGCCGCGTCCAGCCCCTGCTGGCGCAACCAGGCCAGATCGCCGCTGGTGTGTTTGGAGCCGGGCAGGATGATCCAGTCGGCCACAGTCAAACCGGCGAGTTGCGAGGGGCTGCGCACCCACTGCAGACGCAGACCCGGCACGTTCTTGAGGGGCTGGAACTCGTCGAGGTTGCTGAGATGCGGGTAGGCGACCACCGCCACAGTCTTGGTCACCACCCCGGCGGTGACACTGCGATCATCAAAAATACCATCTTCTTCCGGCAGGCCATGCTGCCACCACATCGGCAGCGTGGCCACCGTGGGCACGCCCGTGAGCTTCTCCAGCATATCGGGCGCGGGCGCCAACAGCGCCGCATCACCACGAAACTTGTTGAGCACAAAGCCCTTTAGCAAGGCGCGCTCTTGCTCAGGCAGCAACGCCCAGGTGCCATACAAATGCGCAAACGCGCCGCCCCGGTCGATGTCGGTCACCAGCAGGCAAGCGGCCTTGGCGTGCAAGGCCACCCGCATGTTGACGATGTCGCAATCCGACAGATTGATCTCGGCCGGTGAACCGGCACCCTCGATCACCACCACGTCGTTCTCGGCCATCAGCTCGTCCAACGCCGCTGCGATCCGCGGCCACACCTTCAGGCTGCGACCGCGCCACGGCATGGCGGTCAGCTCGGCATCCACGCGTCCCATCAACACCACCTGACTGTGGGTGTCGCGCTCGGGCTTGAGCAGCAAGGGGTTCATGCGCACGTCGGGCACCGCCCGGGCGGCCAGCGCTTGGAAGTACTGGGCGGAACCGATCTCGCCCTGCCCGCTTTCCGAAGCAACCACTCTGGCGTTGTTGCTCATGTTCTGCGCCTTGAAGGGCGCCACCTTAAAGCCTTGGCGCGCGTAATGGCGGCACAGCGCGGTGGTGAGCCAGCTCTTGCCCGCGCCGCTGGTGGTGCCCAGCACCATCACGCAGCGGGCGCTCACGCGGGCGTTCCCACGAGCTCGGGCGACAGACTCGCGAGCGCCACTTGCACATGGCCAAAACCAATGCGCTCTTGCTCCAACCGCACACCCTGACCGAGCCGGTTGCTGCGCAAATCATCAAACAGGGCGGCCTCGTCGGTGGTCAACCGAGCAAGCTCGCGCAGGGCGGGCTGAGGCTCTTGGCCCCAATGGGTGGTGTGGGCCATCAAAGTGTCTCGGTCCATAAGCAGGGAGTGGGCGTGGGGAAAGTGGGCGCGCAATTGGTCGAGGATGGC
>JAUXWC010000009.1 GCA_030685025.1 Rhodoferax sp.
CGCGAGCGCAGGTTGAGTTTGTCCATGATGTGACGCACGTGTAGCTTGACCGTGTTGTGGCTGATGTCGAGCGCCTGGGCAATCACCTTGTTGCTCTGGCCACGCGCCACGTGGTTCAGCACTTCGCGCTCGCGGTCGGTCAGCGAGGCCACCAGGTCGCCCTTGACCGAGCTCTTGGGGCCCGATTGCAGGATCTGCGCCAGCTTGAGCGTCATGGCCGAGCCCACCACCATCTCGCCGCGTGCCGCCCGGCCAAAGGCGTCGATCATCTCCTCAGGCTCCATGTCCTTGAGCAGGTAGCCCCGCACACCGGCGCGCAGCGCCGCCGACAGGTCGTCCTCGCTGTCGCTCATGGTCAGCACCACCACCGTCGTCTCCAGGCCCTCGGATCGAATCTGGCGCAACACGGTTAAGCCGTCGGTGTTGGCCAGGCGCATGTCTAGCACCAGCAGGTCGGGCTGGTGCTCGCGCAGCATCGGTACCACCCGCAGCGGGTCGCCGGTGGCGCCAACCACGGTCATGCCACCACGGTGCTGAAGCAGCTCGGTCAAGCCGCTGCGGCACAAGGCGTGGTCGTCCACCAGCATGACCTTGAGGGGACTGCTCATACGCCTGCCCCTAGCGGCTTGGTGTTGATCGGCATCACCAGGCGCACGCGGGTGCCGCCGCCGTCCTTCATACCCACCTCCAGACTGCCACCCAGGCGTTGTGCCCGGCCCTGCATGATCTCCAGACCAAAGTGGCCCGGTGGCGACATGCCCTGCGCACTGGTGACAATGGTTGAAACCGAGGGCGCGGTCATGCCCAAGCCATCGTCCTCGATCAGAAACTCCAGTTGCCGCGGAGTCCTGTCAATCGCCACCAGCGCACGCTTGGCCATGGAGTGCTTGGCGATGTTGGCCAGCGCTTCCTGAATGATGTGAAACACCTGAACCTCCTGTTCATCGCTCAGATTCAGATTCTGCGCCGAATTTCGCAACTCCAGCGCGATGCCGGTGCGATCCTGATAGCCGCGCGCCAGACCCTGCAGCGCATGCAGAAGCCCCAGGGGGTCCATGCGGGTGCGAAAGTAGGTCATCACCTCGCGCAAGTTGTCATGCACCTCGCCAACGGCGTTTTTCACGTCCGAGAAATACTTGATCGAGCGCGCGTCGTCGTGGGCCAGCATGGCGTCGTTTAGCAGCGGCAGGCGCATCCTGACGTAGGCCAGTGTCTGCGCCAAGGCGTCGTGCACTTCATTGACCATTTCCTGGCGCTCTTTCATCACCGTCACACGCAGTCGCTCGCGCTCGATGCGGGCGTTGTGCAGCGCCAGCCCCAGCAGTTGCCCGATCAGGCGCAAGATGTTTTGCGTCGCCGGATCGATCTGGGGCGTAGCCTCGAAGAACAGGTTGTAGATGCCTAGCACCTGGTTGCCGTGCGGCAGCGATATCGCAAGCACGCTGTTGCATTGCACGCCGAAGTAGCTCCCGGTGCCGTGCTGGGCGCAGGCCCGCACGTCGTCCACCCAGCCCAGCACGTCGGTGCCGGCGGCAATGCCACACATGCCACAGTCACGCTGCATCAGGCGTTCCGCGCTGAGCACTTGTGCCGGCAGGCCCGACTGCGCTACCAGCCGCATCGTCTGGCCGTCGTCACCAAGCACCCGTACCGCACCGGCCTGGGCGCCGGCCAGCGGCAGTATCGAGACCAGAAAACGCTCCAGCAAGGGCTCCAGATCACCGCCACTGGAGGCCAGCTCGGTGCTGAGGCCGGATATGACGGCGCGCGCCTCCTCAGCGGGGGCTCGGATGGGCACTACGGCGGCGGCTGTCATGGTGTGGCGGCGAATCAATCATCCTACTATATAACCAATCGCTGATATATCGTGAAAACCCGATGCTGCCACGACGTATCTGCGGGCGTCACGACTTCCATCAATATCCGCGCACGTGCGCTACCCATTTGGGCTACGCCGGATCACCCGTGGCGGCTATAGACGGGGCTACATACCCTTGTCTCTAATAGGGTCAGTCTGCAAGCCCTCACCTCGCACGTGATGCGGCGCTGGCCGAGGCCCCCCGATTGATCACCCGCCTGAAAAAAGAGCGCCCACTGAATGTCCGCCACACCGCTTCATGATCCGTGCGCCGAGCCGATGGCGGACGCCACCGCCGAAGTGCGCAACACGACCTGCTACATGTGCGCCTGCCGTTGCGGCATCCGGGTGCATCTGCGCAACGGCGAAGTGCGTTACATCGAGGGCAACCCGGATCATCCCCTGAACCAAGGCGTGATCTGTGCCAAGGGCTCGTCGGGCATCATGAAGCAATACTCCCCGGCGCGCCTGACCCAACCGCTGCGGCGCAAGGCCGGCGCCGAGCGCGGCGCTGGCGAATTTGAGGAAATCGAGTGGGAAGAGGCGTTCTCGATACTGGAGCAGCGCCTGAAGAAGATCCGCGCCACCGACCCGAAGCAGTTTGCGCTGTTCACTGGGCGCGACCAGATGCAGGCCCTGACCGGCTTGTTCGCGCGCCAGTTCGGCACCCCCAACTACGCGGCGCATGGTGGTTTTTGCTCGGTCAACATGGCCGCCGGCATGATCTACACCATCGGTGGCTCGTTCTGGGAATTTGGCGGGCCAGACTTGGAACGCGCCAAGCTGTTCGTGATGCTGGGCACAGCCGAAGACCATCACTCCAACCCGATGAAGATCGCTCTAGCCAAGTTCAAGCGTGATGGCGGGCGTTTCATCTCGATCAACCCGGTGCGCTCGGGCTACTCGGCCATCGCCGATGAGTGGTTGCCGATCAAGCCCGGCACCGATGGCGCGCTGTTGCTGGCGCTGATCCACGAGCTGATCGCGCTGGGCCTGTACGACCGGGAGTTTCTGGTGCGCTACACCAACTCCGGCCAGTTGGTCAACATGAACACCGCCAACGACGAGTTCGGCATGTTCGTGCGCACCGAGGTGCCCGAGGAAGAAGGCTGCTTCGATCCGCAAAACAAACTCTGGTGGGACCGCTCCACCAACAAGCCGGTGGTGACGCATAGCGAGGGCTGCGACCCTTTCCTGCTGGGCGAGTTCAAGCTGTCGGACGGCACCGCTGTCAAACCCGCCTTCCAGTTGCTCAAGGAACGCGTGGAGGCCTACACGCCCGACTGGGCGGCTGGCATCACCGGCATTCCGGCAGAAGTGATCCGCCGCCTGGCACATGAGATGGGCATCACCGCGCGCGACCAGAAAATCGAGCTGCCAATTGCGTGGACCGACACCTGGGGCAAGGAGCACGACACCGTGACCGGCAACCCGGTCGCTTTCCATGCCATGCGCGGGCTGGCGGCGCATTCAAACGGCTTTCACACCACGCGCTCGCTGGCGATCCTGATGACGCTGCTGGGCACCATTGATCGCCCGGGCGGGTTTCGCCACAAGGCACCGTTTCCGCGCCCCATTCCGCCCTGCGCCAAGACCCCCAACACGCCGCTGGCGATCAAACCGAACACGCCGCTAGACGGTTTGGCTTTGGGCTGGCCGGCTGAGCCGGATGACCTGTTTGTGGACGACGACGGCAAACCGGTGCGCATCGACAAGGCGTTCTCGTGGGAGTACCCGCTCTCGGTGCACGGCATGATGCACAACGTCATCACCAACGCCTGGCGCGGCGACCCGTACCCGATCGACACCCTCATGCTGTTCATGGCCAACATGGCTTGGAACTCGACCATGAATACGTCGCAAGTGCGCGCCATGCTCAACGACAAGCACACGGATGGCGAAAAAAGCGGCGAGTACAAGATACCCTTCCTGGTCGTCTGCGACGCCTTCCAGTCGGAGACCACGGCGTTTGCCGACCTGGTGTTGCCCGACACCACCTATCTGGAACGCCACGACGTGATGTCGATGCTGGACCGACCCATTTCTGAGTTTGATGGCCCGGTCGATGCGGTGCGCATCCCGGTCGTGCCGCCCACTGGCAATTGCAAACCGTTCCAGGAGGTACTGATAGAACTGGCGGGTCGCCTCAAGTTCCCGGCCTTCGTGCGCCCCAATGGTGAACGCAAGTTTCGTGATTACCCCGACTTCATCATCAACTATGAGACCGAACCCGGCTCAGGCATCGGCTTTTTGGCCGGCTGGCGCGGCAAGGGCGGCGAGAAGTTCATGCGCGGCGAGCCCAACCCGCGCCAGTGGGAGATGTACGCGCAGAACAACTGCGTCTACCAGCACAAACTGCCCGCCTCCTACCAGTACATGCGCAACTGGAACAAGGGCTACCTTGAATGGTCCCAGCGCAACCGCATCCAGCGCTACGCCGAGCCGATCATCATCCACCTGTACTCGGAGGTGCTGCAAAAATTCCGCACCGCCGCGCAAGGCAAAGGCATGTCGCGCAAGCCGCCGGAGCACCTCAAAAAGCGCATCGAAACCTACTTCGATCCCTTGCCGTTCTACTACGAACCGCTCGAATCGCAGCAAGCCGACCTGGTGAAATATCCGCTCAACGCGGTGACGCAACGGCCGATGGCGATGTACCACTCGTGGGATTCACAAAACGCCTGGTTGCGCCAGATCCACGCGCACAACCACTTGTTTGTCAATCCACGCGTTGCCCGCGCTGCCGGGATCGAAGACGGCGGCTGGATGTGGGTGGAATCAGAATGGGGCAAGGTGCGCTGCATGGCCAGCTATTCCGAGGCGGTCGAACCCGGCACGGTCTGGACCTGGAACGCCATCGGCAAGGCCGCTGGCGCCTGGCACCTCGCGCCCGGCGCCAACGAGTCGCAGCGCGGCTTCCTGCTCAACCACCTGATCAGCGAAGAACTGCCGGGCAAGCTCGGCGAGGCCAGCATGTCCAACTCGGACCCGGTCACGGGCCAGGCGGCCTGGTACGACGTGCGCGTGCGGATCTCCAAGGCCGAGGCGGACGAGCCCAAGACCACCTGGCCGCAGTTCGCGCCGGTGCCTGTCGCGCCCGGCACACCCACTGCGCGGCCCTGGCAGGCCTTCTTTGCCGGCAAGGGGGAGTGGAAGAAATCATGACCCACTTAGAAAGCAAGGAGGGCTCGCTGTGACACAGCTCGCCTTGGTCATCGACCTCAATGTCTGCGTCGGCTGCCACGCCTGCGTGACCAGTTGCAAGCAGTGGAACACCTCGGGCGCGGCCGGGCCGCTGGCCGATTTCAATCCCTATGGCGCGGACCCGAGCGGCACGTTTTTCAACCGCGTGCAGACCTTCGAGGTGGGCCAGTATCCCAACACGCAGACCGTGCACTTTCCCAAGTCCTGCCTGCACTGCGAAGACCCGCCCTGCGTGCCGGTGTGCCCCACCGGGGCGAGCTACAAGCGAGCCGAAGACGGCATTGTGCTGGTGGACTCCGACAAGTGCATCGGCTGTAAGTACTGCTCCTGGGCCTGTCCCTACGGCGCGCGTGAGCTCGACGAGAAAAGCAAGGTGATGACCAAGTGCACGCTGTGCGTGGACCGCATTCACGACACCTCGCGCCCCGAGCACGAGCGCAAGCCGGCCTGTGTGCTGGCCTGCCCGACCAGTGCGCGCCTGTTCGGTGACATCCACGATCCTGAATCCGTGGTCTCGACCGCGATCCGTGACAACGCCGGCTACACGCTGATGCCGGAGTGGGGCACCCACCCGTCGAACCACTACCTGCCACGGCGCAAGACGCCGATGCACATCCACGTGGATGAACTCACCCGTACCGACAACCCCTTGAAGATCGACGGCCTGCTGCCCAAACCAGCCAAGTCGGAACCGTCGCTTGACGACGTGATGTCCTGGTAAGCGTTGACCATCATGAAACCCGCCTTCTCCGTCATTTTCCTCACCACCCTGATCGGCGCCGCACAGGGGCTGTTTCTGGCGCTGTTCACGGCGCAGTCCTATGCCCTGTTCAATTTGCTGCCGATGCAAAGCGGCCAGTCGTTCTACGCCGTCGGCACGCTGCTGGTACTGGCTTTAAGCGCGCTGGGGCTGTTCAGTTCGTTCTTTCACCTGGGCCGTCCCGAGCGTGCCTGGCGCTCGGCCGCCATGTGGCGCACCTCGTGGCTGTCGCGCGAGGTGATCGTGCTGCCCGCCTTCATGGGCGTGGCCTTGCTGTACGGCCTGGCCCACTTCACCGGGTGGAATCCCACCGTGGTCACTCTGGCGGATGGCATCGTGATCGACGCCAGCGTGGTCCTGGGCGTGCTGGGCACGGTGCTCGCCTTTGCATTGTTTGTGACCACCGGCATGGTCTATGCCTGCATGCGTTTCATGCAGGAGTGGCACAGCCCGCTGACCGTGATCAATTACATCTTGTTGGGCGGCGCCTCCGGCTTCACGCTGGCTGCGGCCTTCGCGACCCACGGTGCCCCAGAGCTGGTGCGCTTCTTCACGCTCTGGGCCCTGATCATCACCCTGCTTGCCTGCGCCGGTCGTGCCGCTTCACTGCTGCGCAACAAGCGCCTGCGTCCGACCTCGACGCTGCAAACCGCCATTGGCATCAAGCACCCGCACATCGTTCAAAAAGCGACCGGCTTCATGGGCGGCTCGTTCAACACGCGGGAGTTCTTCCACGGTCAGTCACGCGCCACCTTAGCCTCGGTCAAGTGGGTGTTTCTGGCCACCGCGTTTGCCGTGCCCGCGCTGCTGCTGGCCGCCAGCCTGTGGGCGGCAACGCCTGGCGTGCTGGCACTCGCCTTCGTCGTGCAATACCTCGGTTTGCTGGCAGAGCGGTGGTTCTTCTTTGCCCAGGCGAACCATCCGCAGAACCTCTACTACCAGGCAATTGCCTGAGCGTGCAACACACAGGAAAGGACAAAAACCATGGCTCTGGTTGATCCACACGGCGGCGGCGATCTGTTGCCACTACTGCTTGAAGGCGACGCGCTCGCGCTGGAACGCCAACGTGCGACGACACTGCCCGCGTTGCGCGTGAGTTCGCGCGAAAAAGGCGACCTCATCATGCTGGGCATCGGCGGCTTCACGCCGCTACAGGGCTTCATGTCACACGCCGACTGGAACGGTGTGTGCGACGACATGAAACTGGCCAACGGCCTGTTCTGGCCCATTCCCATCACGCTGTCGGCAACCACGGGGGAAGCCGATGCGATCGAGACCGGCAGCGAAATCGCCCTCACGGACCCGGACGACGGCACCGTGCTGGCCACCATGCGGGTGACCGAAAAATATGTCATTGACAAGTTGCAAGAGTGCTCGAAGGTCTTCCGCACCACCGACTGGGAACACCCAGGCGTGCGGCTGGTGATGCGCCAGGGCGATGTCAATCTGGCCGGCCCGGTTAGGGTGCTCTCCACCGGTGGATTCCCCGAAAAGTACGGCGAGCTGTTCAAGACACCCAAGCAAACGCGTGCCCTGTTCACCGCGCTGGGCTGGTCCAGGATCGCGGCGTTCCAGACGCGCAACCCGATGCATCGCTCGCACGAGTACCTGGCCAAGGTGGCCATCGAAACCTGCGACGGCGTGCTGATCCATTCGCTGCTGGGCAATCTCAAGCCGGGCGACATTCCGGCCGAGGTGCGTGCCGAGGCCATCGGCACCCTGGTTGACCAGTACTTCGTCCAGAACACCATCGTGCAGGCCGGTTATCCGCTGGACATGCGCTACGCCGGCCCGCGCGAGGCGCTGCTGCATGCGCTGTTCCGGCAGAACTACGGCTGTTCGCACCAGATCGTCGGACGCGACCACGCCGGCGTTGGCAGCTACTACGGCCCCTTCGATGCGCACCACATCTTCGACAAACTACCCCCGGGCGCATTGCAGACGCAGCCGCTCAAGATCGACGTGGCCTTCTGGTGCTACAAGTGCGGCGGCATGGCGTCGGGGCGAACCTGCCCACACACCGATGCCGACCGGCTGCAGGTCTCGGGCACCCAGTTGCGCAAGTCGCTGTCCGAAGGACTGGATGTGCCGCCCGAGTTCAGCCGGCCCGAAGTGCTCGCCATCCTGCGCAAGTACTACGCCAGTCTCGATGTCAAGTGAATCCCGTTAACCCCAAACCCTGAAAAGGAGATGAAAAATGCCAACCTATGTGAGAACCGATAAATGCGATGGATGCAAGGGTCAGGACAAAACCGCCTGCATGTACATTTGCCCGCACGATCTGATGGCACTGGACAAGGACGGCTCGCAAACCGGCCACGCCATGAAGGCGTGGAACCAGGAGCCGGAGCAGTGCTGGGAATGCTATTCCTGCGTCAAGATTTGCCCGCAAAACGCGATCGAGGTGCGTCACTATGCCGACATCGTGCCACTGGGCGGGTCGGTGCAACCGCTGCGCGGGTCGGACTCGATCATGTGGACCATCAAGTTCCGCAACGGCACCTTGAAGCGTTTCAAGTTCCCGATTCGCACTACCGCCGAAGGCTCAATTGATCCCTACGGCGGCAAGCCGATGCCAAAGATGGCTGAACTCTCCACCCCTGGCGTGTACACCAAGGAAATGATGGGTGGCTACCGTGCCGGCCGGCCGGACGAATTGATCCGCCGCAAATAACTGTGCTCCACAGACCAATTAAGAGGTGAATGACATGTCACAAGGTACTTTTGAAAATCCCACCATCGTCCAGGAAGAACTGGACATCCTGCTGATCGGTGGCGGCATGGCCTGCTGCGGCGCCGCCTACGAGATGATGCGCTGGGCCGAGGCCGTCAAGGCCGAATCCGGCGTCGATCTCAAGATCAAGCTGGTCGACAAGGCCGCCATGGACCGCTCCGGCGCCGTGGCGCAGGGCCTGTCGGCGATCAATACCTACATCGGGCCGGATCTGGACCCGGCCGATTACGCCCGCATGGTCTCCAACGACCTGATGGGCATCACGCGCGACGACCTGACCTACGACATCGGCCGAAACGTGGACGACTCCGTGCACCTGTTCGAGGAGTGGGGCCTGCCGATCTGGAAGACCGATGCCGATGGCGTGCGCCACGACGGCGCCGAGTCGCTCAAGGAAGGCCTGCCGCTGTTGAAAGACGGCGGCAAGCCGGTACGCTCGGGCAAGTGGCAGATCATGATCAACGGCGAGTCCTACAAATGGATCGTCGCCGAAGCCGCCAAGAAGGCGCTGGGGCTGGCGCGCATCGAAGAGCGCATCTTCATCGTCAAGCTGATCAACGACAAGAACGACCCCTCGCGCATCGCTGGCGCGGTCGGCTTCTCGGTGCGCGACAACACCATCCACGTCTACAAGGCCAAGGCGGTGTTGCTGGCCGCTGGCGGCTGCGTCAACCTGTTCCGTCCGCGCTCGGTCGGCGAAGGCGCAGGCCGTGCCTGGTACCCGGTGTGGAACGCTGGCTCCACCTACGCCATGGCGGCCGAAGCCGGCGCCGAAATGACCATGATGGAAAACCGCTTTGTGCCGGCCCGCTTCAAGGACGGCTACGGCCCGGTCGGCGCCTGGTTCCTGCTGTTCAAGGCCAAGGCGACCAACGCCTATGGCGAGGACTACATGACCAAGAACAAGGAGATGCTCAACGACTACCCGCCCTATGGCCAGGCGGCGGTGCCCGCCTCCTGCCTGCGCAACCACCTGATGCTCCATGAGATGAAGGAAGGCCGCGGCCCGATCTACATGGACACCGTGACGGCCTTGGCCAAGCTGCGCGAAACCCTGTCGCCCAAGGAAGTCAAACACCTGGAAGCCGAAGCCTGGGAAGACTTCCTGGACATGTGTATCGGCCAGTGCGGCATCTGGGTCGGCGAGAACATCGAGCCCGAGAAGAAGAACTCTGAACTGATGCCCACCGAGCCCTACTTGCTGGGTTCCCACTCGGGCTGCTGCGGCATCTGGGTCTCCGGCCCGACCGACCTGGGCGCGCCCACGGCGGACGAAGCCGACTACGACGGCGTGCCGGCCCACCTGCCACGCGGCTGGAACTGGGGCTACCGCTCGATGACCACGGTCAAGGGGCTGTTCACGGCTGGCGACGGCGTGGGTGCCTCCGGCCACAAGTTCTCGTCGGGTTCGCACACCGAAGGTCGGCTGGCGTCCAAGGCAATGGTCCAGTACGCGCTGGACAACAAGGACTGGAAGCCCGAACTCGACACCCCGGTGGAGCAACTGGCCGCCGAGATCTACCAGCCGGTGCGCACGTTTCTGCAGCACAAGGACTACAGCACAGCGATCGACATCAACCCGCACTACATCACGCCCAAGATGCTGCAGATGCGACTGCAGAAAATCATGGACGAGTATGTGGCCGGTACCTCCACCTACTACAACACCAACGACAGGATGCTGGCGGTCGCGGAGGAAAAGCTGGGGATGCTCAAGGAAGACTCGCTCAAGCTGCGCGCCAAGGACCTGCACGAACTGCTGCGCGCCTGGGAAAACTACCACCGCATCATCACGGCCGAGGCCCACATGAAGCACATTCAGTTCCGCGAGGAATCGCGCTACCCGGGCTTCTACTACCGCACCGACAAGAACTTTGTCGATGAGGAAAACTGGCATTGCTTCGTGAACTCGATCTATGACAAGACCACCAAGCAGTGGACTTGCTTCAAACGCAAACACGTGGACCTGGTCGACAAGTCCAAGCTGTTCAAGGCGGCGGCACACTAGCTCGTCCAAGTCCGAAGCGCACTAGCCCGTCATTGCGAGGCCCGAAGGGCCGTGGCAATCCATGGTGGAATACAGACACCGTGGATTGCTTCACTTCGCTCGCAATGACAAATCCAATTGCCCTTGCTTGAATCGACCCTGGCCCTCGGGCTCCAACGAAGGTAGTAGCAATGACCGACGACAAGGCTCAACCCCCACCCCCGCCCGCCAACCCGGTGCTGCCACAGACCTTTGATGACAGCAAGGTCATCGGGTTCCAGTGCCGCAAGGGCATTGCGTGTTGGAACGCCTGCTGCAGCAATATCGACATTTCGCTGACGCCCTATGACATCCTGCGTCTGAAACGCCGCTTCGGGACCAGTTCCGGCGAGTTCCTCAAGCAGTACACCGTGCCCTACGAGATGGAGCAAAGCAGCATCGCTGGCGTCAAGCTGCGACCGGTCACCCAGGGCACGGCCTGCCAGTTCATGCGGCCAGAGGGTTGCAGTGTGTACGAAGACCGCCCCACCGCGTGCCGCTACTACCCCGTCGCGCTGCTGTCGCTGCGCCGCCAGGACGAGTACACCGACCGCGCCTCCTACGCCCTGGTCGAGGAACCCCACTGCCTGGGCCACAAGGAGCCGCGGAGAATCACCGTTGCCGACTACCGCAAGGAGCAGGGGTTGGACGAATACGACGATCTGGCGCGCGGCTGGCGCCAGTTGATTCTGAAGAAAAAGTCATCCGGCCCGAGCATCGGCAAACCCTCCAAGCGCAGCCTGGAGCTGTTCTTCATGGTCTGCTACGACATCGACCGCTTCAGCCAGTTCGTCGCCAGCGACGGCTTCAGCGACATCTACGATCTGCCCCCGCAGGAGTTGAAGGACATCCTGTGTGACGACAACGCACTGATGCAGTTTGGCTTTCGCTTTCTGCGCCAGGTGCTGTTCGGCGAGGAAACCATTGCGCTGCGCCAGGAAGCGGCAGAGCAGCGCCGGCTTGGCCACTTGGAGAAACGCCAACGCATCCAGACCGAGGCCGCTGCGCGGCGCGCGCTGGAACAGGACGAGATGTACCAGGACCCGCAGGACTAAGACCTTGCGGCTATTTGATGAGACTGGCGCCCTGAACCCTCGACGCCGCCTTGTCAAACGTCCACAGCGGGCCATGTCCTGCGGCATGTGCCAAGGCAATGTGAATACAGTCTGCAAAGTCGGCTTTGCTTTGTCGAAACAGCTCCAGGGCCACCTCCGCAGTTGCGTCGGATTCGAACGTGAGCTCCCTTGCCGACAAGAGACTAGCCATGGCAACGATGATCTGGTCTTTGGAAAACCCAAAGTTGGATCGCAAGACCCATTCAAGCTCCAACAGGACGCTGATAGGTATGAAAAGTGTCTCGCCACGCGTCAATGCCGCGTCCACCAATTGCCTGGCCTGAAAGCCCTGACGGACATCGTCCTGAATCAGGAAACGTGCCAGAACGTTGGTATCCAGCGCGGCCATATCAAGCGACCTTCAACGCCATGGATTCATATCTTCAATGCGAACCTTCTTCCCCTTGGGGACTTTCAAAGTTCCGGCCAAGTCCATGATCGACCTGGTCTTTGCACGAACGATCGCCGTGCCATCGGGCATGACACTCCAAATCAACTTGGTTCCCGACCCGGCGTGCATGGCCTCGCGCACAGGCTGGGGAACGGTGGTTTGGCCCTTGATGGTGAGGGTGGATTCAGACATTTTTTGTCCTTACAATTTCTAATTTTGTAATGGTACTACATCAATGAAGATTCAGGCGTGAATTCCTTTGCGGTCACAGAGCGATGTCCGACAGGATGCGCGGCAGGGAAGTGCTAGCACAGCGCCGACTGCGCCATCTGGAGCGAGCGCAACGGCTTGAGACCGAGGCGGCGGCGCGGCGGGCGCGGGAACAGGACGAGATGTACCAAGACCCCGATGCCTGAGGCCGGGACTGCGGGAAAAGGCCACAAGGAAGTTGTGCATGGTCAAAGGCACGTCACTGTCGGCGCTGGCCATGTCCACGCCCACCGGAAACGGGATGCGGTACTCGTGCATGAAGACCTCCAGCGCCTTCGGCCCCATCACTGCGTGGTGTTCGAACACGGCGTGCAGCCCGAGCACCATCACATCCTTACGGTCAAACGCATGGTGAATCCTGATGGCCTGCGGGTTGCCATGCGCCACGCAGCCGGGGCACAACATTTGAAAGGCGTGCAACACCACCACGCGCCCGCGCAGCTCGGCAAGTGAAATGGTCTGCTTGGCGTTCAGCCACTGCGACACATGAAGAGCTGGCGCAACTTCAAAATGGTTAGGCATAGCACCGCCTTCAATGCAGATTGGATGCAGCGCCGCTGCATGGCTTGAACCTCAAGCGTTCAGGCTATAGGATTGAGTTTCACTTTTGGAAAGTCTACCGGCACCTGCAAGGCCACGTTGATGTAGTTGGTGAACAGGTTCAACGCAACGTGTGCGACGATTTCAACAATGTGTTCGTCCTCAAAGCCGCCTGCGCGCAAGGCCGCAATGTCCTCGAGCGTAACCTGCGCACGTTGGTCCACTACCTTGAGGGCAAAGATCAAAGCTGCGGCCGTCTTGGGATCGCTGGATTGCCCTGCCTGCGCGGCGGCCATCTCTTGTGCCGTAGCCCCTGCGCCCTGACCCAACACAGTGTGGGCGGCCAGACAGTATTCACAGCGGTTGCGGTCTGCGACAGCGACCGCAATCTGCTCCCCCAGCTTGGCCCCCAACACACCCGAGCCGAGCGCACCAAACGATCCCCACATGCTCTTGAGCGCAGCGGGCGAATTGGCAACTGCTTTGAACATGTTGGGCGTGGCACCGAACGCCGCATGAATTTGATCCAGCAGGGCTTTGCGCTCCGCGCTGGTTTGGGCGGGATTGACGAGATAAACGTGCGACATGATCTTGTCCTTTGGAAGTAGGTTGAAACCGTGCCAGACGGCACAAGACAAGTTTGCTGCAGCTTCTTGTACCATTCGTATCTAATGGTCTCTAATTAGTACCAGATCGTCCAACTTCACGTGTCCTCAGTACCCCAAACCCCCATCGACAGGCTTTCAGCTCTGCTGGAACGCTTCCGTGTCCGGGCCCACCTGTTCCACGCCGGCCGGCTGTGTGGGTTGACGCATTTCGATGCCAAGCCGGGGCGCGGGTTTTTGCACGTGCTGCGCCGTGGCGACATGGAGCTCACCCACCGGCGCGACGATGGCGTTTTGGTGCGTATCGAGGTGCATGAGCCCACCTTGCTGTTCTATCCGCGGCCGCTGGAGCATGACTTTCACAATGCGCCTGCTGACGGCTCTGACTTCGTTTGCGCGTCGCTGGACTTTGAAGGCGGCGGCACCCACCCGCTGGTGCGCGCCTTGCCCGCACTGGTTGTGTTACCGCTGCAACAGGTGCCGGGGCTGGACGCGTCCCTGAGCCTGCTGTTTGCCGAGGCAGATCAGATGCGTTGTGGGCACCGCTTTCTGGCCGACCGGCTGTTTGAGGTAGTGCTGCTGCAATTGCTGCGCTGGCTGCTCGATCATGCCAAGGAGGCGGGTGTCTCAGTGGGGCTGATGGCCGGGTTATCGGATACGCATCTGGCGCTCACGTTGACAGCCTTGCACGAGCAGCCCCGCAAAGCATGGCGTTTACAGGACATGGCCGCACAAGCTGGCATGTCTCGCAGCGCATTTGCGGCCAAATTCAAGGTCGTGCTGGGCCAAACGCCTGCGGACTATTTGGCTGATTGGCGGATGAGCTTAGCGCAGGCCCATTTGCGCCATGGCCATCCTGTCAAATTGATTGCCTCGGAATTGGGCTATGCGAACGCCTCGGCGCTCTCCAGGGTATTCGCGCAAAGGCTGGGCGCGTCGCCCACAGCATGGAAAAAGGAATCACTGCAGACAAGCAGCAAGACCGGGAAAGAACTAAGTTGACTGCTTCCAGGCGACAACCGAGCAGCGGCCAGCGAAATTCAGATGCCCGCATTCAATCTCTTGCGACGGTCGCGCCCGACGCTCGGCGAGTACGTAAAGGCAAAGTCTCGAAGCAATTGACGAATTCCGATGGCGCGTACTTGTTCGGCTGTTGGCTGTTTTGGATCCCACGCCGTTATGAGGAGGCGAGAAGCGCAGGGGCGGCCGGGTCAGCGCCGGCGTTGTCTGAGGCGTTAGCGGCGCTTAGCCAGACCCTGGCGAATCCGGCTCGCCTTCTCTTTGCGATGTCGGGCGAACTTCCCGACACCAGGCCTCAGA
>JAUXWC010000010.1 GCA_030685025.1 Rhodoferax sp.
GTCGATCAGCGCGACATAACTCTCGCCGTTCTTGGTGATGATCTTTTCGGCGCCGGCCTTGACCTGGTCGGCCAACTCCGAAAGCGTGGCCCGTGCCTGGGTCAGGGGGATCACGTCTGCGGCTGCGATGGTCATGAAGGCTCCAGGTATTCTAGTCAGAATTCTGTACATCATACGCTCGAAGCCGGCCTGCATCACGTGTTCAAAGCGGCACCCTGTCAAGCCCTGTAAGACCCTGCGCCGACCACTTCAGAAGCGACCCTGGGATTGCTGGATCGACAAGCACCGCAACATTGACAAGCCCGGTGGACGCGGCACTTGAGCACAAAACGATCTGCGAAGGCCGGTACAGGCCATTCTTGGCCACCAACAGCCAGAGAATGCGTCACACTGCGGGCATTACTGCGAAACTCTTCAATCCGATTCCTGACAGCCGGAGCCTCAAACCGTGGGCTGTCCGACGTTGGGTGTTGCGCAGCCTCGATTGCAACCAAACTCTTCGCCCCATATGACCAAACGCAAGACTGAAGAAGGTGCCCAATTCGTCCGATACTTTGGGCCTCTACTTGACGCGCTGCGCAAGTTGGGCGGCTCTGGCACGCCCGACGAAGTGATTGAGCAAATCGCTATCGATCTTGAACTCTCGGACGAAGCCCAGAATGATTTGCTACCGTCAGGCCAACCGCGCTTCCGCAACCAAGTAGCCTGGGCGCGTTTCTACCTCGTGCGTGAAGGTTTGCTCGATTCATCCAGACGTGGCGTTTGGAGCCTCACCGAAAGGGGCAGATCCACCTCACTCACACATGAACAAGCGCGCGAGGTATTCCTGCGTTGGGTGAAGATCTTCCAGGCGCAGCGTCGTGCAAAGAGCGCAACCGCGGAACCCATTGCGGAACAAGTGGCGGAGGGAACCGGCGCGCTTTCCAAAGACTATCGGGCCGAAACCATAGACCTCTTGCTTGGGTTGCCCCCCTCTGGGTTTGAGCGTCTCTCTCAGCGCCTACTGCGCGAAGCCGGTTTCATCCAAGTAGTCGTCACAGGTCAAAGTGGGGACGGGGGAATCGATGGCCACGGCACGCTGCAGATTAACCCGCTTGTGTCGTTCAAAGTCTTGTTCCAGTGCAAGCGCTACACAAAATCAGTATCGCCGTCGCATGTTCGAGACTTTCGCGGCGCGATGGCCGGTCGTGCCGACAAAGGCATCATCATCACAACGGGCTCCTTCACGGCGGAAGCACGTCGTGAGGCATCGCGCGACGGAGTACCGCCGATCGAGCTCATTGATGGAGAGAAATTGGTCGATATGTTGGAAAACCTGGAGCTTGGTCTGCGCCCGGTGACGACATACGAACTCGACCACTCGTTTTTCAGTGAGTTCCAGGGCTGAGTGATCGAGTAGGCTTGCCTAGGCGGGCCGAGTCAAGTATCCCATCCCGCGCCTCACTGCCGCCCCGCCAACGACGCGTCCGCATACTCCTGCCACCCCGCCCCCTTGCCCACCCGCGCAAACACCCCCGCCCTGGCCCAGTCCGCCACCCACTGCTGCTTGGCGGCAATCGCTGCGGCCATGATCGGATCGAAGCCCGCTTCGGCCACGGTGTTGGCGCATTCGCGCATTTCTTCGGCGCGGCGTTGGCCGTGTTGCACCACGCGGCTGAAAAAGTAGGCGCCGGTCTGCGCCCAGTCGATGGAGGGGAAGGTCTCGGCCAGCGTGGGCAGCACATGCTCTTCCACGCCGTAGGCGCGTGCGGTGGTGTAGCTCTCGATCACCAGTGCTTCCAGGCCCTTGATCATCACGCTGCGGCACATCTTGATGGCCGAGGCCACGCCAATCTCGGCGGCCACCACCTTGGCATCAAGCCCCCAGGCGGTCAAGGTCACCGCCAACTCCATTGCACGTGGGCCGCCCAGCAACATCGGCACCCGAATGCCATGCGGCGGCACCGAGGTCATGACGCCGGCCTCCACGTAGTGCGCCCCGGCCGCTTCCACTACCTTGGCCGCCGCTTGTTTGGTGCCGGGCGAGGCCGAGTTCAGGTCCAGAAAGAAGCTGCCCGCGCGCAGATGCGGCGCAGCGGCTTCGGCCACCGCCAGGGTGTTGGAGGCGGTCACCGCGGAGATGATCAGCGTGGCGCTGGCGCACAGGTCCTGCATGGACCCCGGCAACACCCGCACGCCAGCCTGCTGCGCATGGCTGCGTGCCTCGCCCAACGGGTCGGCCGCAAACTTGAGGTCCCAGGCGCTGACGCTGGCTACCTGTACCTTGAGGCCGGCGCAAAAGATGCGGCCCACCTCACCGTAACCGACCATGCCCAGTGAAAGCGTTTGTTGGCTCATTTCAGATGCCCTTCAGTGTTGCGAGCTGATCCAGTCCAAGTGACCTGCAACCGCTTTACGAAACCTACCAAACCTGTGACAGAACTCCGTCATTGCGAGCGCAGCGCGGCAATCCATCTTTGTGGTGCGTCGCTGTGGATTGCCACGCTGCGCTCGCAATGACGGGCTCGGGAAGCTATCGATAGGTAGCAAGCGGTCGTCAACGCGCCACACCCAGCAGTTTGTCCAGCAGTTGCGGCTGTTCGCGCAGACTGTCGGCGGTGCCCGCGTACACCACGGTGCCCCGGTCCAGTACGGCGGCAGTGTCGGAGATCGCCAGGATGGCCTGCGGGTGCTGCTCCACCAGGATGGCGTACAAGCCTTCTTCTCGGGTGATGCGCCGTATCGCACGCAGCAGCTCCTGCACGATCAGCGGGGCCAGGCCTTCGAGTGGCTCGTCCAGCAGCAGCAGCGAGGGGTTGAGCACCAGGGCACGCCCGACCGCCAGCATTTGCTGCTCGCCGCCAGAAAGCTGGGTACCCAAATTGCCCTTGCGCTGCGCCAGGCGTGGAAACAGTTCGTACACCCTCGCTGGGGTCCAGGGACCGGTGGCACTGCCCCCACATGTGTGGCCAACCAATTGATGTTGCAATGACTTTCATCCCTGATGCCAGTGGCGGTGGCACCACATTTACAACTGGCTCAGCAAAGGTGGGGGATGCCACAGCAAAACCCTAAACCACCACTGTAACTTACCGAAAATGCCCAATTGGGTAGCCAGGAGCTTCTAACTCCCAGCCCCCACACCACCCACGGCGCGGGTCCGCAGTGGGGCAGTTCAAGCAGATTTGAGTGACTGCAGCCAGGGACCCTGCATGACTGCTTTGTGTCTCTTTGAGACCGCCGTATTGCCTCACGCGTGAGCGGCGATACTCTGGGTGTGTTTAGCCCGCCGCGACTTGGTGCGCGTGGTCTCCCAGCCAAGGCAGGCCAGCCAGACGGTTTTGGGGATGGGCTTGGCGCCAGACAGGTAGTAGTTGAGCATCCGCCGGGAAACGCCCAGCGCGAAAGCTGCGCGTTCTTGCGTCAGACTGTGTTTGTCCATCCAGCCCCACAGGCGCTCGTGTCCAATTCCGCCGGACTGCTCGACAGCCATGTTGCGCAGGTTGTCAGCGGCAAGTTCCAGATCGTCATCGATCCATACCACGTAACCACCACGGGTATCAATACGCGCCCGATTGAACACCAACGTGTCGCAAAGTTGGCCCATCGCCGGGTGTGTTTTGATCATCGGAGCAAGGTCAACGTCGAAGGTTGCGCCATCAGCAAAGGTGACGGACAAACCAGAGGGCAGGCGCACAGTGAGCGCCGTGATGGTGTGGTGCGAGTCGTGAATCATGGGTTGCACTCCGTAATGACTTTGGTTGCGAATGCTCGGTTCGCCTCAATCCAGATCAGGGCCTCAGCAATGTCCGACGCACGCAAGGTGCGGCTTGTCATTGCCAGCGTAGCCAAATCAACAGACGCATCGCGGCGGTCCGTCATCACCACATGCACATGGGGCGGACGATGATCAGGCACATTGACCTGGATGGTCATGTTGGCAAGGCGGTGGATTGCTGGCACTCCTGGATTATTATGTGCAATGGTTGCACAATGTCAAATACTCCCAAGGCTGTAGTCGCCATCGGCCAGTCCCCACACGCTGCCATGGCCAAAGCACTGCTCAAGGAGATGAGCCTGGTGGTGGAGACGGCGCGCGAGGTCCGGGGCGACTGACTGCGCCCCAGTGCCGGCGCGATCAGTCGAGACTCACACACTCGATCCCGGAAATCTGCGGGAACTGCCGGTCATTGCTTACCAGACAGCGCGCACCCGCCTCTACCGCAGTAGCCAGTTGCAGCGTCTTCAGCCCATGGCGCGCGCGTAGGTCGGCGGCCCGCTCAAAGCACCTGCGACTGTGGCTCACGAGGGTAATCGCGCCATCTGCGACAAGCAGCTCGCGCACCGCCGCCACTGCAATCGCGTCGTTGCTCTGTAGTGGTTTAACGAGCAATTCGGCCAAGGTCACGTCACCGCTCAGGCCCAGTATCCGACCCTCACCGCAGGCTTGCAGCAGTTGCAGGCACAACGGGGCGTAGCGGGGGTTGTTTCCCAGCAGATAAAGAAGATATTGGTGTCGAAGTACCCCGGCTGCCCGACCAGGCGCATTAGCAGCGCGCTTGCATTGAGCATGGGCCTACCATGCATCACGCTGATCGCGCAAGTACCGGTTCATGCTATCGGTGTCGCCGCCATAGCAATTGAGCGCCGCGCCTACAAACCGACTCATGTCGGCGCGCCGCTGGCGAGACTTCAGTGGCACCAACTGAATGACGCCGTTCACATAGCTGACCTCCAGCGCGTCATCGGTCTGCAGTCCGGCTGCAGCCACCACGTCGCTTGGCAAAGTCAATTGCCGACGGTCTCGCAGGTGAACGGATGACATACTTAGGTCTCAAGAAAATCTGATTTCTGAAACTATATCAGAAATCAGAAAATGAACGTCACTCAAAACACGTCAGATCAGCCGCACGCCGGTCTTGGACTGCAGCTCTTCACGCGTCACGCCCGGCGCGATCTCGACCACCTTGAGGCCGTGGGGTGTGACGTCCATCACCGCCAGGTCGGTGATGATGCGGTCCACCACACCCACGCCGGTCAGCGGCAGGGTGCACTTGGGCAGGATCTTCAGGTCGATGGTGCCGTCTTTCTTTTTGGCCACGTGCTCCATCAGCACCACCACGTTTTTGACGCCGGCCACCAAGTCCATGGCGCCGCCCATGCCCTTGACCATCTTGCCCGGAATCATCCAGTTGGCCAGGTCGCCGTGCTCGCTGACCTGCATCGCACCCAGAATGCTCAGGTTGATCTTGCCGCCGCGAATCATGGCAAAACTGTCGTGGCTGCCAAAGATACTGGAGCCCTTTTGCGTGGTGACGGTCTGCTTGCCGGCGTTGATCAGATCCGCGTCGACCTGATCCTCGGTCGGGAACGGGCCGATGCCCAGCATGCCGTTCTCGCTTTGCAGCCAGACTTCGATGTCCTTGGGCACGTAGTTCGCCACCAGCGTGGGGATGCCGATGCCGAGGTTGACGTAGTAGCCGTCTTGCAGTTCTTGTGCGGCACGGGCCGCCATTTGGTCTTGAGTCCAGGCCATGATTACACCCCCACCTTTTCAGTGATCGTACGTTTCTCGATGCGCTTCTCGGGCGTTGCGTTGAGCACAATGCGGTGCACATAAATACCAGGCAGGTGCACCTGATCGGGCTCCATGGCGCCGGTCTCGACAATTTCTTCCACCTCGACGATCGTGATGCGCCCAGCCATCGCTACCGCCGGGTTGAAGTTGCGCGCGGTGTAGCGAAACTGCAGGTTGCCCGACTTGTCCGCCCGGTGCGCCTTGACCAGCGAAACGTCGGGCACCAGGCCGCGCTCCATCACGTAGGTCTCGCCATCAAACTCGCGCAACTCCTTGCCCTCGGCCACGATGGTGCCCACGCCGGTCTTGGTGAAGAACGCCGGGATACCCGCGCCACCGGCGCGCAGCTTCTCGGCCAGCGTGCCCTGGGGCGTGAACTCCAGTTGCAGCTCGCCAGCCAGGTACTGGCGCTCGAACTCCTTGTTCTCGCCAACGTAGCTCGAAATCATCTTCTTGATCTGGCGCGTCTCCAGCAACTTGCCCAGGCCGAAGCCATCGACACCGGCGTTGTTGGAGATCACCGAAAGGTCTTTCACGCCCGAGTCACGCAGGGCGTCGATCAGCGCCTCGGGGATGCCACACAGGCCAAAACCGCCGACCGCCATCAATTGGCCGTCGTGCACCACACCTTCAAGCGCCTTGGCGGCGCTGGGGTAAATCTTGTTCACGTGAGAATCTCCTACGAAGACACGGATGTCGGTACGATACTACCTAAGCACCTACGTAGTATTTCCTAGTGCCCAACCCTGATATGGACAGCATCGACTATCGCCTCGCCTTTGACCTCGCGCCGGTTGGCCTGTGCCTGTCGCGCCATCGCACCATGGTGGACTGCAACCAGTCCCTGTGCGAGATGTTCGGCGCTTCGCGCGAGCTGCTGCTGGGCCAGTCGTTTCAGTTGCTATACCCCAGCGCCGACGAATACGAGCGCACCGGCGCGCGCATCGCCCTGAACCTGAACCACAGCGGTGCCTACGCCGACAACCGCATCATGAAGCGCGCCAGTGGCGAAACCTTCTGGTGCCACGTGACCGGCCGCGCGCTCAACCCCGCAGCGCCGCACGAAGCAGGCATCTGGACCTTTGAAGACCTGTCCTCGCGCCGGCCGGTCAAGGCCGAACTTACGCCACGCGAACGCGAAGTCGCGGCGTACCTTCTGGACGGTTTGACGAGCAAGGAAATTGGCAAGGTGCTGAGCATCAGCCACCGCACGGTGGAGGTCTATCGGGCCCGGTTGATGCGCAAGTACAAGGCGTCTACCACGGCGGATTTGGTGCACAAGCTGATGGCCGGGGTTGCTTAAGCTGCCTCATGACCGTGTCGGAAATGTAGCGACCCGATAGAGCGCCCTACTCTACAGTTTCAGCGTGGAAGGCGCGCGACTCGGGTCGATCCCGCGCGACGAGGTTCAGGTACTCCTCAATTCCTGACGCACTCAGCGGCTTGACGAAGACCCGGACCGTCTGAATGAGCTTGCCCAACTGCGTGCCGGCCCGGCGCCTGACTTCCACGTAACCGCGCCTCTCCCAAAACCGTTCGGCCCTTGCGTTGCCCACCACGGCGCCGAGGCGAACCCAACGTGCGCCTTTCTCTTGCATCCATGCCTCCAACCCCGCATACAGCGACACGGCGGTGCCCGAGCCATGAAGTGAGCTGGCAACAATGAACAAGCCGATATGCCAGACGCTCTTTCCCAGGAGATTGGAGATGACGGACGCCATGGCAATCAAGTGACCCGCGCTGTCGACGAACCCGATGACGAAAACCTCGTCGAACGTCATCTCAGGAGGCGGTCGATCCTCGAACTCATGCTTGGCCTCGTCCGCTCGCGGCGGCATGCCATTGACCGAGAGAAAGTAGCCGGGATTGGTAACGAAGAAGTCTTGCAGAACTGGCAAGTCGGACTCGGTCAGCCTGTATGCCGCGACATCACCGGCATCAAAGAGTCGAAGCGACGATAACCAAGGGGTATCCATGCGCTCACCGCCGGTACAGGCCGAAACGCAGCCTGCGCCGCAGAGCGGCATGTCCCGGCTGATCACGCAAGTCGGGTCCTCAGTGGGCTGGTCTCGATGTATTGCAGGAACATACGTGATAGTTCGGGGTCGTACTTGGTGCCGCTTTCCGCGCGCAAGGTTCCGGCAATCACCGCATGCCCCTTGGCGGCGTGATAGGACCGTGTCACCGCCATGGCGTCGTAGCTGTCGGTGATGGCGATGATGCGCGCGGCGATGGGAATCTGTTCACCCGAAATCCGATCTGGGTAGCCCGAGCCGTCGAAGTGCTCATGGTGGTGCCGAACCACCTTCGCGGTGGCCTCGGCGCCATCCAGTTCAGTAGCCAGCAGGATCTGTTGACCTATTTCGGAATGCCGCTGCATGCATTGCCACTCCACCGGATCGAGTCGGCCCGGTTTGAGCAATACCGCGTCCGGCACACCGATCTTGCCAATGTCGTGAAACACCGCGGCGACCCGCAGGGTGTCCAGCTCATCGACCGTCAAACCACAGTGTTCACCCAAGCCAAGCGACAAAGCGGTCACCCGCTCGGAGTGCATCCGCGTCAGGGTGTCGCGGTGGCCGAGCGCGGCCGACAGCGCCTTGGTGTAACGGTACAGTGCTTGAAAAACGTTGGTATTCATTGGTGGCCCCATGTCGCACTCTACTTGACATCGCGCGTCATGGCGCAAGTTCAATCCACCCCAGCAATCGGGACGCCACGCGCGGACGACACGCCGGATACATCCACGACTTCCGCCGCCGAGCGAAACGCCTCCACCGCCGTCGGCACGCCACAGTAGATGCTGGCGTGCAGCAGCACCTCCTGAATCTCGGCCACGCTGGCGCCGTTGTTCAGCGCGCCGCGCACATGGCCTTTGAGTTCGTGCTGCTTGCCCAGCGCCGTGAGCATGGCCACGGTGATGAGGCTGCGGGTCTTCAGGTCCAACCCCTCGCGCTGCCACACGTCGCCCCAGGCGTTGCGGGTGATGTACTGCTGCATCGGCAGTGTGAAGTCAGTGGCGCCAGCGAACGCCTTGGCCACGAAGTCCTCACCCATCACCTGTTTGCGCCGGGCCAGGCCCTGGTCGAATTGTGTGTCCATATCCTGCTTCTCCTGAAATTGGGGGATCGTCATGGCGCAGGATAATGCCAGTGAACCCACATCCGACAATCAGTTGAGGACAGAGCTAAAGGTCTGTCCCGCAAAGTATCAGGAGAACACCATGGCCCGCTATCCCACCCCCGAACTCAAAGACCTGCCCGCCGACATTCAGGCGAAGATTCTCGAAGTGCAAGCCAAGGCCGGCTTTGTGCCCAATGTGTTTTTGGCGCTGGCCCGTCGGCCGGCCGAGTGGCGTGCCTTCTTTGCCTACCACGACGCGCTGATGCAGAAGGAAGATTCGGGCCTGAGCAAGGGTGACCGCGAGATGATCGTCACCACCACCAGCGCGGCCAACAAGTGTCTGTATTGCGTGGTGGCACACGGTGCGATCCTGCGCATCTACGAAAAGAAGCCACTGGTGGCCGACCAGGTGGCGGTGAACTACCGAAAGGCCGACATCAGCGAGCGCCAGCGCGCCATGCTGGACTTTGCGATGAAGGTCTGCCTGAAATCGGATGAGCTGGACGACGCCGACTTTGCCGCCCTGCACGCGCACGGCTTCAGCGACGAAGACGCCTGGGACATTGCCGCCATCACCGCCTTCTTTGGCCTGTCCAACCGCATGGCCAGCTTCAGCGGCATGCAGCCCAACCCTGAGTTCTATCTGATGGGGCGGGTACCCAAGCAGAAGTAGCCCTCGTCGGCCGCGCCGACGCTAATCGTTATGCTCAAGGCCGTCCAAGCGCCACCGCCCGATCCCATGCCCCATGCCCCGTGCCACCCGCCTTGCCAAGTTCGCCCAACTCTCATCTGCCCTCGCCCTGCACAGCGACGTCGCGTTGACCACGCTGGTGGACGAGGCCACGCCGTTGGTGGTCGGCATCGGTGGCACCACCCTGCTGCTAGAGGTTGAGGGGTTCAAGGTGTTTGCCAAGCAGGTTCGCTTGACTGATCTCGAACGCCGCCCCGAACACGTGATGTCGACCGCGAAGTGCGGGAGCCAGAAATATTGGTGGTGAGCTGCGTCGCAACAACGCCTTTTTGGCCTTGATCTGGCGACGAGGGTGCGCACCCTGAGTCAAGTCGCCATGCGACGAGTACGTTGACACGTCCGAACATTGGCTCCAAAATGCCTCCAATATCACTTTGGAGCCACATCATGGCCAATCTCTCGATCAAAGATGTTCCCGAGCGTTGGGCGGAGGCGCTGCGCCAGCGCGCGGCGCGAAACCATCGATCACTACAGGGAGAGCTGATGAACCTGGTTGAGCAAGCAATCGTTGATCAGCCAGTCGGGCTCGGAAGTCCCATGGCCGCCAAATCGTCAGACGCACTTCCGCCAGTTGGGCAAGTGGTTGGTTTTGACCGTTTGGGGCTGCCGATCACACGGCGCGGTTCGAAGACGATCGAGCAGATCTATGCCGAGCACATAAAGCGCTTCCCGCAGCCGTTCACGGAGGGACCCATGTCCGTGGACATAGTCCGGCAAGATAGGGACCGTCGGTGAACGAGCTACAACGCCCTTTGTATGTAGCCGAACCCCCTGCTGCGTACTTGGTTCGCCCGCCGATGGTGGTCGATTGCAGCGCGATCTGCGGCATTTTGTTCGACGAACCATGGCGTGACCAGGCCGTGGCTCGCATTTCCGGAAAGACCCTGTACGCGCCATACCTTCTCGATTACGAGGTGATCAGCGTCACCTTGAAAAAGCAACGTCAGCAATGGTCGCGGGAGTCGATCACTGCAGCGATCGAGGACTACATTCAGTACCAGATAGAACTGCGCGAAACGGACGTCACGGCCCAGCTCGATCTTGCCATGCGCTACCAGCTCTCCAGCTACGACGCGGCCTACCTATGGCTGGCGGCCGAACTCAAGGCCCCGCTGGCCACCTTCGACGAAAAACTGGGCCGAGCCGCCCAGACGCATCTGGCCAGCCTCCTCTGACACGCAACCGACAATCCACCATGGCCAAAATCCAAGCTGCCCAAGCCTCTCAAGGCCCTTCCGAGCAAGACCGCTCACAAACCCGCTTCTTGAGCCTGTGTTGACGCCGACAGAAGCTGAACTGGGAAAAATCCAGCCCGGTCTTTCCTGGAGTAGTGCACCGAACGTGCTGCTTCAACAGGATGTTCAGGGTGACTACGTAGAGACCCTGCTAGGTAATGTGTTGGCGCTGCTGAACCAAGCATGACCTCGATTCACGCGTCGCCGGACTGGCTTTTTGCCGCTCGCCGCATGGCAATGGGTCATGGCTGCGCACGGCTTCAGCGACGAAGACGCCTGGGACATTGCCGCCATCACCGCCTTCTTTGGCCTGTCCAACCGCATGGCCAGCTTCAGCGGCATGCAGCCCAACCCCGAGTTCTACTTGATGGGGCGGGTGCCCAAGCAGAAGTAGGCGTCGTTGGGGCGATGTCGCGAGCGATCCCTGCGCCCTTAGAGTTGGCGCACGCGTGCATCGTGCCAGCGCATCGCCTGCGCAAACAGCAAACCCGTCACCGCCAGCGCCCCGCCGCCCAGGGCGATGACCGCGCCTGAGCCAATGCGCTCTACCAAGCTGGCGGCCAGCAGCACCCCCACCGACTGGCCCATGAACAGCGCCAAGGCAAACAGCGACACCGCCGTGCCCCGCGCAGCCGGCGCCATCTGCGTGGCGTGGGCCTGCATGGTGTTGTGGAACATGAAGAAGCCAAAGCCCGCCAGCGGGCTGGCAACCAGGGTCGTCATCCAGTACGGCGTGAAGCCCAGCACCAGGGCGCACGCCCCCAGCAGGCATGCCCCCACTGCCGCCAGGCCCGGTTGGCCAAAACGCTGAATCAACGTGCGCGCCGCGGCCATGTACAGCATGCCACCCACGCCAAACAGGCCCACGATGGCGCCGGCCGCCGACAGCGGCAGCTCCAGCACCCGGTGCAGGTGCGACGCCGCCATGGCCAGCACGCCAAAGCCGGTCGCCCCCTCGACAAAGGCCACCAGCAGCACGATGCGCGACCATGACCCGGTGATGATAATGAGCGCCTGCGCCACAAACCCCGGGCGAACCGCCGCATGACCGGCGGCCACTGCATGGGGTGCCACCGGCTGGCGGCGCCAGTCAACATACAGCAGCGAACCGACCACACCAAACAGCAGCGTCATAAAGCCAAAGGCCCAGCGCCACCCCAGTGCGTCGGTGAACACGCCACCCACCAATTGGCCGCCGACCATGCCCAGCGTGGTGCCCAACCCGACACGCGCCAGCGTTTCCTGCACCTGTTCGTGCGCCACGGTATCTCCCACCCAGGCGAGCGACAGCGGAATGATGGCGGCCGCCCCCAGGGCCACCAGCACACGCGCCGCCACCAGCAGCTCCAGGCTTTGCGCCAGGACCGCCACGACGCTGCCCACGCTGCACGCTATGGTGGCAAAAGTGATGATGCGAAACTTGCCCAGCCGGTCGCCCAGCGGGCCGTAGAACAGTTGCGCCATGCCGTACACCACGGCGAACACCGAGACCACCTGCGCGGCCTGTGCCAGGCTCACGGCAAATTCGCGGGACAGTTCGGGCAGCATGGGGTCGCAGATGCGCTGCGCCGTCATGCTGGAGAAGGTCGCGAAGGAGAGCAACAGGATGGAGCGCCGCGTCGCCGCGGGAAGACTCTCAGAGCGTGTGGTCATGTGCAGGGTGGGCAAACGGATCGGGCGCACCGCAAGCTGTCGCCTCACGCTCACACCAGGTGATTGTATGCAGCGCGCCGGGAACGCCATATGGCGGACGGGCTACTCAAGGACATCAAGCCATGTATCGCAGTTCCACCCGCTGCCAACTCAGTTGATCTGGTTGTACACCGTGTTGGCCAAGGCCATCAAGGTCGCCTTGTCGACCTGGCCCGACAAGGCATAACCAAAACCCTGATCGACCCAATAAAAACTGGCGACCGCCCCGCTCGACTCAAATCGGAATTGGGTGGGCTCGGCGTCCGCCCCTGGGTCGACTTGCTTGATCGCCCCCAGGTAGAGCGTGACCCGCTGCCCCTGTTTGTCCTGGAACATAAACTGAGCGCGTGCGCCCGATTCACCCGGCAACAGCCGCCCACCCACCAACTCAAAGCCCTGCGCTTCAAGCTTGGGGACCTTCAGGGGCTTGCCTACCCGCTTGGACAGCCATTGCACCAAGTGCTCCTGCTCGGAGGCGGCCACTTCGACCGGGTGGCGCTGTTCCGGCTGGTACACCGCATGGGCAAAGCTGGCTTGCCGAACAAACTCATGCACCACCGCGCCTTTGGCCAGTGTGGCCGCGGTATCCGGTTGGGGGCCCAACTGGCCGTGTGAGAACCACCCCACGCCGAAGGCCAGCACAAGCCCCGCAGCCATGCCGGTCCATTGCCAGCTTTGGGCATTTTGTTGCTGGAGCGCAGCCAGACGGTGTGCCGCGTCAAGCAGTGTCGGCGGCACCGGTTCGGTCAACACATCGCGGTGCAAGTCGCGCAAGGCCGCATCCAGCGCCGTGGACGACGCGTCGGATGCCTCGGATCGATCATGCGGTGAGGTCATGGCTTGGCTCGCAGATTCATTTCAGTCGTCGCAATATCGGCGCCGCATTAGCGGCCGCAGGTTCCAGTTCCGCGCGGGCCGGTGTTTCCTTCGGTTCGTCCATCAGCTCGCGCATACGATCCCGGGCGCGTGACAGCCGCGACATGACAGTACCCACTGGAACACCGGTGACCTTGGCCACCTCCGCGTAGGACATGTCTTCCAGGGTCACCAGCAACAGCACGGCGCGCTGATCCGTGGGCAGCCGCAGCAGGCAACGCTGCAAGTCGATCGCGCTACCCAAGGGGGCCGCCGGTGCCTGCAACTCGTGCGCCACATCGTCCAGATCGACGGCATGGGTCAAGGCCGAACGCCGGTGCTCCAGGCGCACCTGGCTGACAAACAAGTTGTGCATCATGGTGAACAGCCAGGCACGCAGATTGGTGCCGGCCAGCCACAAGCGCCATTTCGAGCAGGCCCGCTCCAAGGTGTCCTGCACCAGGTCATCGGCCGCCCACACGTCGCCGGTCAGTGCGCGCGCATAGCGGCGCAGACCGGGAATGTGCTCAACAATGGACTGGCGGCTCATGGACAGGTCGGACGCGCCGGGTCACGCGGTTCAGGGTTTGGCGACTTGCCACACTTTGTTAAAGCCGTCGCCGGTCTTGTCGCCCGGCTTGCTGTCCTTGACCCAGTAGTACAAAGGCTTGCCTTTCATCGCCCATTGCTTCTTGCCGTCATCACGGGTGACGATGCTGTAGTCACCCGATGACTTGTCGGTGTCAGCGGCCATCAAGGGTGGCCAGTTGGTGGCGCACGGTCCATTGCAGACCGACTTGCCGCTGCCCGCCATGTCCTTGTCAAACGTGTAAAGCGTCATGCCGTTGGGACCGGTCAAGACACCATCCGCCACCATGGCTGGGGTGCTGGCCATGGAGGCGCAAGCACCCAACAGGGCGGCAGAGAGGGTGGCCACCATGGCAAAGCGGCGAGTTGGGCTGGGGAAAGGGAAGTTCATGGGTTTTCTCCGGTAGTAAAGCGCACCAAAGCGTGTGCACAGGGATAAACGCCGGGACCAGCCACTTTATTCCATTGCCAACAAAAGAAATCAAAAAAACCCGCCAGCGCCCCAGCGTGCTCCCATCGGCCGGCGGCTTGGCTCAACTCACAATCTGGCGCATCCAGTCCGGCAAGGGACAGGCCTTTTGCTTGGGAAAATCAATCCAGATGGTGGTGGCGCCACCGGCGGCGTCAATCACGCCCGGCCGATCCACGCGCTCCAGCGTGCACCAGGTCTCGAAGGTCGTGCGGCCCGGATCGCTGACATACATCTTCGCCAGCACGTCGCCCGGGTACTCCAACTGCTTGTAGAAATTGCAGAAGGCATTGACGATCACCGGCCCCTCGCCCTTGGGGTGCGGCCGGCAGCCAATGGCACTCATCCACTCGATGCGCGCCGTCTCCAGATAGCGAAAGTACACGGTGTTGTTGACATGCCCCATGGCGTCCATGTCGCCCCAACGAATGGGAATACGCATCTCGAATACAAACTTCTTGATCTCCGGAATCTCGAACTTCATGTCCTGGTCCTTGACGAAAAACGAAACAAGCACGTCCGATGTGCCGCGTGCGGCCGGGCCACACCGCAGCGCGTGGCGCCCAGCGGAATGGTAACCGTGGGCGACACGGCTCACAAAAAAGCCCCCGCAGGCATTGCCAGCGGGGGGCTGATGATGCGGACCGCGGCAAGGCGATCCGGCACAAAGCTGGCAGAGCGATCAGGTGCGTGGCTCGCCCCGATCATTAACGACTATGGTGGGACCGGGCTGCGTCATCATCTGTACCCGATGGTCCTGGCCACGGAAGCTGTAGTGGACCTCCCAATAGGCAGGTGCCACGGGACCGCTCACGCTGGAACACCGCTGGACGTTCTGGTCATAGACCGTTTGTCCCTGAGAATTGCGGCCCACGTTGGAACCCACGACGGCGCCGGCAACGGCACCACCAAACGTGGCAATGTCCTTGCCCGTTCCGCCACCGACCTGATGCCCGAGAATGCCACCAATCAGAGCGCCGGCAAGGGCACCGCCGACGTTGGCATTGCCACTGTTCTGCACGACACGCTCGCGTTCGACCCAGCAGCGCTGCTCAGGCGCTCCCACCACGGCACGCACCGAGGTGATGGTGACCTCGTACAGCCGTTCGTCGTTGCGCCGACGGTTGTCGTAGACGGCCACTGGAACAGGTGCGTAGCGATTGTCATCCACCTGGGCATCCCTGCGCACGGTGCGCACCGAGGAGACACTGTTATTCATGCCCATCGCAGAAAGGGATGCGTAGCGCCCGGGGCGCAAGACCACGCAACGTCCCTGGAAACGGACGTCTTCGCAAATCTCCCAGCGCTCACCAACGACCATAACCGACGATGCACGGTCATTGAAGCCCGAGCGGCCCAGGTCCTCCAACTGCTCGCCGACGGTCAGGGACCGACCCTCGAAACCATCGCGCTCATAAAAAATGATCTGCGAGACCATCGGGGCGGGCGCATACAGGTTGTCGTCAACATACACATCACGCGCCACGGTTCGCACCGAAGTGATGCGGTCGCTCAGACGCATCGCAGCCAGAGATGGGTACTGGCCGGGGCGCAAGACCACGCAGCGTCCACCGAAGCGGGTGTCCTCGCAGACCTCCCAGCGATCACCTTGAACCACCGCCGACGACGCGCGGTCATTGAAACCAAAGCGCTCGAAATCACCGACCGGTCGGTCGGTGGCGAAGGAGCGGCCCTGGAAATTGGCATGCTCGTAGAAGGTGACTTGAGCCGGCCCCGGTGCAGGTGCATTGCGGCTGTCATCAACGCGCCCATCACGCTCGACGGCCCGCACGGACGACACCCGATCACCCAAGCCCATCGCGTTCAGCGAAGGGTACTGACCCGGGCGAAGGACCACACAGCGCCCGCCGTACCGCACGTCTTCGCAGACCTCCCAACGCTCACTCTGAACAACAACCGACGAGGCGCGGTCGTTAAAACCAAACCTGGCGAAATTGCCAACCTCTCGGTCCGTGGTGAACGAGCGACCTTGAAAATCGTCGCGCTCGTAGAAAGTGACTTGTGCCACCGCATGGCCCGCGACGGCCAACGCGAGCACCGCCAGCGCGCTCTTCAATCGTGCATTCATGAAAAACTCCTGTCTGTTTGGATAGGAGTAGCGTAGGCTTGGCCCTGGCGGGCGTCGGTGCGCTGGCGTACGTCGCAAGGAAATTGATTGCCGCCGACCTCAGACTCCAAAACCGTCGTCAGCCGAAATCACGGCCCCGTTGATGAAATGGCTTTCATCGGCGCACAACATCACGATCAAGGCGTCCAGGTCCTGCGGCTGCCCCACCCGCTTGCGTGGCAACATCTGCACCAGCTTCTGGCCCTGCTCGGTCTTCCACTGATGGTGGTTGATTTCGGTATCGATGTAGCCCGGGCAGATGGCGTTGACATTGATGTCGAAGCGGCCCCACTCCAGCGCCATCGCCTTGGTCATCTGCACCACGGCGGCCTTGCTCATGGCGTACACGCCAATCTGCGGGAATGGCCGCAGCCCCGCCATCGACGCCACGTTGATGATGCGCCCGCCGGTGTAGGTGCCCGGCGCCGCGCCGCGGGCTCGCGCCAGCATGCGTTTGCCAACCTCTTGGGCCACGAAGAACGCACCCTTGACGTTGGTGTTGAAGACGTAATCGAAGTCCTCCTGCGACACGTCCTGAATGCGTTGCGTGGTGCCGACGCCGGAGTTGTTGACCAGGATATCGATCGAGCCAACCTCGGTCTCGGCATGCGCGACGGCCGACTTGATGGAGTCGTGGTCGGTGACATCGAGCGCGATCACATGGGCGTCACCGCCCTCGCCTTCGATCTCGGCGCGCAGGTCCTTGAGCTTGTCAATTCGGCGACTCGCCAGCACCACCGCCGCGCCAGCGCGTGCCAGGGTTCTGGCAAACTGGGCACCCAGACCACTGGAGGCGCCAGTCACGAAGGCCACCCGGCCGGAAAGATCAATGCTGTAAGCCATTTAGAGAACCTCCACGAATAAAAAAGAACGACCGTTCTATTTCGTCGAATCAGCGAATAAAATCAGTCCCGCGTTCGACAAACCCCGGCCATGGCGAGGTCAGCTACCACGCCCCCATTATCAAGCGAGATACCCCATGACAAACCAGGAAATTCTGGCCCAGTTTGGCCCACGTGAAGCGATGGAATACGACGTGGTCGTGGTGGGCGGCGGCCCCGGTGGTCTGGCCACTGCCATCCGGCTCAAGCAACTGGCGACGCAGTCGGGCAAGGACGTCTCGGTGGTGGTGCTGGAAAAAGGCTCCGAGCCAGGCGCGCACATTTTGTCCGGCGCCATCATGGACCCGATTGCGATCAACGAGCTGTTTCCGAACTGGAAGGCCATGGGTGCGCCGCTGAACCAACCGGTGACCGATGACGCCATGTTGTTCATGGGCGAGACCACCGCCTTTCGCACGCCTAACTTCCTGTTGCCAGGCTGCTTCCAGAACCACGGCAACTACATCATCAGCCTGGGCACGGTCACACGCTGGATGGCCGCGCAGGCGGAAGCGCTGGGCGTGGAAATTTTCCCGGGTTTTGCCGCAGCCGAGGTGCTGTACAACGACGACGGTTCCGTGAAAGGTGTCGCCACCGGCAACATGGGTATTGGCAAGGATGGCCAGCCGGGTGAAAACTTCCAGATCGGCATGGAATTGCATGGCAAATACACCGTCTTTGCAGAGGGTGCACGCGGTCACCTGGGCAAGCAACTGATTGCCAAGTACAAGCTCGACGAAGGCCGGGACCCACAGGGCTACGCGATTGGCATCAAGGAGCTGTGGGAGATCGACCCGGCGCGCCACCAACCCGGTTTTGTCATGCACACCGCCGGCTGGCCAATGACGCCAGACACCTATGGCGGCGCCTTCATGTACCACATGGAAGACAACAAGATTTCCATGGGCTTCATCACCGGGCTGGACTACGCCAACCCCTACCTAAGCCCATTTGAAGAGTTTCAGCGCTGGAAAACGCACCCCAATGTGCGCTGGTACTTCGAAGGCCAGGACAAGGGTCTGAAGCCGGCCAAACGTATTGCCTACGGGGCGCGCGCCATCACGGCCGGCGGCCTGTTGTCGCTACCCAAAACCGTGTTCCCCGGTGGTGCGCTGGTGGGTTGTGATGCCGGTTACCTGAACGTGAGCCGCATCAAGGGTAGCCACGCCGCCATCAAGACCGGCATGCTCGCGGCTGAGGCCGCCTACGCAGCCGTGACCGGCGGACGCGCCCACGACGAACTCAGCGCCTACCCCGAGGCCTTTGAGAAGAGCTGGTTGCACACCGAGCTGAACAAGTCGCGCAATTTCAAGAGCTGGTTCAAGAAGGGCCTGACCATTGGCACCTTGATGAACGGCATCGAGCAGTTCGTGCTCAAGGGCAACATCCCCTGGACTCTGCACCGCGACAAACCCGACCACGCCTACCTCAAGCCGGCGGCAGATTGCCAACCCATCGTTTATCCCAAGCCCGACGGCAAGCTGACTTTCGACCGGTTATCCAGCGTCTTCATCAGCAACACCAATCACGAAGAGCAGCAGCCGGCACACCTGACGCTCAAGGACGCGTCGGTGCCGGTCAGCATCAACCTGGCCAAGTACGCCGGCCCGGAGGCACGCTACTGCCCGGCTGGTGTCTACGAATTCGTCAAGAACGCCGACAACACCGATCGCCTGCAGATCAACGCGCAGAACTGCGTGCACTGCAAGACCTGCGACATCAAGGACCCAACACAAAACATCGTCTGGGTGACGCCCGAAGGCGGCGGCGGGCCGAATTACGCGGGGATGTAAGCGCGCGCGGTCCTCCAGGCTCAGTGGCAACGGCGTGTCGACTGGGAACGCGATGGGACAACCGGGTGGAGCACTCACCCGCTTGAGACCACAAGCCAACAATCTGGTGCTACTATGTGACCACTTCCCTGCAAGGGTGTTCCATGCGAGTGTCCATCCGTGAACTCAAAGCCAACCCGACGAGGGCGATTGCCCTGATGCGCCAGGGGAAGCAGGTGCAAATCACTTCGCACCGCAAGGTGGTGGCCGAGTTGGTTCCACCCAGGCAGCAAGCAACCGACAAGGCCGAGCCATCCGACGACGAAGCGATGCAACGGCTAATGGACGCGGGTTACATTGCCGAAGCGGCGACGCAGCCGTTTAGACCCGGCAAAGCAATTGTTTTCCCGCCCGGCCCCGATGGTCAAACCATGAGCGATCTGGTGATCGAACTGCGGGGACCAAGGTGATTGTCTTTTGCGACACTTCGGCCCTGATGAAACTCTATGCGCAGGAACAGTACAGCGACTGGACACGCCAACTTGTTTTGACTCATGCGCGCTGCGTCGTGAGTCAAATTATCTGGGTCGAAATGTGTGCTGCGTTGGCGTTGAAAGGCAAAACGTACCAACTGAGTTCAATCGAAGTTGGCGCCGCGATGGACCGACTGACAAGTGAGTGGGCCGGCTTCAGCCAACTCACTCTGGACAATTCACTCATCGATAGCGCGGGGCAACTTGCAATGAGCCTTGGCCTGCGCGCCTACGACAGCGTTCAACTCGCCTGCGCCCAAAGAACCCGCAGCCAAGTTGGCGGCAATATGCGATTTCTTTGCTTTGACAAACAACTCAACGCGGCTGCCAAGGCGCTGGGGATCCTCACCCTGGAACCCTGACAAAGGGACGTTTCGCCTGCGGGTAGAATTCAGCCCTGTCAGGAGAGAGCCCGCCACAGCGTGGGCCGCCGAAGGCGCAGGACGGCTGATTGCAGCGGTCTGAACGCTCAGGCAAAAGGACTGACAAGCGCGTTGCGGCCAGCACAGCACAACGCGTATCCCCACTGGAGAGAGGCCAAACCGGATTTGGCCCACCGAAGGAGCAAACCGAACGCGGCAAGCCAACGTGGCTTGACGAAGGCGGCGAATCTCTCAGGTAAAGCGGACAGCGGGGGCAGCCCATGGCAGGTGACCGGTGGTCAGGCCATGGAATTTGACTTGCCCCTGCCTGGAGTTCGCTCTTGTCCGCCTCATCCGATCAGCTTCTGAAAACGCCGCTCAACGACCTGCACGTGTCGCTGGGTGCACGCATGGTGCCATTTGCCGGTTATTCCATGCCGGTGCAATACCCGGCCGGTCTGATGGCCGAGCACCACCACACCCGCAGCGCCGCCGGTCTGTTTGACGTGTCCCACATGGGTCAATTGCGCCTGGTCGGACCCGATGCCGCGGCCGCCTTTGAGAGCCTGATGCCGGTAGACGTGATCGACCTGCCCGTGGGCAAACAACGCTACGGCCTGCTGCTCAATGAGGACGGCGGCATCATCGACGACCTGATGTTCATCAAGCGGGACGAGGACATGAGCGCCGCCGGGCCGTCCCAAGGCGCGAGAGCCCCCTCGGGGGGCAGCGACCCACGCGCAGCGGGGGAGCGTGGGGGCGAGAGGAGCGCCGCCGGGCCGTCCCAAGGCGCGAGAGCCCCCTCGGAGGGCAGCGACCCACGCGCAGCGGGGGAGCGTGGGGGCGAGATATTCGTAATTGTTAACGGCGCCTGCAAGGTCGGCGACATCGCGCACATACAAGATCACATCGGCGGCACGCGTTGCGAAGTGATTGCTATGCCTGAGATGGCGCTGTTGGCATTGCAAGGCCCGCAGGCCGTGACAGCGTTGCAGCGCCTGTGCCCCGGCGTCGAAAAGCTGGTGTTCATGACCGGCGGCCACTTCACCGTCCATACCGGCACGCAAACCATCGATGTTTTCCTGACCCGCAGCGGCTACACCGGCGAAGACGGTTTCGAGATCTCCGTCTATGCAGCGCAGGCCGACGCGCTGGCGCGCGCGCTGCTGGCGCAACCCGAGGTCAAACCCATCGGCCTGGGCGCGCGCAACTCCTTGCGCCTCGAAGCCGGCCTGTGCCTGTATGGCAACGACATCGACACCACCACCACCCCGGTGGAAGCCAATCTCAATTGGGCAATGCAAAAGGTACGCCGTGCCGGTGGCGCGCGCGCTGGTGGTTTTCCGGGTGCTGACAAAATACTGGCGCAGTTGGCCGGCGGCGACACTGCCCCCAAGCGCAAGCGCGTCGGCCTGATTGCGCTGGAGCGCATCCCGGTGCGCGAACACACCGAGCTGCACAGCCTGGACGGCCAGCGCATTGGCGAGGTCACCAGCGGCCTGCTTGGGCCGACCATCGACAAGGCGGTGGCCATGGGCTACGTGACCCCCGCGTTCACGACGCTGGGCACCCGAATCAATGCCATCGTGCGTGGCAAGCCCGTTCCCATGGAAGTCAGCGCCATGCCCTTTGTGCCGAACCGTTATTACCGCGGCTGACAAACAGATTGATGAACCAGTCTCAGTTGCCTTGTCATTGCGGGCCTGACCCGCAATCCATGGATGCCGGATCAAGCCCGGCATGACAAACAAGAGACCAGAATTGACTCTGCACTCGAATCACGAAACCCAAAGCAAGCTTTACTCAGGAGAATCCAAATGATCAAGTACACCCCCGACCACGAATGGCTCAAGGTTGAAGGCGACATCGCCACCGTCGGCATCACCCATCACGCGCAAGACGCCCTGGGCGATGTGGTGTTTGTCGACCTGCCCGAAGTTGGCAAGACCTACGCGCCCAAAGACATTGCCGGTGTGGTCGAGTCCGTCAAGGCCGCCGCCGACGTCTACATGCCCATCAGCGGCGCCATCACCGAAGTCAACGAAGCCCTGCGCGCCGACCCCGCCCTGGCCAACAGCGACCCCCTGGGCGCGGGCTGGTTCTTCAAGGTCAAGCTCAGCAACCCCGCCGAACTCGACGCGCTGATGGACGAAACCAGCTACACAACCTTCGCCGCCAACACCTGAACATGACATCTACGCTCGCCGAGCTGGAAAACAGCTCTGAATTCATCGCCCGCCACATCGGCATCGACGCCGACGACGAAGCCCTGATGCTCAAGGCCGTTGGCTCCACATCAAGGCGCGAACTGATCGACGGCATCGTGCCCCGCGCCATCGCCCGCCACAGCAAGATGGACATCCCGGCTGCCATCACCGAGGCCCAGGCGCTGGCCGAACTCAAAGCCATGGCGGCGCACAACCAGGTGTTCAAGAGCCACATTGGCCAAGGTTATTACGACACGCACACGCCCGGCGTGATCCTGCGCAACGTGCTGGAAAACCCCGCCTGGTACACCGCCTACACGCCCTACCAGGCCGAGATCAGCCAGGGCCGCATGGAAGCGCTGGTCAACTTTCAGACCATGGTGGCCGACCTGACCGCCATGCCGATGGCCAACGCGTCCATGCTGGACGAGGCCACTGCCGCGGCCGAGGCCATGACGCTGGCGCTGCGCGTGGGCAAATCCAAGTCCACCACCTTCTTTGTGGACAGCGAAGTGCTGCCGCAAACCCTTGAAGTGATCCAGACCCGCGCCAAGCCACTGGGCATCACGGTCAAGCTGTGCCACGGCGACGAGGCCTTGCGCGAGGAAAGCTTTGGTGTGTTGCTGCAATACCCCGGCGTCAGCGGTCTGGTGCGCGATGACCGTGCCTGGGTTGCCAACTACAAAACACGCGGTGGCGTCGTCATCATGGCCGCCGACCTGTTGGCGCTGACGCTGCTGACCCCTCCTGGCGAACTGGGTGCCGACATTGCGGTAGGCACTACCCAGCGCTTTGGCATGCCCATGGGCAATGGCGGCCCGCACGCCGCCTACATGGCCTGCCGCGACGAGTTCAAACGCTCCCTGCCCGGCCGCTTGGTGGGTGTCAGTGTGGACGTACATGGCAACCCCACTTACCGCCTGGCGCTGCAAACGCGCGAGCAGCATATTCGCCGCGAAAAGGCCACCTCCAACATCTGCACCGCGCAGGTGTTACCGGCCGTGGTGGCCAGCATGTATGCGGTCTACCACGGGCCGCAGGGGCTCCAGCGCATCGCCCAACGCGTGGCCAGCTTCACCGGCATCCTGGCACGTGGCTTACAGAGCATGGGCTACACCCTGGGCAACAGCACAGCGTTTGACACGATTACCGTGGAGACCGGTTACGCTATGAATTCGATAGCTGCCAAGGCCCGCACCGCAAGGACCAACCTGCGATTGACCTCTGCAACGTCGCTGGGCATGGCACTCGACGAGACCACCACCCGGCAAGACATCGAAGCCCTGTGGTCGTTCTTCGCGAAAGACCGGACCAGCGCGCCAAAGTTCAGCGCGTTCGAAGCCAACACCGCCACCCTGCTGCCGGCCAGCCTGCTGCGCGCCAGCGCCTACCTCACGCACCCGGTGTTCAACACCCACCACAGCGAGACCGGCATGCTGCGTTACATCCGCATGCTGAGTGACAAGGATCTGGCGCTGGACCGCAGCATGATCCCGCTGGGCAGTTGCACCATGAAGCTCAACGCCACCAGTGAGATGATCCCGATCACCTGGCCCGAGTTTGCCGGCATCCACCCGTTTGCCCCCGCAGCGCAATTGCTGGGTTACCAGGAGCTGAACCGGCAACTGTGCGCCTGGTTGTGCCAGGTCACCGGTTATGCCGGGGTCAGCCTACAACCCAATGCCGGCAGCCAGGGCGAATACGCCGGCCTGCTGGCTATCCGGGCCTGGCACCAGGCGCAAGGCCAGGGGCATCGCAACATCTGCCTGATTCCCAGCAGCGCACACGGTACCAACCCGGCCAGCGCCCACATGGTTGGCCTCACGGTGGTGGTCACCGCTTGCGACGCACAAGGCAATGTGGACATGGCCGACCTCAAGGCCAAGTGTGAACAACACAGCACCAAACTGGCGGCGGTGATGATCACCTACCCCAGCACCCACGGCGTGTTCGAGACCACGGTCAAGGAGCTCTGCGCGCTGGTGCACGAACACGGTGGCCGCGTCTACGTGGATGGCGCCAACCTGAATGCGCTGGTCGGCGTGGCCGCACCGGGCGAGTTTGGCGGCGACGTGAGCCACCTCAACCTGCACAAGACCTTTTGCATCCCCCACGGCGGCGGAGGCCCCGGTGTCGGGCCGGTGTGTGTGGTGGCCGATCTGGTGCCCTACCTGCCGGGTCACGTTGCTGGCGGCTTGCCAGGTAGTGGCGTCGGCGCGGTCAGCGCGGCACCGCTGGGCAATGCGGCCGTGTTGCCCATCAGTTGGATGTACTGCCGCATGATGGGCGCTGAGGGCCTGCAGGCCGCTACCGAAGTGGCCATCCTCAGCGCCAACTACATCAGCGCCCGCTTGGCCGACCACTACCCCACCCTGTACGCCAGCGCCAACGGGCATGTGGCCCACGAATGTATTCTGGACTTGCGCCCCCTCAAAGACAGCAGCGGCGGCGCCAACGGCGTCTCGGCCGAAGACGTGGCCAAGCGCCTGATGGACTACGGTTTTCATGCGCCCACGCTGAGCTTCCCCGTGCCCGGCACGCTGATGGTGGAGCCGACCGAAAGCGAAACGTTGGCCGAGCTAGACCGCTTCATCCACGCCATGATCGCCATCCGGGGCGAGATCGCCAAGGTGGAACGCGGCGAGTGGCCCCAGGACAACAACCCGCTGAAACACGCGCCCCATACCGCCGCCAGCCTGCTGGGCGCCGAGTGGGATCGGCCCTACTCACGCGAGGTCGGCGCTTTCCCGCTGGCCACACTCAAGCAGGTGAAATACTGGCCGCCGGTTGGCCGGGTGGACAACGTCTACGGCGACCGCAATCTGTTCTGCTCGTGTGTGCCGGTGGGTGCAGCCGAGTAGGCAAGCCGTCACAGCATGGCCACGGCGCTGAACTGCGCGTTGTGCCAGCCACCCGAGCTGGAGCGGCTGGTCCGCTCCGAGCCTGCCGTGGCGGCGCAGTGGCAAACACTGCCGCGCAAGCGCTTGGCGCCCGGCGACTGCCTGCAGGCAGCGGGGCAACCCTGCACCCGCAGTTGGCTGATAGAGCAGGGGCTGGTGCGGTGTTATTACCTCGGCGAAGCAGGCACCGAGCGCAACCGCTCTTTCCACACCGAAGGCGCGTGGGTGGGCGGCGGCATGCCGCCGCTGGCCAACCTGAGCCCCTACAGCATCGAGGCGCTGGAGCCAACGCAGGTGGTGGAACTGAGCTACGCCACCTTGCAGGCCTGGCACCAGCAGTTCCCGCAGATCCAGCCGTTGCTCAACGAGGCCATGAGTTGCCTGTTTGCCAACCAGTCCCAGCGCGAGGCCGAGCTCTTGTCCTTGTCGCCGCAAGCGCGCTACCAGGCGTTTCTGGCCGACCAAAGCGCGCTGGCCGAGCGCCTGCCGATTCACCACGTGGCCAGCTACCTGGGCATCTCGCACGTGTCGCTGTCACGTATTCGGGCGCGGTTGGGCATGGCGAATCAGGGGCGGTTGGCCTGAAGACTATCCGATGGTCCGCGACGGAAAGGGTCGCGCGCCCGGAAGGCAGCGTTTCTTTATTTGGCGGTGGCGGAATTTGGGGCATTGGCCCCCGCCTCATGCTGTCAAAGGCCCAGAAATCGGCGGGGGCCAATGCCCCAAATTCCGCAGGCGTGGATAGTGGCTCCCCGACGTGGCGCTTGGTTGTTGCGAACTGCTACGATGCAGGGGGAGCAGTTTCGTTGGGAACACCGGCCAAACCTTCTCCTCGATTCACGCAGCACGGATTCGATCACCAACGCGACGGCGCGTCTGCCAGAATATCGATATCCGTTTAACACGGCTTGAAAACAGCGCAATGGAGGCTGCAAGCCACTTTCAGGGGGATTCGATGGCCAATCTATAGAGCAAAGCCGGTTTTGTTGAGCACTTCTTGGTGCTCTCGACATTGGGCCTCACGCCCACCTCACCTGTGCGCTGAACCGTTGAACTCCACTACTCGACCCTCGAACCCTCCGTAGCTCAACCCATGTACCCCAATCCGATGTTGCAAGTCCAGCAGGCACTCGCCGAGCCAATACGCCGTCTTGTCGCCCGGTTTCCGTCACAGGTTGCCGAGGGCGAGCCAAGGCGCGAGGACTCAGTAGTTATCTTCGTCGAATCCCCAGCTACAAGCATTAGGTCGATGTTGATCTTCGAAACAATGAACCAGAAGTTCGTACGCCGGGACGTGCTCGACTTGCCTGTATCTGATGTGCTGCTTGAGCTTGCCGGGCAGAGCCGTAACGATGTACTTGAACAGTACGACTTTGTCTATCAGAACGCTGCGGAGGCGATCTCGGGGTACCTGGAGTGGTTCCAGCAGATCGAAGAAATGCTCAAGGGAAGCAACGAAAACCGTGAGGCCTAGCCTGTTGCTCGTCACGGACACGCAGCCGCAGGTTGCCGCTGCGCGGCGCTTGCTGCGTGCCGGACAGCGCCAACGTTTCACGATGGCTAGCTCTGCCCTTTACCCATAAATGTCTTCACCCTGGGCTTTCTGCGCCCAGGGTAAATCCAATGCATAGGATTTGCAGGTAGGCGTAGCCTTGCCACATCAGTTGATGGCCGGGTGGGGGGTCGTTGGCTCGACCGAGGTAGCCGCCCAAGTGCGCGACCAAACGCACGGCTTGCCCAAGCAAGATTGGCTCAGGCAGTCTTTTTTTTGGCCAGTGCCTTGAGGACCTCAATCTCGACATCGCAGAACAAGACCTCGGCGGCCAATAGCGGGCACTCTCGACCCAGCAAAGTCAGCAGCATGATGCGCCAGGCGATCACCAAATTGATGGCAATCGTGCGTTTGAGCCGCTCTGCCGTCTTGTGTTGAAGTTTTTCAATATTGCAGCCACTCTTGAGCACCCGATGCCAATCCTCAATGCGCCAGCGCAGGCAGTACCAACGCAGAATTTGCTGCACCTGCTCAGGTGTCGATACCTCACACGTTGTCAGTAAAAACCACTCCACTGGCTCATCATCCTTGGAGCTTGTCGTCTCTTGAACGTGCACCACAGTGAGCTTGATCGGCGCTTTGTCCTTTTGATACACCCCTGGACGCAGCTCGATATCGAGATAGCGCAAGGCCACTGTGGCGCTACGCTGCACATGCCCGGGTTTGGCCTGCTGTTTGCTCTTCTTGGCACGTGCGCTTTGCCGGGGTACCTGGATCACCATCTCGCCACAAACCGGGCTGCCCCTGACCGATTCAAACAGATGCCCGCCCTCATCACCAATGACACGGTCATGCCTGGAGCGCACCAGCAAATCAACCTTATCCGTTTTGCGCTGCTCATCAAAAAGCTCAAAGAAGTCAGCTTCGCGGTCCATCACACAAATCTGGCGGGTGTCGGGCAGTTGTTTGTCCACCTCAACACAATCACGCAGCCCTTCTATCCAGCAGAAAGTCTTCTTCTCTTCAATCGGAATGCTCGCCGGGGGGCGGGTGTCTGTCTCTGATTTGGGAGCAGGTGCCGAGAATTGCGCGTTCAATACCCCCAGCGGCAAGCCATCGGTGCTCACCACAAAGGTTGAATGCAGGTGCAGTCCACGGGTTTTGGCACCGGTTTGGTTTTTGCTCAGCACGCCCAGACCGATACATTGATCAAGCTGGTTGTAGTTCAAGTCAGTGCCGTCCTGAATGCACAGCACCGTAGGCTGGCCCATCATGCGTTGCACGGTGCGCTCGCGGTGGGGGGCCAGAATGGCCTGCGCGTTAAGGGCCGAGTCATCGGGCTTGTCGATCATGCGGTAGTAGCCCTTGACCGCTGGCCAGTCACCCTGGCGCGCACCGCTCAAGGTACGCCCTGGCATGGCGCCCAAGGCTTGGGCGCTCGTGACCAGGCGTTCAGCCAGACGGCTGTCACCGAGCTTGGCGCCGCCAAACTCTTGTGCGGCCCATTGATCTGCATCGAGCCCTTGACCGATTTCCAGCGCTGCCAATCCCACCGCCTCGACCACCCCCATCTTGGCGCGCCACTGGTCCTCAATGGCATAGACGTATATGGTTTTGACGGACTTGGCTACTTTGTGTTCGCGGTCCTGGCGACCACGCCCCTGGGTTTGCCCAATGGCACTCCAGTTGGCCGCCTTGTAGCAGGTGCCCAGGAAGTGCTCGGTATCGACAAAGCTCTCCACCAGCCAGGGTCGATAGCCGTACTGGGCCTCAAAGTCCGGCCCCACCTGTCGCAATACCATGCCAAGAACACAAGAGGCCAAGTTGTGGCAATGCACGCTGGTGCGCAACAAAAAACGGCTCATGCCCAGCACGCGGTGCAGGTGCTGGCGGTGTTGCTGCGCGTCCCAACCGATCCATTGGTCTCTATCTCGAAGATTGAGTGCTGCCGCGCTAAAAGCAAAGCCACCCAGCCAGCCGTGATCAGAGTTGATCAGGTAGCGCAATTGGCAGCCCACCAGGGGACCCGCACCCTGCGGGTGCTCGCGCAACATCATCTCGTTCCAGATGCGCATCAGCTCAAGATCGTCCACCTTGATCAAGCACAGTCCTTGCACATCGCCCGCTTGTGCAGGTACATTGACCGGATTGGGCACGGCGCAATCGAGGCGGCGCGGTGTTTTGAGAACCGTCGCTTTGGGCGGCGCGGGAAGAACAAAATGACCTACGCGTTCCAGCTCGCGTAGTGCCTTGACGCAGCCACCGATTTGTGGGCGACCGCGTGCGTCAGAGAAGTTGAAATGCTGGCACACGGCCCTGGAAACCGAGGCCCGATTTTTATGGGACTGGGAGTTGAGCAGGGTGCGCACGATTTCGATCGACTGGGGTAAGGCCAAGGTGCGTTTGATCTGGTTTTGCAGGTGCATAC
>JAUXWC010000014.1 GCA_030685025.1 Rhodoferax sp.
GTAAGCGGGTGGGCAACACATCTTGAGGCGAGGCTGAGTTCAAGGAATAGTGTGCACGATGAAGATCATGCACACCATGGCGAGCGAGGCTAACGCCCATCGCCCCAAGAGACGCGTTTACAGCACAGAGCTCAAGATCCAGGTGGCGCAGGAGTGCCGCCAACCCGGAGCATCCATAGCCGGCGTGGCCCTGTCGCACGGCATCAACGCCAACATCGTGCACCGCTGGCTGCGCGAGCAGACCCCGTCTGCGCTGTCGGTTCAGTCGCAGGCGTTCGTGCCCGTCTCGCTCAATGGCACGGCGCCAGGCCCCGCATCACAAGCAGAGCCAGACATCCGGGTAGAGGTGCAGCGGGCCAACACCACCATCGTTGTGAAGTGGCCGCTGCAGGGCGGCGCTGCTTGCGCCGCCTGGCTGCGCGAGTGGTTGCGATGATCCGCATTGACGCCGTCTGGCTGGCCACCGAACCCATGGACATGCGAGCCGGAACCGACACCGCGCTGGCACGCGTGGTCAAAGTCTTCGGCGCAGCCCGCCCCCATCAGGCCTACCTGTTTGCCAACCGCAGAGCCAACCGGATGAAGGTGCTGGTGATTGATGGCATCGGCATCTGGCTGGCCGCCCGGCGCCTGCATCAGGGCCACTTCCTCTGGCCTGCTCCTGGCGCAGCAGCGCAGATGAGTTTGAGCCGCGCCCAGCTTGATGGCCTGGTGCTCGGCCTGCCCTGGGCGCGCATTGGCGAGGGCGGAATAATTACGCTGGTGTGATCTTGCATTTGGGCGTGCTCCTGCGTCTATTGGGGCATGCGCCGATAGGCGTCAAGCAGCAGCGCGGGCACACTACTGTGCATGGTCGTTGCACATCAATCACTGGAAAATCTGAACGCACAAGAGCTGCGTGAAATGGTCACTGAATTGATGGGCCAAGTTGGTGAGAATGCAAAGACCATCGTCAGCAAAGACCGCGAGATCCTTTACCGCCAGACCAAGATCGACCAGCTCACCCACGAGATGGCGGTCTTGAAGCGGTGGAAGTTCGGACGCAGCCGCGAGCAACTCGATCAAGCCCAGGCCAGCCTGCTTGATGAAACTATCGATGCGGATATTGCCGCCATCGAGCAGGAGTTGGAGAATCTGGCGCCCACGCCAAGGCTAGACACCGACACCCGCAAGCAGCCCAAACGCGCAGCGTTGCCGCCCGAGTTGCCCCGCGTGGAGATGCACCACGAACCCGAATCGACCAGTTGCACCACCCCGGGCTGCGGCTGCATCCTCAGGCGCATCGGTGAGGACATCAGCGAGAAGCTCGACTACACACCCGGTCTGTTCACGGTGGAGCGCCACATCCGCGGCAAATGGGCTTGCGGCAAGTGCCAGACCTTGACCCAGGCGCCAGTGCCCGCGCAGATCATCGACAAAGGCATGGCCACATCGGGCTTGCTGGCCCAGGTGCTGGTGGCCAAATATGCTGACCACCTTCCGCTGTACCGGCAGGAAACCATCTTTGCCCGCGCTGGCATGGCCTTGCCGCGTTCGACGCTGGCCCAGTGGGTGGGCGTGTGCGGGGTGCAGTTGCAGCCGCTGGTCGATGCGTTGAAGGACGAGATTCTCAGCCACGCGGTGCTGCACGCTGACGAGACGCCGGTGGCCATGCTCAAGCCGGGTAATAAGAAAACACATAGGGCCTACCTGTGGGCCTATGCGCCTGGGGCGTTTGAAGCTTTGAAAGCTGTGGTCTATGACTTCTGTGAAAGCCGCGCGGGCGAGCATGCCCGCACCTTTCTGGGGGACTGGAAAGGCGCGCTGGTATGCGATGACTTTGCTGGTTATAAGCAGTCGTTCACCCTCGGCATTACTGAGGCAGGATGTCTGGCCCATTCGAGGCGCAAGTTCTTTGACCTGCATGTGAGCAACAAGAGCCAGATTGCAGGGCAAGCGCTGACCTACATCGGCCAGCTCTACGAGATCGAACGCGAGGTGAAAAGTCTCAGCGCAGAGGAAAGACAAGAAATTCGCCAGACCCGATCAAAACCGGTGACCGATGCAATGCATGAGTGGATGCAATTGCAGCGCCAGAAGATCACGGATGGTTCGGCCACCGCCAAAGCATTGGACTACAGCCTCAGGCGCTGGGGAGCACTCACGCGCTTCCTCGATGACGGGCAATTACCGATCGACAACAACTGGATCGAGAACCAGATCCGTCCGATTGCGATTGGGCGAGGCAACTGGCTGTTTGCGGGCTCGCTGCGAGCGGGTCAGCGTGCGGCTGCCGTCATGAGCCTGATCCAAAGTGCCAAGCTCAATGGGCATGACCCGTATGCCTACATGAAGGACGTGCTGTCGCGGCTGCCTACCCAGCGTGCCAGCCAGGTCGGCGAGCTGTTGCCGCACCGCTGGCAGCCGACATTTACCGTCGCCTGATTACCCAGTGCTCGGCGCGCCTGCGCGTCAATGTGTGTTCGCCGCGTGCTTACG
>JAUXWC010000018.1 GCA_030685025.1 Rhodoferax sp.
CGGTCAAAGACAACCAACCGAAGTTGGCCGACTCGATGCGGGATTTCTTTGCCGCGTTTTTGGCGGCTCCCGACCGGACCCCGCATCAATTCGATGCGGCGGTAGAGAAGGATCATGGACGACTGGAGGTGCGTCGCTGCCTCGGTGCGACCAAGCTCAAGGATCTGCGCAAGATCGTTTTTCAGGACAACAAGGGTTGCCTCAACTGTCACAACTCGGACAAGACCTTCGAAAAGTTCGCTCCGGACGATGAAAAAACGCCGTGGTTAAAAAAGCGGCGGCCCGATATCGACACCCTTCACGATTGGCTACCCAACACCAAGGCCCACTGGAACGCGGTGCGCTGTGTCGAATGCCATACCCCCGAGGTGAAGGCCAACAGGCTGCTGTCGCATGAAATCCTCGACAAGGAAAAAGCAGAGAAAAAGTGCCTGTCCTGCCACTCGGCCAACAGCTCCTTGAAGACCCGGCTGTACCGCCACATGGTCAAGGACGAGCAACAGCGGCTCGGCTTCACCAGCAGCATCATCCTGTCCAACTCCTATGTGATCGGCGCCACGCGGCATCCGTTGCTCGACAGCATCGTCATCGGCATGGTGTTGCTGACGCTCGGCGGCGTACTGGTCCATGGCGCCATCCGCATCGTCTGTGCCATTCGTCGTAAAGGGAAAAGGAAAACGCCAGGATCTTCAAGGCGCAGAAGACCTTCCGGCTCCTGGAAGAGAAAGGCACCAAGCCCAACGTGTTTTACATCAACAAGTACAGCCCAAGGGCCTGATGCCGGGTCGATCTACAATGACGAGGCAGGGTGAGCCCTGCCTCTTTTTTTGATGAGGTATGGAATGACGGAAACCGATCTGAGTGCCAGCCTGGCACGCGAAGATGCCTGCCGCTACCTTGCCGCCTGCTATTACCAACCCGAAGCCGCCTTCGCCGAAGAAAAGGTCTTTCAGTCGCTGCTGGATGCGGTCGCGCTGGTCGATGCGAATCTAATCCCTTATGCCAGGCAACTCGGCGCGGAGTTCGTGCGCGCCAGGACCGAAGACCTGCTGCTCGACTACACCCGGCTTTTCCTGGGGCCGATGCAGATTCTGGCCAAACCCTATGGATCGGTCTGGCTGGAAGAAAGCAAGACGCTCATGGGCGACACGACCATGGCGGTAATCGAGCTTTACCAGGAGGGCGGCTTCGAAATCGACGAGGAATTTCGCGAATTGCCCGACCACATCGCCGTCGAGCTGGAGTTTCTGTATCTGCTGATCTTTCAGGAAAACGAGGCGCGTTCAAGCGGAAACGTTGAGCGCTTGAACGCGGTTGCCGACTTGAAAGCGCGCTTCCTCGACCAGCATCTGGGCCGCCTGGTCGGGCCATTTACCGAGGCCGTCAAGGACAGCGCGGAAAGTGTGTTCTACCGCCAGCTTGCCGAACTCACCGCGTTGTTTGTTGGCAGGGAAAGGGCCGCTTCCGCGTTGCGCTGAGCGTTAAACAAAAGTCGGCGCTGGCGGGACGGCGCCGCTTGGCCCGCTCATTCACCCAGATACGCCGCCCGCACGCGCGGGTCGGCGAGCAGATTGGCGGCCGTGTCGGCCAGCGTGATTTCGCCGCTTTCCATCACATAGCCGCGCGAACAGGTTTGCAGGGCCAGCCGGGCGTTCTGTTCGACGAGGAAGATGGTCACGCCTTCGGCGGCGACGGAACGGATTACCTCGAACACTTTTTCGACCATCAGCGGGGCCAGGCCCATCGAGGGTTCGTCGAGCAGCAGGAGTTTGGGGCGACCCATCAGGGCGCGACCGATGGCGAGCATCTGCTGCTCGCCGCCCGAGAGGGTGCCGGCCACCTGCGCCGCACGCTCCTTGAGGCGCGGCAGCATTTCGAATATGTGTTGCAGATCGAGCTCGATCTCGACCTTGTCATTACGGTGATAGGCGCCCATCGTGAGGTTTTCGGCGACGGTCAAACGCGCGAAGATGCCGCGCCCTTCGGGCACCAGCGCCAGGCCATGGCGGATCAGGTCATGGCTGGGGAGCTTGTCCAGTCGCATGTCGCGGTAATGGAGTTCGCCGGAGCTGGGGATCATGCGGGCAATCGCCTTGAGCGTCGAGGTCTTGCCGGCGCCATTGGCGCCGATCAGGCAGACCAGTTCGCCCGTCTCAACGGCAAAGGAGATGCCGCGCACCGCGGCAATGCCGCCGTAATGCACATCGAGATTGATGGCCTGCAGCATGGCGTAACGCTCCGGTGTTAATTTTTCAGTCACCGCCGACTCCGAGATAGGCCTCGATCACCTTGGGATTTTTTTGCACAACCGCGGGTACATCCTCGGCAATTTTTTCGCCGTAATCGAGCACGGCGACGCGGTCGCACAGGCCCATCACCAGCTTCACATCGTGCTCGATCAGCAGCACCGTCAGCCCGTCGTTGCGCAGGCCTTCGATCAACCCGCGCAGGGCGGCGGTTTCGGTGGCGTTCATGCCGGCGGCTGGCTCGTCGAGCGCCAGCAATTGCGGATCGGTGGCCAGGGCGCGGGCGATTTCAAGCCGCCGCTGGTCGCCATAGGACAGGTTGCGCGCTAGGTCGTTGGCGCGGTGGGGAATGCCGACGTAGTGCAGCAACTCCTCGGCGCGACGGCGGATCGCGGCTTCTTCCGCGCGCTGCGCGGGCGTGCGCAAGATGGCGCCGAACACACCGGCGTGGGTGCGCACATGGCGGCCGACCATGACGTTCTCGATCGCCGTCATGTTGCCGAACAGGCGGATGTTCTGGAAGGTGCGGGCGATGCCGGCCTGGGCGACGAGGTAGGGCGTGCCGAGTTCGAGCGGGACGCCGCCAAACAACACTTCGCCGCCATCCCGTGGGTAAAGCCCGGTCATCACATTGAAAAAAGTGGTCTTGCCGGCGCCGTTCGGGCCGATCAGGCCGTAAATCTCCTGGGCGCGGATGGTCAGCGAAACATCCTTCAGGGCCTGCACGCCGCCAAAACGCTTGCCGATGTTGCGCGCTTCCAGCAACACCTCACTCATGAACGGTTCTCGCCCATTTCAAGTTTATGGCGCGATTCTGGCCACAGGCCGGCCGGCCGGAAGCGCATCGTCAGCACCAGCGCGCCACCGAAGATCAGCATGCGCAGCACCTCGGGATCGATCAACAGTTTGCCAAACAGCATTTGTTGCACGGGTTCGACGGTGTAGCGCAGGAACTCCGGCACGAAAGAGAGCAGCGCAGCGCCGGCGATTACCCCCCAGACATTGCCCATGCCGCCCAGCACCACCATCGCCAGCACCAGAATCGACTCGTGCAGGACGAAGCTCTCGGGGCTGACAAAACCCTGCATGGCGGCGAACATGCCACCGGCAATGCCGCCGAAGGAGGCGCCCATGGCGAAGGCCAGCAGTTTCATGTTGCGGGTGTTGATGCCGGCCGCTTTGGCGGCAAGTTCATCCTCGCGGATGGCGACCCAGGCACGCCCTACGCGCGATTTCTGCAGGCGCAGATTGACGACGATGACAAAGACCAGGAGGATCAGCAGCACGTAGTAATACTTGGCCGGGCCGGTGAAGGCGATGCCAAACAGCGTGTGGGTATTGGTGAAATCCATGCCGGCCACGCTCAGGCCGTCGATGCGCGTGATGCCCTTGGGCCCGTTGGTGATGTTGAAGGGCTGCGACAGGTTGTTCATGAAAATCCGCACGATCTCGCCAAAGCCCAGCGTGACGATGGCGAGATAGTCGCCGCGCAGCCGCAAGGTGGGCGCGCCAAGAATGGCGCCCGCCATGCCGGCAAACAGGGCGCCGAGCGGCAGAATGATCCAGAACGGCAGGTGCAGACCGAAATGCGGCGAGGCGAGCAGCGCATAGACATAGGCGCCGACCGCGAAAAACGCGATGTAGCCCAGGTCAAGCAGTCCGGCCATGCCGACGACGATGTTCAGCCCCAGCGCGAGAAAGATGAAGAGAATGGCCAGATTGGTAATGCGCACCCAGGCCGTGCCGACGGTCGTCAGCACCAGCGGCAAGGCCAGGAGCGCCAGCACGACGAGCGCCAGACCGAACCATTTTTTGGTGCTCATGCTCTTTCAGACACTCTCTCGCCAAGCAATCCGGAAGGCCGGAAGACCAGCACCAGGATCAGCACCATGAAGGCGAACACGTCCTGGTAGTTACTGCCGAAGAGCACCACATGGCCGCCGTTGGCGCAACGTTCGACGAGCATGCCGTCTACCACCGGCCAGCGGCACAGGTCGGTGAACTCGCCGATATAGCCGGCGCCGAGCGCCTCGACCAGTCCCAGCAGAATGCCGCCCAGCATGGCGCCGGCGAGGTTGCCGATGCCGCCCAGCACGGCGGCGGAGAACGCCTTCAGGCCGAGCATGAAGCCCATCGTGTAATGGGTAATGCCGTAATAGGTGCCATACATCACGCCGGCCACGGCAGCTAGGCCGGCGCCGATGACGAAGGTGGCGGCGATGATGCGGTTGGCGTCGACGCCCATCAGCGCGGCGACCCGCACATCTTCGGCGGTGGCGCGGATGGCGATGCCGAATCGCGTCCGGTAAACGAACCAGGTCAGCGCGGCCATGATCGCCACCGACATCAGGATGATGGCGATCTGCACGGAGGTGATGGCCGCGCCGCCGATGGCGAAACTCTGGTTTTCCATGATCTGCGGGAAGGCTTTCGGATCGCGGCCCCAGATCAGTAGCGCTACCTGTTGCAGGACGATCGACATGCCGATGGCGGTGATCAGCGGCGCCAGACGCGGGGCGTGGCGCAGCGGCCGGTAGGCGACACGCTCAAGGAGATAACCAATGGCCATGCAGATGGGAATGGCGGCGAGGATGCCGGCCAGCACCAGCACAATCGGCGGCAAGGGCAGGCCCATGCCGGCCAGCGTGGTAATGACGGTGAGCGCGACCATGCCGCCGATCATCACGACTTCGCCGTGGGCGAAGTTGATGAGCTGGATGATGCCGTACACCATCGTGTAGCCCAGCGCGACGAGCGCATATACGCTGCCGGCGGTCAGGCCGTTGACGATTTGTTGGAGGAAAATATCCACGGGGGCGGATGACACTCAAGATGTAACAACGCCGTCTTGCGGTTTTCCGCAAGACGGCGTTTTACTTGAGCGACGCAGGCGAGCTTACTTCTGCGCGGGAACGGCGGGGGCAGCCGGAGTAGCTGCGGGCGCCGGAGCAGCCGCAGATGCCGGGGCATTCATGGCGGCATACTCATCGAGGGACAGCGACTTGCCGCCCTTGATGATGGCGAGCGGCGTGACCTTGCCGGCCTGCATGGAGAAGATCGTCATCTCGGCGTCCTTGCGGTCGCCCTTGTCGTCGAACTGGATGTTGCCGGAAGCGCCGTTGTAGTCGCTGGCGACGAGCGCCGGCAGGTACTTGGCCGGGTCGATCGAATCGGCCTTCTGCATCGCGGCGATCAGCAGATTGGCGGCGTCATAGGTGAAGGGCGAGTAGAGGATCGGCTCGCTGATGAACTTGGCCTTGTAGCCGTCGAGGAACTTCTTGCCCGCCGCCTGGACGGGAATGCCGGCCTGCGAGCAGACCATGCCATCGGCGGCTGCGCCGGCGAGTTCGGCCATCTTGTCGGTACAGGCGCCATCGCCAAAGGCAAACACCGAGCCGAGCTTCAGTTCGCGCGCCTGCTTCAGCAGCGGGCCGCCGGTGGCGTCCATGCCGCCGTAGAAGACGACATCGGGCTTCTTGCCCTTGACCTTGGTCAGGATGGCCTTCCAGTCAACCGTCTTGTCGGTGCCCTTTTCGCGCGGCAATACCTTGACGCCAGCGGCCTTGAGGGCCTTTTCGACCTCGTTGGCGAGTCCCTCGCCGTAGGCGGTGGCGTCGTCGATGACGGCGGCGGTTTTCGGCTTGGCGGTGGCAATCAGGTAATTGGCGACGGCCGGGCCTTGCTGGTCGTCGCGGCCGACAGTGCGGAAGACGCCCTTGAAGCCCTGCTCGGTCAGCGCCGGATTGGTGGCGGAACCGGAAATCATCGGCAGGCCAGCCTGGTTGTAGATGGCCGAGGCGGGGATCGTCGTGCCGGAATTCAGGTGACCGACCACGCCGACCACCTTGGCATCAACCAGCTTTTGCGCAACGGTGTTGCCAATTTTCGGGTCGGCTTGGTCATCTTCCGCAACCAGCTCGAACTTGACTGCGGCGCCGCCGATCTTGATGCCTGCGGCATTGGCTTCCTCGATCGCCAGGCGCGCGCCGTTTTCGTTGTCCTTGCCGAGGTGAGCAATGCCGCCGGTCAGCGGGCCGACGTGGCCGATCTTGACGGTGATGGCGGCGGGGGCGGCCGGGGCGGCGGCCTGGGGCTTGGGCGCTTCTTCTTTTTTGCCACAGCCCATCATCAGGACGGCGGCGGCGACAGACAGGGACAACACTTTGACAGGAACGTTCATGTATTTCTCCAGTGGGTGAGTAGTAGGGGACTATTTGGCGCCAGCCAGAATCCACTTGATCAGGATTTCCATGTCGGCATCCTTGACATTGGGGTTCGGTGGCATGGGCACGGCACCCCATACGCCCGGCACACCCGGCTTGCTACCCGCCTTCACTTTGGCAGCCAGCATCTTGACGGCATTGGCGTCACCCTTGTATTTGGCGGCCACTTCGGCATAAGCGGGGCCGACCAGCTTTTTGTCGACCAGGTGGCAGGCCATGCAGTTGCTCTTCTTGGCCAGGTCCAGGTTGGCCAGTGCGGGGGCGGAAGCCAGCACGCCGGCGGCGATGAATGCGCTAATAATCAGTTTCATGGTAGTCCTCTCAAGGGTTATGGTTTTTCAAAAAATTTGACGGGTAAGTCTAGCGGAAATCACCTGGCTTGCAAACGGCTGCTTCAAGTTCAGCGAAATTCGCCAACGGTGCAAGACAGGTAACGCCCTGGCAGACCCAGGCGTTGACCTGCGGTGTTTCCGGCTTGGCGAGCGCTTCGTCCAGCGCCCGCAGCAGGGTTGCACAACCGCCTGCCTGACCCTTGAGTTGCGGCCAAAACACATCGAGCGTGCGCCGCGCCGCAGCGAGATAGCGTGGCTCGCCGAGCAGATGGCCGAGGCGCTGCAAGGCCAGGGCGGCGACGCCATTGCCGGAAGGCGTGGCGTTATCGTGGCAGGTCTTGGGTCGGTGGATCAGGGTTTCGTGATCATGCGCGGTGAAGAAGAAGCCACCCGCTTCACGATCCTCGAAATGTTCCAGCAGGGCGTCGGCAAGTTCGCGGGCAAAGTCGAGGTCGGCGACATGGAACTCGGCCTGCAGCAATTCCAGCAGCGCGGCAATGAGGTAGGCGTAGTCGTCGAGATAGGCGGGCAGATGGGCCTGCCCCTGACGCGAGGTCGCCAGCAGGCGGCCATTTTGCCAATGCGTCTGCCGCAGATACGCGAGCGCGCCACGCGCCGTAACCAGCCAGTCCGGTCGCTCGAAGAGGCGCGCCGCGTGCGCCAGCCCTTCGATCATCAAGGCGTTCCAGGCGGTCAGCGCCTTGTCGTCGAGGCCGGGACGAATGCGCTGTTCGCGCGCGGCAAACAGCTTCGCGCGCGCTGATTCGAGCAGGGCGGCTTGGTCCTCCGCCAGCGCCGAGGCAACTTTAAGATGCCAGTGCTGCCCTTCGAAATTCGGCGGGCCATTCAATCCCCAGTGCCGTCCCGCCAGCGCCGACTCTTGCGGCGTCAAAAGATGTTCGACCTCGGCGCGATCCCAGACGTAAAACTTGCCCTCTTCGCCTTCGGAGTCGGCATCGATGGATGAATAAAATGCGCCAGTGGGCGCCGTCATCTCGCGGATTGTCCAGGCGGCGGTGGCCTCCGCCACGCGCCGAAACTCAGGCGCGCCGGTGGCTGCCCAGGCGTCGGCGTAGAGGCCGAGCAGCGGGCCATTGTCATACAGCATCTTTTCGAAATGCGGAATTTCCCATTGTTCATCGACGCTGTAGCGGCAGAAGCCGCCGCCGAGCTGGTCGTAAATGCCGCCTACCGCCATGCGGCGCAGGGTGAATAGCGCGGCTTCATGGGCCGCCGGGTCGTTCGGCCGACTCAGCAGAAAGGCCAGGTCGGTCGGGTGCGGAAATTTCGGCGCGCCGCCGAAGCCGCCCCAGTCAGGGTCGAAGTTATGCAGCAGCATGGCGCAGAAAGCCGCGCCGGGGCTGGCATCCAGCCGGGCCGGGCCGGTCGCCACGGCGGTTTGCTCCGCCAGTGCGCGACATAGTTCGCTGTTCTGTGCCGCGACATCGTCGCGACGCGTGCGCCAAATATCGGCGACCTGCCGGCACAGTCCGACAAAGCCGGGCAGGCCGTAACGCGCCTCTTTCGGGAAATAGGTGCCGCCGAAGAACGGCGTGCCGTCGGGCGCGAGAAACATCGTCAGCGGCCAGCCGCCGTGGCGACCGGTCAGCATCTGGTGGGCGCTCTGGTAAATCTGGTCGAGGTCGGGCCGTTCCTCGCGGTCGACCTTGATATTGACGAACAGCGCGTTCATCACGGCAGCCACGTCGGCGTCCTCGAATGATTCGTGGGCCATGACATGGCACCAGTGGCAGGCCGAGTAGCCGATGGACAGCAGAATCGGCTGGTCCGCGCGCCGCGCCTGGGTGAGCGCTTCCTCACCCCAGGGCAGCCAGGCGACGGGGTTGGCGGCGTGCTGCAGCAGGTATGGGGAGGTCTCGGCAGCCAGCCGGTTGGCGGGGTTCTGCGGGCTTCTGTTCATGTCTGGTCTCCGAAGCGGAAACCCGACTATACTCGATTAAATCAGTCAACTATGCCCGATCAGGGCATCAGGTCTTTCAACAGGCTGTCGACATCCTTCTGCGACAGGCGCTGCTCTTCGGTGGAGCCGCCGCCCTCGACGACGATAATCGCCCCGACCAGCGCTTTCATGGCCTTGCGCAGGGCCTGGCCGGCTAGATCCTGGAATTCCTGGGCGACGATGATGTTGGTGAGGTGGCCGCCGACGCTGGCAAGCTTCTCTTCCAGCTCCTTGCGGCTCCAGTCGCGGCCGAGCGAAACATGCGCTTCCTTGACCAGTTGCTTGGCAATCTCGGCCTCGATCAGCGACTTGGTGGCGGCTTCGGCGGTCATGCGCTCGACGTTGCCAAGGATGGTCGAAACCGCTTTCGGATGGCTGCTCGCCGAGCGCTTGCCCAAACCTTTGGCGACCAGACTCAGTTCCTTGGCAAGCAGTTTCAATTCGCTCAATACCTGGCCGGTATCCTGCACCGGTTGCTTCGCGGCGGACTTTTTCGCCGCTGGCAATTTGGCTTTGGTGGATTTGGCGGCGGCTTTCGTCGCGGGTTTTGCGGCGCCGGAACGGGTTTTGCTGACTGCTGCCTTTTGCATGGTTTCCCCTATTTATTGTGTTGTCCAAACAACGTACGCCACCAGCGCTTGCGCCCTTCCGGCAGCGGCGCGTCAGGCTGGATGTCCTCTGGCGGCACGCGACAGAGGATCCAGCCGGGCAGTGGCGGATTATCCGAAAAACCGCAGGATACGCCGAGGTTGTTTGGGTCGAAGATTTTTACAAAATTCGGCGCATCAAGCTGGTCGGCATAAACGATGCCGCAATAATCGTGCTCATGTTCCTTGCGCAACAGGGCATCGATTTGCGCGATGAAGGCGCTCACCTGCCCGGCATCGGCGGACGCCCGCGGCACGGGCTCGCCCACGGCATACAGATACCAGCCGACGGCCGGGTCGATGCGCGTCCAGAAAGCGGTCAACTGCTCCCAGGACATCACCGACCAGAGACGGCCGGCATACAGGGCATGAAAGTCGCTCACTGTGGCCGACTCACTTGAGTTGAGAGATGTCGCGCACTGCACCGGTATCGGCGCTGGTGGTCATGGCGGCATAGGCCAGGAGCGCTGCCGACACCTGGCGCTCGCGATTGACGGGCTTCCACGCAGCCGCGCCTTTCGCCTCCATCGCGGCGCGCCGTCCCGCCAGCGCCGACTTTTCAACGGCGAGGTGGATGCGGCGGTTGGGAATGTCGATCTCGATGATGTCGCCTTCCTCGACCAGACCGATGGCGCCACCGGCCGCCGCTTCGGGCGAGGCATGCCCAACGCTCAATCCCGAGGTGCCGCCGGAAAAGCGGCCGTCGGTGAGCAGTGCGCATTGTTTGCCCAGGCCCTTGGACTTGAGATAGCTGGTGGGATAGAGCATCTCCTGCATGCCGGGGCCGCCCTTGGGGCCTTCGTAGCGAATCACGAGCACATCCCCGGGCCGGATTTGGTCACCGAGAATCGCTTCAACCGCGGCTTCCTGTGATTCGAAGACACGCGCCGGGCCCTTGAACACGCGAATCAGTGAAACGGGGACGCTGGTGGTGTAGCGCAGTTGCTCGGCCTCGAACATGCTTTCATCCACACCAGCGGTCTTGACGATGCAGCCCTTCTCGGCAATATTGCCAAACAGCACCGCCAGCCCGCCGTCCTGCGAATAGGCGTTGGCCCGATCGCGGATGCAACCGCCAGTGCGGTCGAGGTCGAGCTCGGGATAGCGGCGGCTCTGCGAGAAAGCCGTCTGCGTCGGCACGCCACCGGGCGCGGCGCGGTAAAAGTCGAAAACACCCACGTCATGCGCCTGCATCACGTCCCACTGTTCCAGGGCGGCGCCCAGCGTCTTGCTATGCACGGTGTGCGTGTCGCGGTGGAGCAGGCCAGCGCGATCCAGTTCGCCGAGGATGCCGAAGACGCCGCCGGCGCGATGGACGTCCTCCATGTGATATTTCTGCGTCGCCGGCGCAACCTTGGCCAGACACGGCACCCGGCGGGACATTCTGTCGATGTCGGCCATGGTGAAATTTACTTCGGCTTCATGGGCCGCCGCCAGCAGATGCAGCACCGTGTTGGTCGAACCGCCCATCGCGACATCCAGCGCGACGGCGTTCTCGAAGGCGTTGAAAGTAGCGATGCCGCGCGGCAGGACGGTCGCATCATCGTGTTCGTAATAGCGCCTGCACAGCTCGACAACCAACCGGCCGGCGCGCAAAAACAGCTCCCTGCGGTCGACATGGGTCGCCAGCAACGAGCCATTGCCTGGCAGCGAGAGGCCGAGCGCCTCGGTCAGACAGTTCATCGAGTTGGCGGTGAACATGCCGGAGCAGGAACCGCAGGTCGGACAGGCGGAACGCTCCATCGCGGCCACCTCGGCATCGGAGTTCTTGCTGTCGGCCGCCTCGACCATCGCATCAACCAGGTCGACCTTGCGGAACTCGCCGTGCCACTGCACCTTGCCCGCCTCCATCGGCCCGCCCGAAACGAACACGGCGGGGATGTTGAGCCGCAGCGCCGCCATCAGCATGCCCGGCGTGATCTTGTCGCAGTTGGAGATACAGACCATCGCGTCGGCGCAGTGGGCATTCACCATGTACTCCACCGAGTCGGCAATCAGTTCGCGACTCGGCAGCGAGTACAACATGCCGTCGTGGCCCATGGCAATGCCGTCGTCCACGGCAATGGTGTTGAACTCCTTGGCCACGCCGCCCGCGGCCTCGATCTCGCGGGCCACCAGTTGGCCCAGGTCCTTGAGGTGGACGTGACCCGGCACAAACTGCGTGAACGAGTTGACCACGGCAATGATGGGCTTTTGGAAATCGTCATCCTGCATGCCGGTGGCGCGCCACAGCGCGCGGGCACCAGCCATGTTGCGGCCGGCGGTGGAGGTTTTGGAGCGGTAGACTGGCATGGACTAAACCTCTTGGTAGGTGCAATTAACGACCTTGACACACTGCGTGGCGGCAAGACACTGCGTTGAAGCGGCAATTATCTTCCACCGTTGTGGCCGGGGTGGCCCAAGCGCTCAATGCCCGCGCGGCGAATGTGGCCCTGCCGACCCGGCCGACCAGCCCGCGCAAGGGATAATCCCCGCCACATGGCACTTATTACCTTACTTGACGCCCAGCTCGCATTCGGACACGTTCCCCTGCTCGACCACGCTGATTTTTCACTCGAAACGCAGGAGCGCGTGGGCCTGATCGGCCGCAACGGCGCGGGCAAATCCTCCATGCTCAAGATCCTGGGTGGGCTGGACAAGCCCGACGACGGCACCGTGCAGGTGCAGAGCAACACCCGCATTGCCTACGTGGCGCAGGAGCCCCAGCTTGATGCAGATGCTACCGTTTTTGTAGCAGTCAGCGAAGGACTGGCGCGCATCATAGGCCTGATTGAAGAGTACACCCAGGGCCATGGCGACCTCGACGCGATGCAAAGCGAGATCGAGGCGCTGGACGGCTGGAACTGGGAACAGCGTGTCACGGAGACACTGCACCGGCTGCACTTGGACCCGACGGCGATTGTTAACACCTTGTCAGGCGGCACCAAGAAACGTGTCGCCTTGGCCCAGGCGCTGGTGGCCCAGCCCGACGTGTTGTTGCTCGATGAGCCCACCAACCACCTGGATCTGGATTCGATCGAGTGGCTGGAAGGCCTGCTGGTGGAGTTCAGGGGCAGCATCATCACCATCACGCACGACCGGTCCTTTCTGGACAACGTGGCCACTCGCATCGTTGAGCTGGACCGCGGCAAGCTGCTGTCCTATCCCGGCAACTTTGCGGCCTATCTGACTCAAAAAGAGGAGCAACTGGCGCAGGAGGCGGTGATCAACGCCCGTGCCGACAAGCTGTTGGCGCAGGAAGAAGTGTGGATTCGCAAGGGCGTGGAAGCCCGGCGCACCCGCGCGCAGGCCCGCATCGTGCGCCTCGGTGAGCTGCGCGCCAAGCACCAGGCGCGCCGCGACGTGGTGGGCAGTGTCAACATGGACATCTCCAGTGGCGCCACCAGTGGCAAGCTGGTGGCCGAGCTGACGCATGTGTCCAAGAGCTTTGGAGACCGCAAGATCGTCCATGACTTCTCGACCACCATTCTGCGTGGCGACAAGATCGGCCTCTTGGGCCCCAATGGCGCGGGCAAGACCACCTTGCTCAAGTTGATTCTGGGCGAACTCAAGGCCGACCCGGCGCCGCCCAATGCGCCAGCGCCCGAACCCGGCCACAGCCCCTGGGGAACCGTTCGCCAGGGTGCCAACATCTCGGTGGCCTATTTCGATCAGATGCGCAACGCGCTGGACCTGGATGCGACGCTGGAAGACTTCATCAGCCCTGGGTCAGAGTGGATCGAGATCGGCAACCAGAAGAAACACGTCAAAAGCTACCTGGGCGACTTTCTGTTCTCGCCAGCGCGCGCCAACTCGCCGGTGCGCTCGCTCTCCGGTGGCGAGCGCAACCGGCTGCTGCTGGCGCGTCTGTTTGCCCGCCCGGCCAACGTGCTGGTGCTGGACGAGCCGACCAACGATCTGGACATCGACACCCTGGAGCTGCTGGAAGACCTGCTGCAAAACTACGATGGCACGGTATTTCTGGTCAGCCACGACCGTACCTTCCTGGACAACGTGGTCACCAGCACCATTGCCTTTGAGGGCGACGCCAAGTGGCGCGAGTACGAAGGCGGCGTGACCGACTGGCTGGTGCAAAGCAAGCGCGCCAGCGAGATTGCGCAGGGAAAAGGCCAAAAGGGCTCAAAACCCTTTAATTACGGGCGCGATCAGCTATCAAAGGCGGAGCAAGTGGCGGCGCCAGCAGCGGCATCAACGCCTGCCGCGCCGTCGGCCAAAGCCCGCAAGCTCAGCTTCAAGGAGCAACGCGAGCTGGAGGCCTTGCCGGACACCATAGCGGCGCTGGAGGCCGAGCACCAGGCGATCCACGAAGCGCTGGCCGACGGCAGCCTGTATGCCAGCGACAACACGCGCGCCGTGCAGATGTCCGAGCGCAGTGCCCAGATCGACGATGAGCTGCTGCAGGCACTCGAACGCTGGGAAGCGCTGGGCGGCTGAGCCGCTGCAATGCTGGTCAAGGCATGAACTGGATCAATGCTATCGCGTGCCCGGTCCGGTTGCAGCTTGCTCGGGCGGCTCGTTCGCGGTGACTGGCGCTGCCAGCAGGCGGGCCGCTTTGGTCGCCTGTTCCAGCGCTCGGCGCAGGGCACTGGCGGCGCGCAATCGGGCGTCCATGACCGCGACTGGCAGGCGGCCCTCGGTGCCCGATATCAGCAGGTGCGCCTTGAGCGCCTGGTAAGCGTCTTCCATTTCCCGCTGCGCGGGCTCCAGAGCGGCGGCGTCCAGCGCAGCCGGATCGGCCCGGGTGAGCAAGTCGATGGCCGCCTCGGAAAATTGACGCACTTGGGTGCCGTGGTCTTCGTTCGCGAATTCACCGCTGGCTGCGGAGGCTTCCACCGCGAGTTCCGTCGCGTTCTCGTAGTAGCGCGCAAGACGCAGAATGCCTGGCAGTCGCTGGGCGCTGTGGCTCGACATGCCGATACGGTGGAGCGCGGTGATGAATTCGGCGATGGCCAGGCTGAGCCGACTGACTACCAGCTTGTGGCGGGCAAGTGCCGGACCCTCGGGTGCTTCCAGCGCAGCCCGTATGGTATTTAGCGCGATACCGCCTAACCGGCGGATTTCGTGGTCCAACGCATTCAGTGCCAGGGCCGGCACCGCCAGTACGGTCCTGTCGAGATGGCGGGGGCGGGCCTCGTCGTCTTCGGCAATCTTGAAGCGCGCTTCGAGGAATGTCGTCATGCGCGCGGCGACTGGCCAGATCAGGACGATGCCGAGCACATTGAACATCGTATGAAACAGCGCCAGCTTGGCCGCGGGCGCCTCGTCCAGGCCTAGCCATTGGCGCAGCAGGGACAGCAAACCCATTAGCCAGGGCAACAGGGCCAGCGCGACGATGCCGGTCAGTACATTGAACAGAATGTGCGCGGCGGCAGCCCGCTTGGCGTTGGGCGTGGCGCCGATGGCCGCGATCAGCGCCGTTACCGTGGTGCCAATGTTGGCGCCGATCACAGCCGCAGCCGCGCCCGGTGTCGTCAACAGCCCGCCTTGGGCAGCGGTCAGAGCGATCACCAGCGCGGCGCTGGAGCTTTGCATCAGCACCGTCAGCAGCACGCCGATCCCTACTAGCAACAGGATGTCGCTGGAACCATCGCCCTCTGGTAGCTTGAAGTCAGCCGACAGACCGGAGAAAGTCTCTTTCAGCATGTCGATGCCGAGGAACAGTATGCCGAAGCCCGCCAGCGCCGTGCCCAGCGCCCCTCGCCGCGCGCCTTCGCCGCTCAGGCGCAGGATCATGCCCACGCCGATCAGCGGCAGCGCCAGCGCTTCGATCTTGAACTTGAGACCCACCAGTGCCACCAGCCACCCGGTCATGGTGGTGCCCACGTTGGCACCGAACAACACCCACACTGCCTGCGACAGGTTGAGCAGGCCCGCATTGACAAAACCGATGGTGGCAACCGTAACCGCGCTCGACGACTGAACCAGCGCTGTGACCAAAATGCCTGAGGCCAAACCCCGCAGCCGAGTCTTGGTGGAGTGGGCCAGGATGCGTTCCAGGGCGGGTCCGGCGGCCAGTTTCAAACCGTCGGTCATCAAGCCCATGCCCAGCAGAAACAGGCCAATACCACCGGCGAGGCCACCGATCAGGGCGAGGTTGTTCACTGCTTCGCTCCGCTCAGCGCCAGACCGTGCCCGGGCGTGGGCGGAGTTTCCACGGTATCGATGGTTGAAGGCTCATGTGCCCATTTTGCCGCAGAGACAAGCCCTGGGTCGCCGACTTGGACAGCGCTTGCGAGCGTCAGCTTGATCGCGGACGGCCCGCGAGGCCACGACAGCGCCCGCCGCGTCGTCCGCCCGCAATTTGCGACGATCAGTTGAGGACAGAGCGTCGCTGCGCTCCGGTCTGTCCCGCAAGGTCTCAGGCTAGCGTTGGCAGCTCAGGCCAGGCAAGGGTAGTCGGTGTAGCCCTTGGCGCCGCCGCCATACAGGGTGGCGCGGTCCAGTGCGGTCAAGGCTGCACCTTCGCGCAGGCGCCGGGTCAGATCGGGGTTGGCGATGAAAGGCCGGCCAAACGCCACCAGATCGGTCCCCCCAACCAACGCGTGCTCGGCCAGGGCGCGGTCGTAGCCGTTGTTGACCATCCACGCTGCGCTGCCGCCGGCCTTGCGGTAGGCACTGCGCAACGCCGCGTAGTCGAACGGCGTGTCGCCTTGCACGTGGTCGCGTGGCCCACCGGTGGAGCCTTCGATGATGTGCACAAAGGCCAGCTTCAAGGGTGCGAGCTGCGCCACCACATACTCGAACAGCGGTTGCGGATGCGGGTCCTGGGCGTCGTTGGCCGGGGTCACGGGCGACAGGCGCAGTCCAACTCGGTCGCCACCGATTTCCTGCGTGACGGCGGCCATCACCTCGATCAGCAGGCGGGCGCGGTTCTCGATGCTGCCGCCGTAAGCGTCGGTGCGAAGGTTCGAGCCCGAGCGCAGGAACTGGTCGAGCAGGTAGCCGTTGGCGCCATGCACCTCCACGCCGTCAAAGCCGGCGGCAATCGCGTTGCGGGCGGCACGACGGTAGTCCGCCACGATGCCCGGCAGCTCTTCCAGAGCGAGTGCGCGCGGAGGGGAGGTCTCCACGAATTGGGCCACGCCATCCCGGATCAGCACCGTCTTGGTCTTGGCCGTCAGGGCGGAAGGTGCCACTGGCGCCTGGCCGCCGGGTTGAAGGTCGACATGCGAAACCCGTCCCACATGCCACAACTGCATCACGATCTTGCCGCCTGCGGCATGCACCGATTGCGTGACCGGCTTCCAGGCTTGCACCTGTTCGTCACTCCAGATTCCGGGCACATCCGCATAGCCCTGTGCCTGGTGGCTGATGGCGGTGGCTTCCGTCACGATCAGGCCCGCACCATCTTTTGGGTTGGCGCGCTGACTGTAGTAGGTAGCCATCAAGGCGGTGGGCAGGGCGCCCGGGGCGCGGTTGCGCGTGAGGGGTGCCATCACGACGCGGTTGGCAAGGTTCAGGCGACCAACTTGGATGGGATCGAATAGTGTGCTCATGGTGGGTGGTGGTTTGGGGAAACCATTCATCTTGCACCACTGCCGCACAATGCAAGGGCCCATGTCGACCTACACCCCCCGCTTGCAGACACCTGTGCGACACATCATGAGGCTGGCGCTGGCCTTGTCGGCCGGCGCGGCGCTGTCTTTGGGCGTGACCCGGTTTGCCTATGGACTCCTGTTGCCGCCAATGCGCTCGGACCTGGGGTGGACCTACACCTTGGCCGGTGCCATGAACACGGTCAACGCCCTGGGCTACCTGCTGGGCGCCTTGCTGACACCGCGCCTGTTGGAACGCTTGGGGGCCGCCCGGGTGCTGATGGTGGGCGCCGTCTTGGCAACCTTGTTCATGGGTTTGAGTGGTTTCTTCACCGCGACCACGCCTTTGCTGGTGCAGCGTCTGCTGGCGGGTGTGGCCAGTGCGCTGGTCTTCATCGCCGGAGGCTTGCTGGCGGCCCGGCTGGGCGCCTTGCAGCCCGCGCGGGGTGGGTTGCTGATTGGCCTGTACTACGGGGGGACCGGTTTTGGCATTGCCCTGTCGGCCGTGTTGGTGCCGACGGTATTGGACCGTGCCAGCGCGTCGCCCCACGGCTGGGCCTGGGCCTGGTGGGCCTTGGCCGCAGTCTGCTGTGCGCTGACCACCAGCCTGTGGTGGCCCGCGCGGGTGCTGCGCCAACTCGTGCCGGAGGCCACCGCGGGGGACGTTCCGACGGTGGTTTTTCACTGGCGCGGCTTCGCCTTCGCGCTGGCTGGGTATGCCATGTTTGGCGTGGGTTATATCGGCTACATGACCTTTGTGATTGCCTTGCTGAGTGAACAAGGCGCCAGCGGACCGGCGGTCACCGTCTTCTACGCTTTGTTGGGGCTGGCCGTGCTGGCGTCGTCACGAATCTGGGCCGGTCTGCTGGATCGTTACAAGGGTGGGCAAGTGCTGGCCTTGCTCAATTTCTTGCTGGGTGTCGCCACGGTGTTGCCCGCGCTGACTGCTTACTGGCCGGTGGTGCTGGCCTCAGGGCTGCTGTTTGGTGGCGTGTTCCTGTCCTTGGTGGCATCAACCACCGCGCTGGTGCGCCACAACCTGCCGCAGGCAGCCTGGGGAGCAGGTATCAGCGCATTCACCATCGTCTTTGCGGCGGGGCAGATCGTGGGGCCCACCATGGTTGGCTGGATTGCTGATGGGCCGGGTGGTCTGGCGCGGGGATTGGTGTTTTCGGCGTGCGCCCTGTGGTTGGGTGCGGTGTTGGCGTGGCGTCAGCGCGCGTTGTGAGCCGTACTATTGCAGCTTGGTCGCAGCTCTGAGTTTGTCTTTCTTGCTGGGCCGTTTGCCCTTGATGCCGCCGGTGGGATCAGGAAGGCGTGCTGGGTTGACAGCCGATGCAGGGGCGCCCGAGGCCTGCACTGGCTCAAACCCCTTGATCAGCTCAAGCGGCAGCGCCAGAGCCTGGCGCTTTTCGATCAGGCGCCAGTGCGCTTGCGTGTCCGCGCTGACAAAGCTCACCGCCAGGCCACTTTCGCCGGCGCGGCCGGTTCGGCCGATGCGGTGGGTGTAGTCCACGGCCGAGCGCGGCAGATCGTAGTTCACCACGACGGGCAATAGTTCGATGTCGATGCCTCGGCCCGCCAGGTCGGTGGCCACCACCACGCTGACGCGCTCGGCCTTGAAGTCGGCCAGCACCTGGGTGCGTTTGCCCTGGCTCAAGACGCCATGAAACGGTTCGGCTTCGATATGTGCCTTGCGCAACTTGTCGGCCACGATTTCGGCTGCGTGTTTGGTGGCGACAAAAACCAATACCCGGCTCCACTTGTGGTCCTGAATCAGATGCCGCAGGAGCTGCGTGCGTCGGCTCGGGTCCACCGCAATGGCCCGCTGGGTGATATCGGGCTGGCTCTGTTGCGCAGGCAAAACGTCAATGCGAACCGGGTCTTGCAGGAGGTCTTGCGCCAAAGCCTGCACGGCGGGCGGGAAGGTGGCGGAAAAGAACAGGTTCTGGCGTTGCACTGGCAGCAGTGCCAGGATGCGCGCGAGCTCGTCCGAGAACCCCAGGTCAAGCAGTCGGTCGGCCTCGTCCAGCACCAGCGCCCGCACGTCCGACAGACTCAGGGCGTTGTGGTCCAGCAGGTCGAGCAGGCGTCCTGGCGTGGCGACCACGATGTCGGTGCCGCCACGCAGGCCCATCATCTGGGGATTGACGGAGACGCCGCCAAACACGATGCTGACCTTGGGTGGCCGCACCAGGCCGGCCGCCAGTTTGCCAATAGTCTCACCGACTTGCGCGGCGAGTTCGCGCGTTGGAACCAGAATCAGGGTGCTGGCCCGCCTGGGCGTGGCTCGCGGTGCAGACTGAAGTGTTTGCAGCAGCGGCGCGACAAAGGCCAGCGTTTTGCCGGACCCGGTTTGCGCGCACCCCAGCACGTCGCGGCCCTGCAGCACCGACGGAATGGCCAACTGCTGGATGGTGGTGGGCGTGCTGAAACCTTGCGCGCGGATCGCGTCCCGAAGGGCGGGCGACAGGCCCAGTGAGGAAAATGGCATGAACAGGCAATCGGGTGGCGGGCGCTAGCCCCAAGCGCCCCAGTTTAATCGGGCGGTCTCGGGCGGTCTCAGGCGGGCGGCGGGCGCAAACCCAGCGCATGGTAGACCTGCATCGCCGCCCAGGCGTCGTTGGCGGCATAGACGATCTGACTTTCAGTCAACTGGCGGTTGGCCCAGTTGGACGTGGTGGCCTTGCGCGACTTGACGAAGCGCCGGTTGAGCACCACCGCCACGGCGGCCTTGACGCCGATCTCTTTCGGATAGCCTTGGTTTCTGAACACGGTATTCAGATCGAGTACGTTTTGGGGTGTCACTCTCAGCGTGCGCAGAATCTGCTGGTGGTCGCCCGTCAGGCCGAACCCCACTTTGGTAATGTGGTGCGCTTTAAGCAAAGTCGACACCACGTCGCGGCAATCGGGGTCATGTAGCTGGAAAACGTGCGCCTGCTTGAGGGAGGAAAATTGAACCACGTGCGGCCCGAGCGAAACCTCGTCCTTGGCAAAAGTCGGCTTGGACTCGGTGTCGAAGCCCAGCACCGCACTCGCGTCGAGCAGGTCAAACGCCTGCTCCGCCTGGGCGCGTGAAGACACCACCACGATGTCGCGCAGTTCGAGCCGCGCCAGCACTTCCAGGGCGGCGATCTGTTCTTTGGAGGGTGATGCGAGCCGCCGCGTCGGGCTGCTTTGCGCACCCCCGGGTGGACGTGCATCATTCGAAGTGGCCAGGGTGGGGGCCAATCTACGACGCGAGCTTGGGTTCGGGTCGATCTTGGTGGCTTCCGTTGTCGTCGCCGGGTGGGGTGGACGATGGCGTGGCACGCAGCGAGTGGCTGACGCGCCGCGCGCCATCAAAGCGCCGCTTCCAGTAGCTGACGCCCATGTCCTCAACCCTCACCTCGGCGCCCGGTCGCGGGGAATGGATGAACTTGCCGTCGCCAACGTAAATCCCGACATGGCTGAATGCGCGGCGCATGGTGTTGAAGAACACCAGGTCGCCGGGCTGGAGGTCGGTGCGGTCTATTTTTTCGGTAGCGGCAGCCTGCTGGTCGGCTTTGCGTGGCAAGGCCAGTCCGACGGTTTGCTCGTACATGGCCCGCACGAAGCCGCTGCAATCAAAGCCGGTTTCGGCACTGTTGCCGCCGCGACGGTAGGGGACGCCCAGAAAGCCCATCGCATTGAGCACCAGTTCCGAGGCCTTGGTGCTGACGGTCTGACGAACCTGGTCGATTTTGCCGAGCAGCCCCTTGTCAGACAACAGGCGCTCAAGATCATCGCCGCTGCCGCCCGGATTGGCATGCGCGCAGGTGGCGAGCAGCAGGGTGGCAAGGGCAAGAGGCAGGCGCATGGCCGCAGGATACCCGCATGCATCAGCCCCTGTCAAGGTTAAAGTTTTTTCTTGAATAGTGATGTAAGCAAATGATTTGTTGGGAGTTTCTGCACCACCTGGTGGTCGTGGATGGGCCTTGGAGGGTGTCCCGTGGGCGGCCCGGTTCGACCTTCGGCGCTGGCACGGCGCGCCGGGGATGGGTGAAAAATCGACTCCCGTGACGCCTTGCCTGCGGTGTACGACAATCAGTTGAGGACAGAGCGTGCCAGCCTGATGAGTTGAGGACAGAGCTTGCCGCTGTGCGGCTGCGGTCTGTCCCGCAAAGTCTCAGGCCAGACCCCCTTCATTGCCAGGAACCATCCCTATGTTGTTAGACGCTACCCAGTCCCAGCTTGTCTTGATCGACTACCAGACTGCATTGATGCCGGTCATCTTTGACAGCGCCTTTGTGTGCGCCAACGCCATTCGACTTGGGCAGATGGCCGCGTTACTGGATGTGCCGGCGTGGGCCACTGAACAGAACCCGTCGAAGTTGGGGCGCAGTGTTGAGGAGATTGGGGCGTTGGGCCTGCGCACGCTGAGCAAGATGCACTTCAGCGCGGTGGAGGAGGGTCTTGGCGAGTGGTTGCGCCCGCCGGCCAAACCGGTCGTGGGCAATGCCCGCAGCCTTCCCAAACATCTGCAAAGGGCCAGTCAGGAGCCATTGCATCGCAATGCGATCGTGCTGGCCGGGTGCGAGGCGCATGTCTGCCTGCTGCAAACGGCGCTGGATTGCCTGGAAGACGAATTTGAGGTCTGGGTGGTGACCGATGCCTGCGGTTCACGCACCGAGCGTAACCGCGATGCGGCATTTGACCGGCTGGCCGGTGCCGGGGCCGAACTGGTGACCACCGAGATGGTGGCGTTTGAGTGGCTTCGCAGCGCCGAGCACGCGCAATTCAAGGCTGTGCATGGCTTGATCAAATAGGCTAGCGACCCGCGTCAGGCTGACGCAAGTTGAGCGTTCATAATTATGAATTCAGTTTGATGGATCCGAATGGAGACAAGACATGACTATCTACGCCGACTTTCATCGCCGCTCAATCACCGAGCGCGACGCCTTCTGGGCCGAACAAGCCAGTTTGATTGACTGGAAAGACCAACCCAAGCAGATCTGTGACTACAGCAATCCGCCCTTTGCTCGCTGGTATGTTGGTGGCACCACCAACCTCTGTTACAACGCCGTGGACCGCCACCTCAAGGACCGCCCGGATCAGGCAGCATTGGTCTATGTGTCCACGGAGACCAATCAGGACGCGACCTACTCGTTTCGGGCGTTGCACGCCGAGGTGCAGCGCATGGCCGCCACGATGCTGGAGTTGGGTGTCAAGAAAGGTGACCGCGTTCTGATCTACATGCCGATGGTGCCCGAGGCGGCGTTTGCCATGCTGGCCTGTGCGCGCATCGGCGCCATTCATTCGGTGGTGTTCGGTGGGTTTGCCTCCGGGTCGCTCGCCACACGCATCGAAGACGCCTCGCCCAAGCTGATTGTCAGCGCCGATGCGGGTTCGCGTGGCGGCAAAGTGGTGGAATACAAGCCACTGCTGGATGAGGCGATCCGCCTGTCGGCACACAAACCCGACTCGGTGTTACTGGTGGAGCGGCAACTCGCCACCATGGCGCTGACCGAGGGTCGCGACCACCTGTGGGCCCCGTTGCGGCAGAAGCACCTCGATGCCACGGTCGACTGCGAGTGGGTCGACGCCACGCACCCGAGCTATACCTTGTACACCTCGGGAACCACCGGCAAGCCAAAGGGCGTGCAGCGCGACACTGGCGGCTATGCCGTGGCGCTGGCCGCGAGCATGAAGTACATCTATTGTGGCAAGGCGGGCGAGACTTATTTTTCCACCAGCGATATTGGCTGGGTGGTTGGCCACAGCTACATTGTTTATGGCCCGCTGATTGCCGGTATGGCAACCATCATGTACGAGGGGCTACCGACCCGGCCGGACGGCGGCGTGTGGTGGAGCCTGGTGGAAAAGTACAAAGTCTCGGTGATGTTCAGCGCGCCAACGGCCGTACGTGTGCTCAAGAAGCAGGACCCGGCATTGCTGACCCGTTACGACCTGTCGAGCCTGCGGGCCCTGTTTCTGGCGGGCGAACCGCTGGACGAACCAACCGCGCAGTGGATCAGCCAGAGCCTGGGCAAACCCATCATTGACAACTACTGGCAAACCGAGACCGGCTGGCCGATTCTGGGTCTGGCCAACGGTGTCCAGACCGCCACCAGCAGATTTGGCAGTCCGGGTGTGGCCATGTACGGCTACGACGTGAAGCTGCTCGATGAGAACACGGGTGAGGAATTAACCGGGGCCAACCAGAAGGGCGTGGTGGTGATCGAAGGCCCATTGCCGCCGGGCTGCCTGCAGACCATTTGGGGCGACGATGAGCGATTCGTCAAGACCTATTGGAAGAGTATCCCCGGGCGGCTGGTCTACAGCACCTTCGACTGGGGCGTGCGCGATGAGGATGGTTACTTCTTCATCCTGGGCCGCACCGACGATGTGATCAACGTGGCCGGCCACCGCCTGGGCACCCGCGAGATTGAGGAGAGCATCTCCAGCCATCCCAATATCTCCGAGGTAGCGGTGGTGGGTGTGGCCGATCAGCTCAAGGGACAGGTCGCGATGGCCTTCGCCATCATCAAGGACGCCAGCCTGGTGCCCGACGAGGCAGCGCGCCAGAAGCTCGAGGGCGAAGTGATGAAAGTGGTGGACAACTCGCTTGGCGCCGTGGCGCGCCCGGCGCGCGTGCGCTTTGTCTCGGTGCTGCCCAAGACGCGCAGCGGCAAGCTGTTGCGCCGTGCCATCCAGGCCGTGTGCGAAGGCCGCGACCCTGGGGATCTGACGACCATGGACGATCCCGCAGCGCTGCAACAGATCAAGGATTTGGTGCAGGCACCCTAGCCGTTCTTGCGTGGCCGGCAGCGCCCGCCGCGAGCTTGTTGCCGTCAGTTGCCAGCAGGCAATTGATGGCACAATACCGTCCGTTACTAGGCCCTTCCCCCGCCACAGTCGCATCCGCCAAACGGTTAAGCCGTGACGCGGAAGGTTAATTAATCAGCTTTAACCAGCTAATGTTTCCCCAAGGGAAACGGAGGTCAGCGGAGTATGAGTGAATCCACGTCCCATGGGGCGCAACCGGCTTCGTCGGTTTATCAGGCCTACCAGGGCAACACCTATCTGTTTGGCGGCAACGCTCCGTACGTCGAAGAGATGTACGAGAACTACCTGGCCAATCCAGGCAGCGTGCCCGAGACGTGGCGTGACTACTTCGACGCCCTGCAGAACGTACCCGCTGGGGATGGCACCGATGCCAAGGACGTGCCGCACCAGCCCGTGATCAATGCCTTTGCCGAGCGTGCCAAGCACGGCGGCACCAAGGTGGTGATGGCCACCGGCGCCGATTCAGAGATGGGCCGCAAGCGCACCGCGGTGCAGCAGTTGATCGCCGCCTACCGCAATGTGGGCGTTCGCTGGGCTGACCTGGACCCCCTTAAGCGCACCGAGCGCGACGATATTCCTGAGCTGGACCCGGCCTTCTATGGCTTTGGTGATGCCGACCAGGAAACGGTGTTCAACACCAGCAACACCTTTTTTGGCAAAGAGTCGATGAGCCTGCGCGAGCTCATGAATGCCTTGCGCCAGACCTACTGCGGCACGGTTGGTGCCGAGTACATGTACGCCACCGACCAGAATCAGAAACGCTGGTGGCAGCAAAAGCTCGAATCGATCCGCAGCAAACCCACTTTCTCCGCCGAGAAGAAGCGCCGCATTCTTGACCGCTTGACCGCCGCAGAGGGCCTGGAGCGTTACCTGCATACCAAGTTTGTCGGGCAAAAGCGCTTCTCGCTCGAAGGTGGAGAGAGTTTCATCGCCTCGATGGACGAACTGATTCAGACCGCCGGCGCCAAGGGCGTGCAGGAGATCGTGATCGGCATGGCACACCGTGGCCGACTCAATGTGCTGGTCAACTCCCTGGGCAAGATGCCGGCCGACCTGTTCGCCGAATTCGATCACACGGCGCCGGAAGAGTTGCCCAGCGGCGACGTGAAGTACCACCAGGGCTTCAGCTCGGACGTCACCTCGCCCGGCGGCCCGGTGCATCTGACATTGGCCTTCAATCCTTCCCATCTTGAAATCGTCAATCCGGTGGTCGAGGGCTCGGTGCGCGCGCGCATGGATCGACGCGCCGACCCCCTGGGCAAGCAGGTTTTGCCAGTGTTGGTCCATGGCGATGCCGCATTTGCCGGGCAGGGCGTCGTGATGGAGACCCTGGCCCTGGCCGAAACCCGCGGTTACTCGACCGGCGGAACCGTGCACATCGTCATCAACAACCAGATCGGCTTCACCACCAGTGATCCGCGCGACAGCCGCTCGACGCTGTACTGCACTGACATCGTCAAGATGATCGAGTCGCCGGTGCTGCACGTGAACGGCGATGACCCGGAAGCCGTGGTGCTGGCGACCCAATTGGCCTTGGAGTTCCGCATGGAATTCCGCAAGGATGTCGTGGTGGACATCATTTGTTTTCGCAAGCTTGGCCACAATGAGCAGGACACACCGGCACTGACCCAGCCCTTGATGTACAAGAAGATCGGCCAGCATCCTGGCACCCGCCGCTTGTACGCGGATCGCCTGGCGGCCCAAGGCTTCGGCGAAACGCTTGGCGATGAGATGGCCCGGGCCTATCGCGCCGCGATGGACGCGGGCGAGCATACGTTTAACCCGGTTCTGACCAATTTCAAGAGCAAGTATGCGGTCGACTGGTCGCCCTTCCTGGGCAAGAAGTGGACCGACGCTGGCGACACGGCGATTCCCATGGCTGAGTGGAAGCGGCTGGCCGAGCGCTTGACCAGCCTGCCCGACAGCATTTCGCCGCACCAGTTGGTGAAAAAAGTTTACGACGATCGCGCTGCCATGGGCCGGGGCGACATCCCGGTGGACTGGGGCATGGGCGAGCACATGGCGTTTGCCTCCCTGGTGGCCAGTGGTTATGCGGTGCGCCTGAGTGGCGAGGACTGCGGACGCGGCACGTTTACCCATCGCCACGCGGTTATTCATGATCAGAAGCGCGAGAAATTCGACGAGGGCACCTACACGCCGCTGCAAAACGTGGCCGATGGACAGTCGCCGTTTGTGGTGATTGACTCGATTTTGTCGGAAGAGGCCGTGCTGGCATTCGAGTACGGCTACGCCTCCAACGATCCCAACACGCTGGTGATCTGGGAAGCGCAGTTCGGTGATTTCGTCAACGGCGCTCAGGTGGTGATCGACCAGTTCATCGCCTCGGGTGAAGTCAAGTGGGGCCGAGTCAACGGCATCACGCTGATGTTGCCCCATGGCTACGAGGGCCAGGGCCCCGAGCACAGCTCGGCGCGTCTGGAGCGTTTCATGCAGCTCAGCGCCGACACCAATATGCAAGTGGTGCAGCCGACCACGGCGAGCCAGATCTTCCACGTGCTGCGCCGCCAGATGGTGCGCAACCTGCGCAAGCCGCTGGTCATCATGACGCCCAAATCCTTGTTGCGCAACAAGGATGCGTCCTCGCCACTGTCCGAGTTCACCCGAGGCTCGTTCCAGACCGTCATTCCCGAGCAGAACGAGCTGGTGGTAAAACGCGCCGACAAGGTCAAACGGGTTGTGGCTTGCTCCGGCAAGGTTTACTACGACCTGGTCAAGAAGCGTGAAGAAAAGGGTTCGGACGATGTGGTACTGATCCGGGTGGAGCAGCTCTACCCGTTCCCGCACAAAGCCTTTGCGACCGAGCTCAAGCGTTACCCCAACGCCACCGAAGTGGTGTGGTGCCAGGACGAGCCGCAAAATCAGGGTGCCTGGTTCTTTGTGCAGCACTATATCCACGAGAACATGCAAGACGGCCAGAAGCTGGGTTATTCGGGCCGCGCCGCCTCGGCGTCGCCGGCGGTGGGCTACGCGCATTTGCACCAGGAGCAGCAAAAGGCCCTGGTCGATGGCGCGTTTGGCAAGCTCAAGGGCTTTGTGCTCGGCAAGTAAGACGACACCTCGCGTTGCGTTCAACCCCCATTCACGGAAAGAAATGTTATGGCTATCGTAGAAGTCAAAGTGCCCCAGCTCTCGGAGTCGGTGGCCGAGGCAACCATGTTGCAGTGGAAGAAGAAGGTCGGCGACGCCGTCGCGGTTGACGAGATCCTGATCGAAGTCGAGACCGACAAGGTCGTTCTGGAAGTACCCGCCCCGTCGGCCGGTGTATTGGTGGAGCTGCTGGTTGCGGATGGTGCCACCGTGGTGGCCGAGCAGTTGATCGCGCGCATCGACACCGAGGCGTCGGTCGGCGCGGCCGCGCCGACACCCTTGGCGGCGGCCACCGCCAAACTTGTGGCCGCGGCGCCAACGGCGTCGGCCTCCATGGCCGCAGTCGCCATGCCCGCTGCCGCCAAGTTGATGGCTGACAACCAGTTGGCGGCCGGCTCGGTGGCCGGTACCGGCAAGGACGGCCGCGTCACCAAGGGTGATGTGCTCGGCGCGGTCGCGGCCGGCGCGGCCCCACCCAAGGCAGCGCCCGCTGCCGTGGTGATCCCGACCGGTGTGCCCACCGCCATGCTGCCGCAGGTGGCTGCGCCCAAGCCCTACCTGGGCGATCGACCCGAGCAGCGTGTGCCCATGAGCCGCTTGCGCGCCCGGGTGGCAGAGCGCTTGCTGCAGTCACAGTCCAGCAACGCCATCCTGACCACCTTCAACGAGGTCAACATGGCCCCGGTGATGGAGATGCGCAAGCGTTTCCAGGAGAAGTTCGAGAAGGAACACGGCGTCAAGATCGGTTTCATGAGCTTCTTCGTCAAGGCCGCGGTGCATGCCCTCAAGAAGTACCCCGTGCTCAACGCCTCGGTGGATGGCAGCGACATCTTGTACCACGGCTACTTTGATATCGGCATTGCGGTGGGCTCACCCCGTGGCCTGGTGGTGCCGATCCTGCGCAACGCGGACCAACTGAGTTTTGCCGACATCGAGAAGAAAATCGCCGAGTACGGCGCCAAGGCGCGTGATGGCAAGCTGGGGCTGGAAGAAATGACCGGCGGCACCTTCTCCATCAGCAATGGCGGGGTGTTTGGCTCGATGTTGTCCACGCCCATCATCAACCCGCCGCAGTCGGCCATCCTGGGCGTGCACGCCACCAAGGACCGCGCCGTGGTGGAGAACGGGCAGATCGTGATCCGCCCGATCAACTACCTCGCCATGAGCTACGACCACCGCATCATCGACGGCCGCGAAGCTGTTCTGGGCCTGGTGGCGATGAAGGAAGCGCTGGAAGATCCGGCGCGGTTATTGTTTGATATTTAAGTAGGAATGCGGCTCCCGCTCAGCTGCTATGCCTTCTGGTGCCTGTCCCCTGAATTTTTGGGGTATTGGGTCGCGGTAGGCTCGATGTTCAGCGGGTAGTTGCCATGGAGTAAAAATGACAAAACTTTTAGTATTGGCGTTCGGCCTTTTCCTCGCAGGATGTACATCGACCGGAGGTTCGCTGTTCAATGACAACGGTGCGGATATTGTGGAGCCCGTGTCTGGAGATCAGTTTCTGCCGGCTGTTGGTTATATGCCGGCTTGCAATTACGCGAACACGACAGGCAATTTCATCACCCGCAATCGAGACAATGCCGTACTGGAGGAGGCCTGCAATTCAGCAGTTGGTTTGCTGAAGGGAATCTCCGGATTCAGTCTCAAGCAACCAGTTGGGCTGCCGGTTGGGCTACGTTCGCGTGCCGCTGCCCGGCAGGGCGGGGAGTGGATTGATCGACCACTCGAAATCGAACGCGAGGCGAAGTATCGGGTGATTATTAGTACACCGAGCATTGGTAGTGACGGACCAGGCTCTAAATATATCCAGTTTGGTTTTACCTTTCAGCGTATCGCAGACGGAAAAATTATGCGAGTAATGCCTCGTAGTGGAGGTCTTACCAATGCCACAGCGGCGGCAATTCGGTACGCTACCGATATGACGAAGATTCTGAATAATCCGGTATCGATGCCCCCGCAGTGGCACAGTCCATTTTGACCTTAGTTCCTATGAGCAAGCAATTCGACGTGGTCGTCATCGGTGGCGGCCCCGGGGGCTACATTGCCGCCATCCGCGCTGCCCAGTTGGGCATGAACGTGGCCTGCATTGACGAGTGGAAGAACAGCAAGGGTGGGCCGGCGCTGGGCGGCACCTGCACCAATGTGGGCTGTATCCCGAGCAAGGCGCTGTTGCAGTCGTCCGAGCACTTCGACCACGCCAAGCATCACTTCACGGATCATGGCATCACTGCGACCGAGATCACGATGGACGTCGCCAAGATGGTGGCGCGCAAGGATGCAGTGGTAAAGCAGAACAACGACGGCATTTTGTACCTGCTGAAGAAGAACAAGGTCAGCTTCTTCCACGGGCGTGGTTCGTTTGTGGCGGCGAGCGAGGCGGGCTACCATATCAAGGTGGCCGGTGCAGCGGAAGAAACACTGGTGGGCAAGCAAGTCATCGTCGCCACCGGCTCCAACGCGCGGGTCTTGCCAGGCGCGCCGTTTGACGAGGAGCTGATTCTGTCCAACGACGGCGCATTGCGTGTCGGTGCCGTGCCCAAGAAGCTGGGCCTGATCGGTTCCGGCGTGATCGGTCTGGAGATGGGATCGGTCTGGCGCCGCCTGGGTTCGGAAGTCACGATTCTGGAAGGCCTGCCGACCTTTCTGGGTGTCGTGGACGAGCAGATCGCCAAGGAAGCGCACAAAGCCTTCACCAAGCAGGGACTCAAGATTGAGTTGGGCGTGACGGTAGGCGAGGTCAAGGCCAGCAAGGCCGGCGTCTCGATTGCCTGGACCAACGCCAAGGGCGAGGCCCAGACGCTGGAGGTGGACAAGCTGATCGTGTCGATTGGCCGTGTGCCCAACACCATCGGACTGAATGCCGAAGCGGTGAGCTTGAAGCTCGATGAGCGTGGCGCCATCGTGGTGGATGACCTGTGCAAAACCAATTTGCCCGGCGTGTGGGCGGTGGGCGACGTGGTGCGTGGCCCAATGCTGGCCCACAAGGCCGAAGAGGAGGGTGTGGCCGTGGCCGAGCGTATCGCTGGCCAGCACGGCCATGTCAATTTCAACACCGTGCCCTGGGTGATTTACACCAGCCCGGAAATTGCCTGGGTCGGGCAGACCGAGCAGCAACTCAAGGTGGCCGGGCGTGCCTACAAGTCCGGCGCGTTCCCGTTCCTGGCCAATGGCCGCGCCCGTGCGCTGGGCGACACCACCGGCATGGTGAAGATGCTGGCCGACGCCACGACCGATGAAATCCTGGGCGTGCACATTGTGGGTCCGATGGCCAGTGAGCTGATTGCCGAATGCGTGGTGGCCATGGAGTTCCGTGCCAGCAGCGAAGACATCGCGCGGATCTGCCATGCCCACCCCAGCTTGAGCGAGGCCACCAAGGAAGCGGCGCTGGCGGTGGACAAGCGGACGCTTAATTTTTGATCAGTGTCCGCAAGCGTCCTGCAAACCTATGAGGCGGAACTGGCGGCCCGCGGCTATGTCGCGGACCCGGCCCAACTGCGTGCGGTCCAGGCGCTGGAGCGCTGCGCAATGGAGTGGGCCGACTTCAAGGAGAAGCGTTCCAACGCATTCAAGAAGTTGATCAACCGGCCTGACGTTCCGCGCGGCGTCTACTTGTACGGTGGAGTCGGGCGGGGTAAGAGCTTTCTTATGGATTGCTTCTACAACGCCGTGCCGCTCCGGCGCAAAACGCGCCTGCACTTTCACGAGTTCATGCGCGAGGTGCATCGCGAACTGGCCGACCTGCAGGGCACCGTCAATCCACTCGATGAGTTGGGCAAGCGCATGTCGCGCAAGTACCGGTTGATCTGTTTTGACGAGTTTCATGTTGCAGACATCACCGACGCGATGATTCTGCACCGGCTGCTGGCCGCCTTGTTCGAAAACGGGGTGGGTTTCGTAACCACCTCGAATTTCCGCCCGGACGATCTGTATCCAGGTGGCCTGCACCGCAGCCGCATTCTGCCCGCGATTGCCCTGCTAAACCAGCGCCTGGATGTGATCAGCGTTGACAACGGGACCGACTACCGGCGACGCACCATGGAGCAGCTCAAGCTCTACCACGTGCCATGTGGCGCCACGGCCGACGCCGCCATGCGGCAGTCGTTCGAGCGGCTTGCCGAGTCACATGACGAGGACCCGGTGCTGCACATCGAGGCGCGCGACATCCGGGCGCGGCGCAGGGCCGGGGGCGTGATCTGGTTTGACTTCAAGACCTTGTGTGGCGGTCCGCGCTCGCAAAACGACTACCTGGAAATCGCCACCCAGTTTCATACGCTGCTGCTGAGTGACGTGCCAGAAATGTCGATCCGGATGGCCTCCGAGGCGCGGCGTTTTACTTGGTTGGTCGATGTGCTCTATGACCGGCGGGTCAAGCTGATTCTGTCCGCACAGGTGTCGGCCGAAGCGCTGTATGTCGAGGGCCCGCTGGCGCATGAGTTTCCCCGCACCGCCTCGCGCTTGAACGAAATGCAGTCGAGTGACTTCCTGGCCCAGGAGCGTCGCCTGGTGGACACAAGACTAACCTGAGACATTGCGGGACAGACCGGAGCGCAGCGACGCTCTGTCCTCAACTGATCAGGGGTGTTTTGCGGGACAGACCGGAGCGCAGCGACGCTCTGTCCTCAACTGATCCTCGGCGGCGGCTTGTCCGCTACGAGCCCAGTGGTTCGAGTTTGACAATCGCCAGCGACAGGTTGTCGCCACCGCCATGCGCGCGCGCGCGGGCTTTCTCGATCAGGAATTCGGTGGCTTCGCGGGCTGATAGGGTCGACAGCACCGAGCCCAACTCCGTGGTGTTGAAATAATGCCACACCCCATCACTGCAAGCCATCAGTACATCTCCCGCACGCAGTTTCGGGATGAAGTGGATATCGGTCGGCGGGTCGGTATCTGTTCCCAGGCAGCCCATCAGGATGTTCGATTGCGGGTGCACATTGGCTTCTTCCTCGGTCAGCTCGCCGCGGTCGACCAGCGCCTGCACATAAGAATGGTCCATCGTGCGTTTGACGAACTTGCTGCCATGGAAGTGGTAGACGCGCGAATCGCCGGCATGGGCCCAATAACAGTCACCACCGGGGTTGATCAGGAATGCCGCGACGGTGCTGTGGGGTTCTTCCTCGGAGGACACGGCTGTGAGTTTGATCACGACGTGCGCTTCCTGCACCAACTGGTTCAGCAAGGCAGACGCGTCGTCGGTGTCGGGGGAGTAGCGCTCGAACAACTGCTTGGCCGTCATCATGACCTGGTCCGACGCCTTGCGCCCGCCGCTGCGGCCCCCCATGCCGTCGGCCAGCACAGCCAGGACGCAACCATTGACGCGAGGGTGATTCAGCAGCGCAACCTGGTCTTGCTGGTAGTCACGGTCCCCTTTGTGGATGCCGGTGGATGCGGTGAGTCGGTAGCCTTTGATCATAGGTTGCAGTTCAGAAGTCGAAAGCTTGTGCAATGGGCTGCGAAGGCCGTATTATCGAGCCAACGCAAGCATTCAACCAGTTCATTCTTGGTGGCCACAGTTCCGACGCATTCCTTGGACTCGAATCTACATTCACCGGCACGCCGACTGATCGAGCTACGCATGGAGCATGCCGATCTGGACGCCTTGATCGACCTCGCGATCCATCAGCTTCCGCTCGACCAGTTGATGATGCGGCGTCTCAAGAAGCGTCGACTCGCGTTGCGTGACGAAATCGCCAGAATCGAACGCGAACTCGATCCGGATCAATCTGCTTGACGAATGCTGATTGGGCCTCGCGGTTGAGCGCCAAGACCAATCACCAGAACCGCCACCATGGATTGGTGTTGGTTCGGCGGCCTTGTGACAACAACTCGCTCTTGGGGTAGTTGAGCGCCATTACGCGCTTGGCATCGTCGCGCAATTGCGTCATGCCCAGAGCGTCATACGACTGCACCATGATGAACAGGGCGTCTTCCAGAGCGCTCACGCCCTGGTAGTCAGCCAGCGCCGACTGGGCTCGGTTGATGGCGGCCACGTAGGCGCCGCGACTGTAGTAAAAGCGCGCCACATGAACCTCGTAACGTGCCAACGCATTGACGATATAGGTCATGCGCTGCGCGGCGTCCGGGGCGTAGCGCGAGCTTGGAAATCGGGTGGTCAGCTCCTTGAATGCCTCGAACGATTCCTTTGCAGCCTTCTGATCGCGCTCGGCCAAGTCCTGTCGTGTGATAAAGGCAAACATTCCCAGGTCGTCGTTGAAGCTGACCAGGCCCTTGAGGTAGAGCGCGTAGTCCAGCGCTGGACTGGCCGGATGCAGCTTCATGAAGCGGTCGAGTGTCGAGATCGCCTGGGCCGTTTCGCCAGTCTTGAAGTACGCATAGGCCTTTTCCAACTGCGCCTGCTGCGCCAGCGGGGTTCCCGCCGCACGACCTTCGAGTTTTTCGAACTGGATGATTGCCTTGTCATAGGCGCCCGCGTTCATGTCGTCCTTGGCATCGGCGTAGATCTTGTTTGGGCTCTGGCCGACGGTTTTGTCCTCCGGGGTTGATGAGCAGGCGGTCGCCAGCAGGGCCACGCCCACAAGCGTCAACCGGGAGACAACCGATAATTTGGCACGAAACATGTCGGACAGCTTTCTTGAAAAAATCCAATTTCATTATATCGACCGACCCTGTCGCTGAAGACGGGGACGATGGCGCCGAGATCGGGCCTCAGTCGGACGTGCGCGCTTTGACGTTTGGCGCCGCCTTGCACGGGCAGCGCGTCGATCGGGCGGTGGCCGAACTGGTGCCCGAGTTCTCAAGAAGCTATTGCCAGCAGTTGATTGAGCTGGGTGCCCTCCAGCTCAACGGCCGGGTGGTGCAAAAACCGTCCACCCGTGTCAAGGCTTGCGACCTTGGCAGCATCGAGCTGCGACCAACCCCACAGAGCCAGGCGTTCAAGCCCGAAGCCATGGCGCTGGACGTGGTGTTCGAGGACGACTACCTTCTGGTGTTGAACAAGCCCGCCGGACTGGTGGTGCACCCGGCTCCTGGCAACTGGAGCGGGACCTTGCTCAATGGGCTGTTGGCGCGAGATTCCCGCGCGACCGAGTTACCGCGTGCCGGCATTGTTCATCGGCTCGACAAGGACACCAGCGGCTTGATGGTGGTGGCGCGCACCCGACTGGCCATGGACGCGCTGGTCAAACTGATCGCGGCTCGCGAGGTGAGCCGGCAATACCTGGCGCTGGTGCACAAGCCATGGCAGGGCTCAGCCCAGAGAGCGATTGACGCGCCAATCGGGCGCGATCCGCGCAACCGCTTGCGCATGGCGGTGGTGGACCTCGCTCAACATGCGGGCAAATCGGCCCGGACCGATGTCCGGCTGCTGCAAAACGGTGAACGGGGTTGCCTGTTGCACTGCACGCTGCACACTGGGCGCACGCACCAGATTCGGGTGCACCTGAGCTTGATCGGGCATCCGCTGGTGGCCGATGAAACCTATGGTGGCGCCCCTGGGGCGGGCCTGCTACGGCAAGCACTTCATGCCTGCCGGCTTGCCTTCACGCACCCGGTGACGGCACAGCCCATGGTGTTTCAGGCCGAGTTGCCACCTGATCTACGGGCCGCGTTGGCGGTATGGGGCCTGCGTTACAATCGCGACTAATGGCTTGAAAGAGCCATCATCCCGTCAGTCCGCACTCGGACTGCGCCGCGCGGACTCGAAGTGCCCGCAGCCGCCCGAATTGAGCCTCACTGATTTCGCACCGTGTGGGTGCCACTCCAAGAATCGCACGACCATGAATACGGCGCAAGCCAAGAGTGTCCTCGAAACTGCGCTGTTATGTTCTCAGCAACCCATGCCGGTGCGAGATATGCGCACTCTGTTTGACGACCAGTTGGGCGCCGACACGATCAAGGTCTTGCTGCAGCAGCTTCAGCAGGAATGGGCGCAGCGCGGCGTCGAGCTGGTCGGCGTCGGCACCGGCTGGCGTTTTCAGAGCCGACCCGAGATGCGGCAGTTTCTGGATCGGCTCAACCCGGAGAAGCCACCTCGCTACAGTCGCGCCACGCTGGAGACACTGGCCATCATTGCCTACCGCCAGCCGGTCACCCGCGGCGACATGGAGGATATCCGGGGCGTCACGATCAACTCCTTGATCATCAAGCAGTTGGAAGATCGCGGCTGGATCGAGGTGATCGGTCATCGCGAGGCAGCCGGGCGTCCGGCCCTGTTTGCGACCACCAAGCATTTTCTTGATGACCTCGGCCTGGCCTCGCTGGACCAGCTTCCCTTGCTGGATTCGCCAGCTAGCCAGGCTTCTGTCATGGATGCCTTGAATTTCCCCGAATCGTTGCAGTCGATCGGCGCGCTTGCGGCGCTCGGTGCCGACGTGCAGCCATTGGCGCTACCGGCCGAGGCTGGCGCCGCCGACGAGGCGCCACTTTTTTCCCTGGATGGATCCCAATCATGACCCCAATCAATCAGGACGCAATCGCGTCGACGCCCGACGCTGCCGTGGCCAGTTCAATGGCCCCGAACCTGATCGAACCACCTATTGAACAGGGTCCCCCGGCCGAGGTTCCTCTGGCCCTACCGAGCACTGTGCCCGGCGGGCAGGCCGGCAGCCCAGGTCCGCGCACGGCGGCGGCGGGCATCAATCGTTTTGATGACGTTGTGTCTGGGCAGTTTGATGCCGATGAGGAGCGTGAGGACCTGACGGCTCCCAAACGTGTTCTGGCGCCGATGGCGGAGAGTCCCAAGCTGCACAAGGTGTTGGCGCAGTCAGGCATGGGGTCACGACTTGAAATGGAGCAACTCATCATGGAGGGCCGTATTACGGTCAACAATGAACCCGCTCACATTGGTCAACGCATTCAGTTTGGCGACCATGTCAAAGTCAACGGCAAGCCGATCCGGTTTCGTATCGACCCTCCACCTGCGCGTGTGATCGCCTACCACAAGCCAGTAGGCGAGGTAGTGTCGCACGACGACCCACAGAGCCGCCCAACGGTGTTTCGGCGTTTGCCCAAACTCTACCAGGGCAAGTGGCAGTCGGTTGGACGACTCGACATCAACACCGAGGGGCTATTGTTGTTTACCAGTTCAGGTGAACTCGCCAATAACCTGATGCATCCGCGCTTCGGGCTGGAGCGTGAGTACGCCGTGCGCGTGCTGGGTGCACTAAGCAAAGAGGAGCGGCAGACTCTACTCGATGGGGTCAGGCTCGACGATGGCATGGCCCGCTTTGGTTCGATCGAGGAGGGTGGCGGCGAGGGCTCCAACTGCTGGTATCGCGTCACCATCTCCGAGGGACGAAATCGGGAGGTGCGCCGCATGTTCGAAGCGGTTGGACATGCAGTCAGTCGCTTGATTCGAATTCGCTACGGCGCCATGATGCTGCCACGCGGCCTCAAGCGTGGCGCCTGGATGGAACTTGACGAGGGCGACATCCGCGCCTTGGTCAAGGCCAGTGGGGCCAACGGACGTGCCGCGCCACAGGGTGCGACAGCGGACGGTGTGCGCGACGCAGCGCCCCGCGACGATGCCGGTGGCGGGCGCCGTCGTGGGGGGCGCGCGCGGGTCGGCGGGCCACGCAGTTCGGGCGCCGGTCAACGTGGTGTGCCTTCGCCCAAGCAGGGCGCAGGCCAGCCGCGCAATGCGCAGCGAGCGCCCAAGACCGATCAGCAGGCCGAGGCGGGACAACCCGATCCGATGAAGACCGCCTTTGGCTACATTGGCGCTGACAGCTTCACTCGCCAGCGCCAGGGGCCGGCTCAGGGGCAACGGCGCAGCGGCGGCGGCAACAGTGGCAATGGATCGGGCGGCGGCGGCAGTCGTCGCGGTCGCAACCGTTGACCGACCGACTCGCGTCGACTGGATCCAAAGTCCGGCTGGCAGATCGGTTTGCCGCCGACTTCAAGTGACCGTAACAGGCTAAAATACAAAGCTTTGCCCAATTGGCAAGATCAGCCATTTCATCATCACAGTTCAGGAAGATTTCATGACAATCGAACGCACTCTCTCCATCATCAAACCCGACGCCGTTGCCAAGAACGTGATTGGTCAAATCTATGCCCGCTTTGAAGCCGCTGGCTTGAAGGTGGTTGCCGCCCGCATGGCACACCTCTCTCGTGGCGAGGCAGAAGCGTTCTACGCGGTGCACAAGGCGCGACCGTTCTTCAAGGACCTTGTCGCGTTCATGATTTCTGGCCCGGTCATGATCCAGGCACTGGAAGGCGAGAACGCCATTCTGAAGAACCGCGACCTGATGGGTGCCACCGATCCCAAGAAGGCAGCACCCGGCACCATTCGCGCCGACTTCGCCGACAGCATCGATGCCAATGCTGTTCATGGCTCGGATGCGGCCGAAACCGCCGAGGTGGAGATTGCCTTCTTTTTCGCCGGCATGAACGTTTACTCCCGCTAAGAAAATGGCCCCCACGCTCCACTGCGTTGCGCTGCCCCCCGAGGGGGCCGTGGCGCGCTTGGGGCGGCCCGGCGCCACGCCGATGCAATGACGGTCAACCTGCTCGATTTCGACCTCGATGGGTTGGCTGTCTTCTGCCAGCGGCTGGGGGAGAAGCGTTTTCGCGCGACCCAATTGTTTCGCTGGATTCACCAGCGGGGCGCTAGTGATTTCGCGCAGATGAGCGATTTAGCCAAAGGTCTTCGGGACAAGCTTGCCGGCCAGGCCGAGATCAGGGGCTTGACGGTGCTGAGCCAGAACCTGTCCTGCGACGGCACCATCAAGTGGCTGTTTGACGTGGGCGACGGCAATGCCGTCGAGGCGGTCTTCATTCCCGAGGATGACCGGGGCACGCTGTGCATTTCGTCTCAGGCGGGGTGCGCGGTGGGGTGTCGATTCTGCTCGACCGGGCACCAGGGATTCAGTCGCAACTTGAGCTCAGCCGAGATCGTTGGCCAGCTCTGGTTTGCCGAACATTTTCTGCGCCGGCATCTGAATCGAACCGATCGGGTCATTTCCAACGTGGTGATGATGGGCATGGGCGAGCCCTTGCAGAACTACGACCAACTGCTGCCCGCACTGCGCGTGATGCTGGACGATCACGCGTACGGGCTGTCGCGTCGGCGCTTGACCGTGTCCACTTCCGGCGTGGTGCCAATGATGGACCGCCTGGCCCAGGACTGCCCGGTCGCGCTGGCAGTCTCCTTGCACGCACCACAGGACGCTTTGCGCGACAACCTGGTCCCGTTGAACCGTAAGTACCCGCTGGCGGAGTTGCTTGCGGCCTGCAAGCGCTACCTGGCGCATGCGCCGCGCGACTTCATCACCTTCGAATACTGCATGCTCGACGGGGTCAACGACCAGCCCGAGCACGCTCAGCAACTGATCGACCTGGTCAATGCACACTCGGACGGCAAGACTTGGTGCAAGTTCAACCTGATTCCGTTCAATCCCTTTGCGGCGTCGGGTTTGCTGCGTTCGGTGCCGCAGCGTGTTGCGGCTTTTGCGAAGATCCTCAGTGATGCTGGTATTGTCACGACGGTGCGCAAGACACGCGGCGACGATATCGCGGCCGCCTGTGGTCAACTGGCGGGCTCTGTTTTGGACCGGACTCGTGTGGATGAGCGAATGGCCAAACAGCGCACGATTGTTTTGAAACCGGTCAAGGAGATCTGAGGCATGAACAGTTCTATGGTTTCGTGGCGGCGAGTCGGTGCGGTGCTCCTGGGGGCGAGTCTGGCCGCGCCGCTGCTCCTGACAAGCTCAGGTTGCGCGTCGGGCGCCGCTCCTTCGGCCACGACCTCCGGTAAGCCGGACATGGTGACCGATTCCGATGAGCCCGATAGCCGCAAGCGCGCCCGCATCAGGCTGGAGCTGGCGGTTGGCTATTTTGAGCAGGGACAGATCAAGATCGCGCTGGATGAGCTCAAGCTGTCCTTGGCCGCGGATCCGAATTACGGCGAGGCGTTCAACCTTCGCGGTCTGATCTACATGCGACTGAACGACAATGCCCTGGCCCATGAGAGTTTTCAGCGGGCCATCGCGCTCAACGCCGGCGACTCCAATGCCTTGCACAACTATGGTTGGCTGCAGTGCCAGGAAGGACAATACACGCAGGCCGTCCAGTTGTTTTCTCGGGCACTGGCCAACCCATTCTATGGCGAACGCGCGAAGACATTCATGGCGCAGGGACTGTGTCAGATTCGAGCCAAACAACTCGATGAGGGTGAGCGAAGTCTGACCCGTTCCTACGAATTGGACGCGGGCAATCCCATCACGGGCTACAACCTGGCCAAACTGCTGTTTCAACGCGGGGAGTTCGTGCGCGCCCAGTTCTATGTCAGGCGACTAAACAACAGCGAATTGGCCAATGCCGAGTCGCTGTGGCTGGGCGTCAAGATCGAGCGGCGCGTAGGCAATCAAGATGCCATGTTGCAGTTGGCTGGACAGCTCAAAAAGCGGTTCTCCGAGTCCAAGGAGGCGCAGGCCTATGAGAGGGAAGCCTTCGATGAGTGAGCTCGGTCTGCCCAATCACAACAGTTCCACCCTTGACACCGGTACCGAGGCGGCGCCAATGGGTGGCGCCATGCTGAAGGCCGCGCGTGAGGCTGCCGGTCTGCATATTGGTGCTTTGGCGGTGACCTTGAAGGTTCCGGTCAAGAAGCTCGAAGCCCTCGAAGCTGACCGCATGGACTTGTTGCCCGACGCCGTATTCGTGCGCGCCCTGGCAGCCAGTGTGTGCCGCACCCTCAGAATCGACGCCGCACCGGTATTGGCCCGCCTGCCTGTCACGTTGACACCGCGACTCAGGACCGTGGAGTCGGGCATTAATGCGCCATTCAGGGTCCCTGGAGTCGATCCGGGCTCGTCGATTCGAGACCGGTTAACCAGTCCCTTGGCCATCGCCGTGTTGTTGATGCTTGTTGGTGCCTTGATCCTGGTGTTTGCCCCACCGCTTGACCGATTCGAGCAGATGCTTGGTTTGGCCCAAGGGAGCTCGCCGGGTCAGCCGGGATCGGTTTCGCAGCCCAGCCTGACCGCACCGCCCGTCGAGGTCGGGCAGACCGAACCCACTGCGGTGTCCGAGGTTAAGGAATCAGTTGGCTTGGGCGTCGCCCCAGCGTTAGTTCTGACAACTGCTCCGGTCGCTGCGGCATCCATTGCCTTACCTGCCCCGTTACCGGCACCGCCGCCCGTTGTCGACGCCGCCGGTAACGTCGTAATCCGGGCGCGCGGTCCGTCATGGGTTGAGGTGACCGACGCGGCGGGCGTGGTTCAGTTGCGCAAGATGATGAGTGCCGGCGAGGGCGTGGGCGTATCGGGCAAGCGGCCGCTGTCAGTGGTGGTCGGACGCGCGGATGCGGTGGATGTGACCGTATCGGGCAAGCCCTACGAATTGGTCAACGTCAGTCGTGACAAAGTTGCCCGTTTTGAGGTGAAGTAGTGCAATCAAGTCTTCCGGTGAGTCTTCCAATCCATAGCGCCGTACCGCAAGCCCGTCGGTCGCTCCAGGCGCGGGTCGCGTGGGGTTCCAGGCTGGTCACGGTGGGGGGCGATGCGCCGGTGCGCGTGCAGTCGATGACCAACACCGACACGGCGGATGCAATTGGCACCGCGCTGCAGGTCAAGGCCCTGGCGCAAGCCGGCTCGGAGATGGTGCGTATCACGGTTAACACGCCCGAGGCCGCGCAGGCGGTGCCGCACATCCGGGAGCAACTCGATCGCATGGGCATCGACGTTCCTTTGGTCGGTGATTTCCATTACAACGGCCACCGCCTGTTGACCGACTACCCGGCCTGCGCCGAGGCGCTGTCCAAGTACCGCATCAACCCGGGCAATGTCGGCAAGGCCGACAAGCGTGACAAGCAGTTTGGCCAGATGATCGAAGCGGCCCTGCGATGGAACAAGCCGGTTCGAATCGGCGTCAACTGGGGCAGTCTCGATCAGGAGTTGTTGGCCAGCCTGATGGACCAAAACAGCCGCCGTAGCGTGCCATGGGATGCCAAGCCAGTGATGTACGAGGCCTTGATCACATCGGCACTGGATTCGGCGCGCCGCGCCCGGGAGATGGGCATGGAGGCCGGTCAAATCATCCTGTCCTGCAAGGTCAGTGGTGTGCAGGATCTGATTTCGGTCTATGGCGAATTGAGCAAACGCTGCGACTACCCCTTGCACCTCGGCCTGACCGAGGCGGGCATGGGCACCAAAGGCATTGTGGCCTCGACCACGGCGCTGTCGATCTTGCTGCAGCAAGGCATTGGCGACACGATTCGGGTATCGCTGACCCCCGCGCCGGGCGAACCACGCACCCAGGAGGTGGTGGTCGCCATGGAGATTCTGCAGGCGCTGGGTTTGCGCACTTTTGTGCCCAGCGTCACGGCCTGTCCGGGCTGTGGCCGCACCACCAGCACTACGTTCCAGGAACTGACCAAGCAGATTGACGATTTCCTGAGGGCGCAAATGCCGGTTTGGCGAGAGCGCTATCCGGGGGTGGAAAAGCTCAAGGTGGCCGTGATGGGCTGCATCGTCAATGGACCGGGCGAAAGCAAACATGCCGATATCGGCATCAGTCTGCCCGGTACTGGCGAGGCGCCCGCGGCACCCGTGTTCATCGATGGCGAGAAGCGCCTGACTTTGCGGGGCGAGCGCATCGCCCAGGAATTCCAGCAAGTTGTTGAAAACTACATCGAACAACGGTTTGGCGCCGAGCGCGCCTCGCAAACCGTCTAACTAGCGCCATGGCTGACAAGTTACCCGCCGTGAAAGCGGACAAGATTTTCGCCGTCAAAGGCATGAACGACATTCTTCCGGTCGACTCGTCGCGCTGGGAGTGGTTTGAGCAGCACGTGCGCGAGCTGATGAATGCCTACGCCTACCGCAACATCCGCACGCCCATTGTGGAACACACGCAGTTGTTCGTGAAGGGCACCGGCGAAACCACTGACATCGTCGAGAAGGAGATGTACTCGTTTGAGGATCGGCTCAATGGCGAGCAACTCACTTTGCGGCCCGAGAACACGCCCGGCGTGGTGCGTGCCGCCATCGAGCACAACCTGACGTACGACGGCGGCAAGCGATTGTTCTACATGGGTCCGATGTTCAGGCATGAGCGACCGCAGCGCGGCCGCTATCGCCAGTTCTACCAGCTCGGCGCGGAGGCGCTGGGCTTCACGGGACCCGAACTCGATGTCGAATTGATACTGATGGTGTGGCAGTTGTTCGAGCGGCTCGGCTTGCGCGACATTCGAGTCGAGCTCAATAGCCTGGGCTTGCCCAATGAACGATTGGCCCATAAAGCGGCGCTGGTGGCGTACTTTGAGCAACATGTGGATGCGCTTGACGCTGATTCGCAACGCCGCTTGAGGACCAATCCACTACGCATTCTGGATACCAAGAACCCTGCCATGCAGGAACTGGTCCAGGGCGCCCCGCAATTGCTGAGCTTCTTGCAGGATGTGTCCCTGGCGCACTTTGAAACTGTCAAGGCGCTGCTGTCCGCCTGTGGTGTGGCCTGGCGCATCAATCCCCGACTGGTGCGTGGGCTGGATTATTACAGCCACACGGTGTTCGAGTTCATCACGGATGAACTAGGGGCGCAGGGTACTTTGTGCGGCGGTGGGCGCTATGACGGACTGTTCGAGATGCTCGGTGCCAAGCCCACGGCGGCAGTGGGATGGGGCATGGGTATCGAGCGGGTGCTGGAGCTGCTGCAGGTTCAGGGCGTCAAAGTCCCCGTGCCCGCGCCTGATGCTTATGCGGTCGTTCCGGATGCACAGGCGCTGCCCACTGTGATGCGAGCGCTTCAGACACTGCGTGGCTGCGGGGTGAGCGTTCAGATGCATGCCGGCGTTGCCGACGGTCTTGGCAGCATGAAGTCGCAGTTCAAACGGGCCGACGCCAGTGGTGCGCGCTTCGCCCTGGTGTTTGGCGCCGATGAGCTGGCACAGGACATGGTCACCGTCAAAGCCCTTCGCGACGGTAGTGGTGCGCAGACGCTGCGGTCCTTGTCGGATGTCACCCCGTGGGCGTCCACTCTACAATCGCGGGCGTAAACCCAGTCCAATCAACCAAATTTTTTCATGGCAAATCAACTCGATCTCGAAGAACAAGAACAGCTCGATCAACTCAAGCACTTCTGGAAACAATACGGCAACCAGATCACGTGGCTGTTGATCATCGTGCTGGCCGGCTTCGCCAGTTGGAATGTCTACCAGTACTGGCAGCGCAACCAGGCCAGCCAGGCCTCCGCCATGTATGACGAGGTGGAGCGCGTGATGCGCGCCAATGACATGGCCAAACTCGACCGCGCCTTCACCGACATGAAGGACAAGTTTGGTTCGACCACCTACGCCCAGCAAGCGGGTCTGCTGGTCGCCAAGAGCTATTACGATGCCGGCAAGATCGACTCTGCCAAGGCCGCACTGGCCTGGGTCGCCGATAAGTCCAGCGACGAAGGCTACCAGGCCATTGCCCGGCTGCGGCTGGCGGCGATATTGCTGGAAGCCCGGGCCTACGACGAGGCCCTGAAGCAATTGGTGGGCTCGTTCCCGGCCGACTTTCAGGCCCTGGCTGCTGACCGCAAGGGTGACATCTTTCAAATGAAGGGTGACAGGGCTCAAGCGCTGGTCGAATACAACAAGGCCTACAAGGCACTGGACGAGCGCACGGAGTACCGACGCGTCGTTGAAATCAAACTCAATGCATTGGGTGTTGATCCGCGTGAACCCGCCAAGGGCACCCCTGCGGCGGCTAGCCAAGCCGCCAGTGCCACGGTTGTTCCCGCATTGACCCCGGAAGGCAAGAAATGAAGCTTCAATTACTCGCAGGCAAGGTCGCCGGTCTAGGCTTGACGCTTGGCTTGGCGTTGCTGCTCGGCGCCTGTGCCGGTGGACCGGACAAACCAAAACCTACTGAATTGGCGCCTAACCCGGGATTGATGGGTGTGCGTCAGGTGTGGGCTACCAAGGTGGGCGGCACCGACTTCCCGTTGACCTTGCGTGTCGTGGACCAGACCGTGTTCCTGGCCAATGCCGACGGTGGCGTCTGGGCGATCAACGTTGGCACCGGTGCTGAGTTGTGGCGCGTCGACGTTGGGGCCAAAGTGGCGGCAGGCGTTGGCAGTGATGGTCAATTCGTCGCGCTGGTGACGCGCGACAATGAATTGGTGGTGCTGGACGGCGGGCGCGAGCTGTGGCGCCAGAAGCTTTCTGCGATGGTTTTCACCTCGCCTCTGGTAGCGGGTCGACGCGTGTTTGTGCTGGGCGCCGATCGGACGGTCAGTGCCTATGACGCCGTTTCCGGGCGCAAGCTCTGGATCCAGCAACGCCCTGGCGAGCCCCTGGTGCTGCGGCAGGCAGGGGTGTTGTTGCCAGTGGGGGATACGCTGGTGGCGGGCTTGGCGGGACGACTGGCCGGTTTATCGCCGGGCAACGGAAGTGTGCGTTGGGAGGTGCCCATCGCCACGCCGCGCGGTACCAATGATGTGGAGCGCCTGGTCGATCTGGTGGCCAGCGCCAGTCGCGTCGGCGAGTCAGTATGCGTGCGTGCTTTCCAATCCGCCGTCGGCTGCGTCAATGCGGCGCGGGGCAACTTGCTGTGGACCAAGCCGGCGGCCGGAGCGGTCGGCTTGGGTGGAGATGACAGGTTGCTGTTTGGCACCGAGGCTGATGGCAAGGTGGTCGCCTGGACGCGGGCCTCGGGCGAGCGCGCCTGGGTCTCCGAGCGACTGAAGTATCGCGGCCTGTCGGCACCGCTGGCGCTGGGTCGCTCGGTGGTGATCGGTGACGAGTCGGGCCTGCTGCATTTTCTGTCTCGCGAAGATGGTTCACCGTTGACCCGAGTGGGCACCGACGGCAGCGCCGTGGCGGCGGCGCCTGTGGTGGCGGGCGACACGCTCATCGTTGCCACCCGTGGGGGCAGTGTGATGGCCTTCAAGCCTGAATGAACAAGGGCTTGTTCTCATGATGCCCGTCATCGCCCTGGTTGGGCGTCCGAATGTTGGCAAGTCGACTTTATTCAATCGGCTGACCAAGAGTCGGGATGCCATCGTCGCCGACTTCGCCGGTTTGACACGTGACCGCCACTATGGCAACGCCAAGCACGGGCGACATGAGTTCATCGTGATTGATACCGGTGGATTCGAGCCCGACGCGACCAACGGCATTTTCAAGGAGATGGCCAAGCAGACTCGCCAGGCGGTAGCCGAGGCGGATGTGGTGGTGTTTGTGGTGGATGCCCGCGAAGGGCTGTCCTCCCAGGACCATGACATCGCCAAGTACCTGCGCCGACTGGGCAAGCCCTGTCTACTCGTGGCGAACAAGGCGGAGGGCATGAAAGCGGGTACGCAACTGGGTGAGTTTTTCGAACTTGGCCTGGGCGAAGTCATTCCAGTTTCGGCGGCCCACGGTCAAGGTATCAAGGACTTGCTGGACCGGGCGTTCGAAACCTTGCCGGTTGTCGATGCGAGCGAGCCGCTGGACGAGCGCGATCCGGGCGTGATCAAGCTGGCGGTGGCCGGTCGCCCAAATGTCGGCAAGTCGACCCTGATCAACACCTGGCTGGGTGAGGAACGGCTGGTCGCCTTTGACTTGCCGGGCACGACCCGCGATGCCATTTCTGTTCCATTCGAGCGCAATGGCCAAAAGTTCGAATTGATTGATACCGCTGGGTTGCGCCGCAGGGGCAAGGTATTTGAGGCGATCGAGAAGTTCTCGGTGGTCAAGACCTTGCAGGCGATTGAGTCCTCCAACGTGGTGTTGCTGCTGATCGACGCGACGCAAGGTGTGACCGATCAGGATGCGCACATCGCCGGCTACATCCTCGAAAGTGGCCGGGCCGTCGTGATGGCGATCAACAAGTGGGACGCCATCGACGAGTACCAGCGTGAACTGGTGAAGCGCTCGGTGGAAACGCGACTACCGTTCCTCAAGTTCGCCAACATGCACCTGATCTCGGCGCAAAAACGACAGGGCCTGGGGCCGTTGTGGACATCGATTGCGCAGGCTCATCGGGCGGCCAACTGCAAGATGTCGACGCCGATCCTGACGCGCTTGCTGCTCGAAGCCGTCCAGTTTCAGAGTCCGAAGCGAGCCGGCATGTTCCGCCCCAAGCTGCGTTACGCCCACCAGGGGGGCATGAACCCGCCGGTGATTGTCATCCACGGCAATTCCCTGGAGCACGTCAGCGACGCCTATAGGCGCTTTCTGGAGGGTCGATTCCGCAAGGAGTTTGATCTCGTTGGCACGCCGCTGCGCGTCGAGTTCAAATCTTCCAGCAATCCGTTCGTGGATAAAGCCTGAGACCTTGCGGGACAGACCGCAGCCGCGTAGCGGCAAGCTCTGTCCTCAACTGATTGTCGGATGTTGGCTGTCCACCTTGCGGGACAGACCGCAGCCGCGTAGCGGCAAGCTGTGTCCTCAACTGATTGTCGGATGTGGGTCGCAAACGAGTTATGACAACTTTTGTGATGACATTTCGACCTGTTCGGTGTTTGATGCGCCTTGCTGTGGTATCGTGAACCCCTCTTCATTTTCTTGAACACGGAGAATATCGTGAGCAACAAAGGCCAGTTACTTCAAGACCCGTTTCTCAACGCCCTGCGTCGGGAACACGTTCCGGTCTCCATCTACCTCGTCAACGGAATCAAGCTGCAAGGGCAGATTGAGTCTTTTGACCAGTACGTCGTCTTGCTTCGCAACACGGTGACGCAGATGGTTTACAAACACGCGATTTCCACCATCGTCCCAGGCCGAGCTGTCAATTTGGCCAAGCTCGAAGGGGACGAGCCGGCTGCGCCCTGATGGTTTTGAGTTGCAGGCGGTGTCTGAGCGACATGGCTTCGAGCCTTTCTCGTTGACCAAGGTTTGAATTCCGACACTGATCGCCCATCCGCCACCGTGATTCTCGTGGGCGTTGATCTGGGTTTGCCCAATTTCGACCAAGAACTCGAAGAACTCGGTTTGCTGGCGCAAACCGCTGGGCTGAAGGTGCTTGGGCGGATCACCTGCAAGCGGCGTGCACCCGACGCGGCGCTGTTCATCGGCAGCGGCAAGGCCGATGAAATCAAGCAATTGGCAATCCAACTGGGCGCCGCTGAAGTGCTGTTTGACCAGAGCATCAGTCCGGCACAACAGCGCAATCTGGAGCGCCACCTTGAGATGCCGGTCAACGACCGCACGCTGCTGATCCTGGAAATCTTTGGCCAGCGGGCCCGCAGCCATGAGGGCAAACTCCAGGTTGAGCTGGCCCGCTCGCAGTACCTCAGCACGCGCTTGGTGCGGCGCTGGTCGCACCTTGAGCGGCAAAGCGGCGGCATTGGCCTGCGCGGCGGCCCTGGCGAAACCCAGATCGAGCTGGACCGACGCATGATTGGCGAGAGCATCAAACGAACCAAGGAACGCCTTGAGCGGGTCAAGCGGCAGCGCAAGACCCAGCGCCGACAGCGTGAGCGACGCGAGGCTTTCAATATCTCTCTGGTCGGCTACACCAATGCGGGAAAGTCAACGCTATTCAATGCGCTTGTCAAGGCGCGTGCCTACGCGGCTGACCAACTGTTTGCGACCCTGGATACCACCACCCGCCAGCTCTATCTGGCCGAGGCGGGCCGCTCGGTCTCCTTGTCTGACACGGTGGGATTCATTCGGGATCTGCCGCACGGCTTGATTGATGCGTTTGAGGCCACGTTGCAGGAGGCGGTCGATGCCGACTTGCTGTTGCATGTCGTTGATGCGTCCAACCCGGGATGCCCGGAACAAATCGCTGAGGTTCAGCGCGTACTGCGGGAGATTGGGGCCGACAGCGTGCCGCAGATACTGGTGTTTAATAAGCTGGATCACCTTGAAAACGAGCGCCGTCCCCTGCAACTGCAGGACGTGTTTGATTTGAATGGGATGCCGACGCCCAGAGTTTTCCTCAGTGCCAGGAGTGGCGAGGGTGTGGCGCAATTGCGCACGGAATTGGCCCGTACCGTGAATGCAGACAAGCCGACGTTCGCCGACCTTGGTGATACCCCTGAGAGTCATGAGGCTGGTTTGTGATTAGGCACAATCTGCCATCGACCAACAAGAGAAGATGCGATGAAACTTGACTTACCTGGCTTGCACTGGGCCGCTTTGCCCGGCCGGATCAGGGGTATGTTCAACCTGAACGACCCCAAGTGGGGACGAGGGGATGACAAACCCGCTGATGCACCGAAGGATCCGGCTGCGCGTCCCGACGACGCGCGTCCGGAAGATCTGCCCCGAGGCAACGGTGGCCGGGGCCAGAAGCCCGGATCCAATCAGGGTCCGCCGGATCTGGACGAACTGTGGCGTGACCTCAATCGCAAGCTGGGTGGCTTGTTCGGCGGCGGCAAGACCAACAACCGTGGCAAACCGGGTTCCGGTTCAGGTGGTGGCAATGGTTCTGGCGGCGGGTTTCAGCCGGACATGAAAAACGCTGGCATTGGTGTCGGCCTGATCGCCGCGGTGGCGGTGGTGATCTGGTTGGGCACCGGGTTCTTCATTGTGCAAGAGGGTCAGCAAGCGGTGATTACGCAGTTCGGCAAGTACCGTTCGTCGGTGGGAGCTGGTTTTAATTACCGGTTGCCGTATCCGATACAGCGGCATGAACTGGTGTTTGTCACCCAGATTCGTTCGGTCGATATCGGGCGCGATACCGTGATCAAGGCCACCGGCCTGCGCGAGTCGGCCATGCTGACCGAAGACGAGAACATCCTCGAACTCAAGTTCGCGGTGCAGTACCGTCTGAATGATGCGCGCGCCTTCCTGTTCGAGAGCAAGAACCCGGCCGATGCGGTGGTTCAGGCCGCCGAGACCGCGGTGCGCGAGGTGGTTGGCAAGATGCGCATGGACAGTGCCTTGTCCGAGGAGCGCGACCAGATCGGTCCCCGTGTTCGTGCCCTGATGCAGAGGATTCTTGACCGTTACAAGGTCGGCATTGAGGTGGTTGGTATCAACTTGCAGCAAGGCGGCGTGCGCCCGCCCGAGCAGGTGCAGGCAGCGTTTGATGACGTGCTCAAGGCCGGCCAGGAACGCGAAAGGACCAAGAATGAGGCACAGGCGTACGCCAATGACGTGGTGCCGCGCGCCGTTGGCTCCGCCTCACGCTTGAAAGAGGAAGCCGACGCGTACAAGGCACGCATCGTTGCCCAGGCTCAGGGCGATGCGCAGCGCTTCAAGTCGGTGCTCGCGGAATACCAGAAAGCCCCGCAGGTGACACGCGACCGCATGTACCTTGATGCGATGCAACAGGTCTACAGCAACGTCACCAAGGTGCTGATCGATTCCCGGCAGGGATCCAACCTGCTGTACCTGCCTCTGGACAAGATCGTGCAGATGACCGGGCAGGGCGCGGACTCGGCAGTGACCACATCGCCATCGACCTTGCCATCGACCACAACGCCCATCGTCCCCACGCCGGACGCGCGAGCACGGGATGCCTCCCGCTCGCGTGATCGCGACACCCGTTAGGAAGCCATGAACTCCCACACGCATACTCATTCGCTGCCCGCTTTGTGGCGGCTTGGCAGGAGTCAGTCATGAACCGGCTTGGATTTATCTTTTCTTCACTGTTGGTGATACTGGCCTTGGCCAGTTCGATGTTGTTCGTGGTGGACCAACGCCAATTTGGCGTGGTCTATGCGCTGGGGCAGATCAAGGACGTGATCACCGAGCCGGGCCTGAACTTCAAACTGCCGCCGCCGTTCCAAAATGTCTCCTACATTGACAAGCGGCTGTTGACGCTGGACAGCAGCGATACCGAGCCCATGCTGACCGCCGAGAAGCAGCGTGTGGTGGTGGATTGGTACGTGCGCTGGAGGATTTCGGAGCCGACCGAATACATCCGCAACGTTGGCACCAATGAGGCGGCGGGTGCCAGCCAGCTCAACCGCGTGGTTCGCAATGCGTTTCAGGAAGAAGTCAACAAGCGCACTGTCAAGGACTTGCTCTCGCTCAAACGTGAGGCGCTGATGGTCGATGTCAAGCGTGAAGTGCTCGCGCAAGTGCGGGGCGCCAAACCATGGGGCGTAGATGTGGTGGACGTGCGAATCACGCGCGTCGACTACGTTGACGCCATTACCGAATCCGTATACCGGCGCATGGAGGCGGAACGCAAACGCGTCGCCAATGAATTGCGCTCCACTGGTGCCGCCGAAGGCGAGAAGATCCGGGCCGACGCGGATCGGCAACGAGAGGTGACGGTGGCCAATGCTTACCGCGATGCGCAGAAAATCAAGGGCGAGGGTGATGCCGAGGCCGCGAGGGTCTATGCCGATGCGTTCGGTCGAGACCCTCAATTCGCCCAGTTCTACAGAAGCCTGGACGCCTACAAAGCCAGCCTGGGCAAGAAGAGCGATGTCATGGTGGTCGATCCCGCCTCGTCCGAGTTCTTCAAGGTGTTTCGCGGCAACGCGGCGCCCTTGCCTGGCAAGAAGTAAGCCTTGGATCAGCAGACTTTCTGGCTGGCACTGGCCTTAGTGCTGGTGGTTGAGGGCCTGTTCCCCTTTGTCTCGCCCACGGGCTGGCGCAAGATGTTTTTGCAGTTGTTGCAACTCCACGACGGACAGATTCGCTTTTTTGGCTTGTGCAGCATCCTGGCGGGTGTTGCCGTGATTTGGCTGCTGACGTAAGGATTGCGGGCCACGGAGCCCGGTAAAATCACCGTTTTAACAGCACGCCACAATCACATGTCCGCTTGGGTCCTGCCGGATCACATTGCCGATGTCTTGCCCTCCGAGGCGCGCCACATCGAAGAACTGCGTCGAGATCTGCTGGACATGGCCCGTTGCTATGGCTACGAGCTGGTGATGCCACCGCTGCTGGAGCACCTGGAGTCACTATTGACGGGCGCGGGTCGGGCTTTGGATTTGCAGACCTTCAAGCTGGTTGATCAACTCTCCGGTCGCATGATGGGCCTGCGTGCCGACAGCACGCCGCAGGTGGCACGGATTGACGCTCATTTGCTCAACCGCCAGGGTGTGGCACGACTGTGTTACTGCGGCCCGGTGGTGCACACCCGGCCAGCGGGCCCCCACGCCACGCGCGAGCCCTTGCAGTTTGGCGCGGAGATCTACGGCCATCAAGGCCTGGAGGCCGATCTTGAGATCCTGCAGTTGGCCTTGGATGGTTTGAAGGCGGCCAAGGTTCAATCGGTTTGCGTGGATCTGGCCGATGCTCGCATCGTGCGGGCCGTGTTGCAGGGCGTTGCGGCCGACGCAGCCCTGCTGGCGCAGGTGCATCAGGCGCTGGCGTCCAAGGATCGCAGTGAACTGGCCGCGCTCACGCAGGGTTTTCCGGGCGCATCGCGCCAGGCCTTGCTGGCCTTGGTCGATCTTTATGGTGATGCCTCCGTGCTGGCGCAAGCCCAAACCGTGTTGTCGGCATTCCCCGCGGTGGGCGAAGCATTGTCAAGTTTGCGGTGGCTGGCCAGCCACCTCGACGGTGTTGCCGTTTCCTATGACCTGGCCGATATGCGTGGCTATGGCTATTACAGTGGTGCGCGCTTCAGCATGTATGCCCCTGGTGCGAACGACGCCCTGGTGCGCGGTGGTCGTTATGACCAGGTCGGCGCGGTGTTCGGCCGCAATCGGCCGGCCGCCGGGTTCAGTCTGGACGTCAAGGCCCTGGTCGGCGCGATCGAACCACGGACCCTGCACGCAGCCATTCGCGCCCCGTGGGGCGAGTTGCCCGCGATGCGCGGCGCCATTGCCGCGTTGCGTGAAAGCGGGGAAACGGTAGTTTGCGTGTTACCCGGACATGAGAGCGAAATAGATGAATTCCATTGCGACCGCGAGCTGGTTCAGCTTGCCGGGCAGTGGGTCGTGCAAGCTGTTTAGTCTCCACTGAAACCCTGTTCTAAGAATGTTCAAGATGAATCCAAGCAAAGGTCGAAACGTCGTTGTGGTCGGTACCCAGTGGGGCGACGAAGGCAAGGGCAAACTGGTCGATTGGTTGACCGAAAGCGCGCAGGGCGTGGTGCGCTTTCAGGGCGGGCACAATGCCGGCCACACCCTGGTCATCAACGGTATCAAGACCGCCTTGCACCTGATTCCCAGCGGCATCATGCGCCCCGGCGTCAAGTGCTACATCGGCAATGGTGTGGTGTTGTCAGCGGCCAAGCTGTTCGAAGAGATCGAAGGTCTGGAGAACGCGGGTGTCGAGGTTCGCTCGCG
>JAUXWC010000056.1 GCA_030685025.1 Rhodoferax sp.
AAGCCGGGTGCGCAGCACCGGGCGCGGACTCGGGGGATAAGCCTAGCGGCAAAAGGGGGGTTGCGGCTGCGGCGAACGTCTGTGCGCCTTCGGGCGCACCACGGGCGCTGCGGCCGCAATCCCCCTTGTTGAGCGACGGCACGCGGAGTAGTCACGTGCGATTGAAACCCACGCTTATGATTTGCGATCACAGGGAGTTACGCATTCAATGAGCGCACCAACAACCAATGAAACCCGTGTCGCGGTACTTGTAGACTGCGACAACACCACCCCAGACACGCTTGAATTCGCCTTGCGCGTCGTCGCTCAATTTGGCCGGGTGGTGCTTCGCCGGGGTTATGGCAACCACACCACGCTGGCCAACAAGTGGCAGGAGGCGCTGGTGCGCCTGGCCTTCACGCCCTGCCTGCAGTACCAGTACGCATCCGGGAAGAACACCGCTGACATCGCGCTGGCCCTAGATGCCATGGAAGCTATGTTCGATCACCGGGCCGACAAGTTTTGCCTGGTCACCAGTGACTCCGATTTCGCCTACCTATGTCGCAAATTGCGTGAACGGGGCGCGACGGTCTACATCGTGGGTGAGGAAAGTACACCGGCCGCGCTGCGCAACGCCAGCGATCAGTTCTTCGAGTGGTTGCCCGCCGCAGCTCCCACCGATCCGGTGAACACCAGCCGCAGCCCGGTCAAAGCCGAACTGCCAAGCGCTGCCCCGGCCAAACCGGCCCTGAAACGTCGGCCCAAGTTCCTCATTGAAGCGGTGTCCCTGCTGACGGGCGATACCGCGGACGGCAGGGGCAGCCTGGGCCAACTGGGCCAGTACCTCAAGCGGACCGACCCGGGCTTCACCCCGATGGCCTATGGTCATTCAGGGCTAGTCGATATGGTCAAGACCTATGACTTGCTGTCGCTCAAGATGGAGTTGGGTGGCCATTGGACCGTCGGCCTCCACCCGACCGTCGACACGGCGGATAGTTGAATCGTCAGGAGCGCTCAGATGGTCCCGCCCGCGTAAACGCTCCTCAAAGAACCGTGCACCACCGGGCAACTGCCGCCTGAACCAACGGGTCGGCAAAGTTGCACTCCACAACCGCAATGGCAGCCTTGATCGTCGTAGCGCTGTGGGAGACCTTGCGAGCGCCAAACGGAGGCTTCTCGATACACAACGCTTTTCGAACGACGTCGATCCCATCCCTTGGAAAACCAGAAGGCTTGGTCGGCGGGAATACGCTGAACAACTCCCGGACCTTGTCAATGGTTGAAAAGTCAAATTTCAGCTGCGGTTGGCCTCGTTTGAATGGCATGAGGTTCCCGTGCGCCAGGAGTATGTGCACCAAATACCTGTACGGAATAACTTTGAACTCATCGCCAATACCCTTGATCTCATGCGCGATGGAGGCGGCCACCTCCAACATCGTTGAGACCTTGCGAGCCGGGAGGCCCATCGCGGCACTGATTTCGCGCACCCCGGAACCCGCATAAGACAAGGAAACCGCCTTCAAATGCAAGGCAACTTTGTCCGGTTTAGTCGGCCACTTGTACCGCATGGCGGCTTCCGCGAGGGCAGAGTCAACCGGGACCAAATTGGCAAGACTGTCCATCACCTGTCCTTTTGAAATTGCACTGGAGATACTCTGAGTCACCATGACGAGAGTAACCATGGAGCAGATTCTGGAGACAAAAGGAACCCATTCCCCGCCAAAAGTCGAGCAATTTGCGGTCTAATTTGAACTTGGACACGCGTGTCCAAGTGCATTTTTTGCTCAAAACGTGCCCGTAAGGCTTGACGCGCCGGCGCCCACACGCAGAACCCGCATAGCAAGCCCGACAGGTCGGGCGCGCCATGACCTGCGAAGCACTGGCGAGATACCGCCACAAAACACCAGGCGCAAGCCACGAAACTGCCGGGGTAAAATCCGACGCACCCGTTGATCCTCCCTGACGGGCCGCGTCAAGACGCGCTCCCAACCCGGCCGACGCCGGGTCCTTTTTTCAGCTCGTCGCAGTGCTGCAGCCCATGCCCGGCGCCGCCAAAATCCGCCCGCTCCTCTATTTGTGTTCCTTGCGCCACTCCCAGGGTTCAATGGGATGTGCGTCAGCCCATAGCCCGCGCCGCTCGCGCCGCGCTTCTTGCTCCAGTGCGTTCAGACTGCGGTCAGTGGCGTATTGCGTGTACACCCAGGCCCAGCCAAGCCGGACCAGCTCGGCGTTGACATCCAGGCCGTCGACCTGCACTTGAACAATGGGCCGCTCGTAGCGGTCCAGCTGACGCCAGGTCACGCTAACTTGGCGCTTCCAGACCAATTCGCGCAAAGCCTGTTCGGCGCGACGGCCGAACGGTTGCGCCTTTTCTGGTGCGTCGATTTGGGCCAGGCGCACGCGTGTCGACTGACCATCAATTACCAGGTAAAAGGTGTCGCCGTCACTGACGCCAGTGACAAACCCCGTTGCACTGTGCACCGGCTTCGGCGCCCGCGGGCTGATCACCAAGGAACCCGCTGGCGCAGTGACGGAAGGGAACGGCTGCGCCTGGGCGGCCGACACCGCCAGGGCCAACGAAACGACGAGATTGGAAACAAGCCGTTTTACATCTCGGTTTGGAAATCCTGCGAGTGCGAAGCAATTTAGCGAGGCCATATTCAAGACTTCCCTGAAGCTGTATTGATCCGGACCCGGCCGCGCGCCGGGTCCGCCTTTGTGATCGGTTAAATCGACAGCGAAAGCATAGCCGCGTTAACGCCGGTACCGGACTCCCTGAATGTGTCGGCCGGCAAAACCTCCCAGGTTCCGCCGTACTGCTCGACCAAGGGCCGCAGCTGCTCGTTTTGGCGCGGCCCATTGGCACAAATGGCCACCAGGCGCCCGCCGGGCTTGAGCATCTGCAGGGCATGCTGGATGTGTGCAATGTCTTGGGCGTCCACGAATGGCGGGTTCATCAACACGCGGTCAAACTGCCCCCACAGGAGTTCGGGCGAACACTTCAGGAAGTCCCCAGCAACAACGGCCCGCCCAGTGGCGTCCAGCCGAGCGAACAGCGTTGGATTGATTTCCACGGCCACAACGTGGCACCCGGCGGGGATCGCCTCCAGAATGCGGCCAGTGCCGGCGCTGGGCTCCAGCACCCGCATACCGGGCTCCAGTTGGGCCAGCTCCACCATGCGCACGGCCAGCTGCGCCGGCGTTGGAAAGAGTTGCGGCGCGCTCACCACCTGGACGCCCTGGCGCAGCTGCTCGCGCATCTTGTCAAAATCGTTCGACTCCGGCGCTTGGTAGGCCAGGCGCGGCTCGACGCGGGCCGGTACCGGTGGCGGAAGTGGCTCGGCTTTCACCGCCATTTGCGCCGCGACGGCGGGCGGGTCTACGCGCTTGGCGTCCGTGATGAACACGAAGGGGTAGGAGTAGCGTTTGTTGTCATCCTTTTCACCCTTCTGCACTAAGGCCCCAAGGGCGACCCGTACCCGATGGCGCCCGCCCGCCTGCGTGGCCTCCATGGTCCGGGTGCCTCGGTAGTCCTTCGTGATCGCATCCCATTGCGCCTGGGTGATGTGAACAAAACCCTCACCCGGGAAGTTGGACATGGGCGCCACCTTGGTGGCGGCCTTGACCTTGGCAGCCTGCTCGGGGTCCGGCGCTTGGTAGTCGGTCACCTCCTCAATGCCTCTGACGCGTACAAAACGGGCGTTCGTCGTCACACTCACGATCTGGCCTCCCGATTTGTTCACACGCGTGATCACCAGCCACTCGCCAGCGATCAACGCGCGTCCGCCCACCTCGACGGCGACCCGTTCAGCCACCAATCCACCCTGCTCGCCCAGCATGGCGCGTTCGTAGTTGATTCGGTTGTTGTAGTGCGTGGCCCAGCGGCTCGCCCACGCGATCATCGCGTTTTGCGCCCTGATGGCCATCTCGTGCGCCTGCGCCGTGTTGATCACACTGCCGTCCAGCGCCGACCACAGCGACATCGATCCCTCATACTGGGACGCCGGCGGATCGCGCGGAAAGTCGGCCAACGGGAAGCAACGCGACACATGGCTGTAGTTCGCGATGGCCTGGGCCTGCTCCAGGGTCAAGCCTTCGCGCTGCCACAACTGGAGCGCGTGGCGCGCCTCGGCAATGGTGCGCTCATTCTTGCGTTTGTCGGCTTCCAAGCCTTTGATGCGACGTGCCCGCACGTCGGCGCGCTCCTTGTACTTCGCGTGCCGCAGCGCACCGGCTGCGCGGTACTTCCAGTATTCGGCGGTGTCCCACATCTTGACCGCCTTGCGCATCCCGGCCTCGATGCGCGCGGCATCTTTGCGGGCATGCCGCTCGCTGTGATGACCGACCAAGATGGGTTGGCCAAACGGGATGTGTTCGGTAATCGCGGCCACACCCCGGCGCGTGGCCTGCGCGTCCCGACTGCGGCTGTCGCTGTAGTCCTCGAAACGGTCGGCCCGTTCCTCGGCGCGGTCGACCAAGCTTGTATCCTCGTCGCCAATCTCCCCCGCCAATTCGATCAGCAGGTCTTCGCGATCTGGCGTCCACATGGGAGCCACAAAGAATCCTTGTTTTGGTGCCCACCGAAAACCCGCCTCCTTGACCCGCGCGTAAGTCTGCGAGTCCAGCCGACCCACGCTGTAGAGCCTCAGCTTGTTGTCCTCCGGCGAATAGGTCGCGCTGTAGTCGCTGCACCGGCTTTCGTCGCTGTTGTCAGCCACGCAAGCTGGCGCGTCGGTCATCAAAGTGGTGTCAATGGTCATGGTGGTATCTCCTGAAGTTGAAGGGGTGAAACGGTTTAGTGAGTTGTCCCGGCGCCGGTCTTGGCAGCGGTGGTAGCGACCAGTTCCGCCTCAAAGGCATCAACCAAGCGTCCGACCTCTTCCCACCACGGTTCCCGCGGCACCGCCTCTTCTTGCGTGCCCCCTCCCCCACTCATCGCATTGCAAGTTGCCTCGCCGAGCGTTGCAGTGGTGTTGGTGTTTGCTGTGTTCATGGTGTCGATCTCCTGTGATGGGTTAAAACTGTCATCGCCTCGCTGAGCTACCTACGCCGTAGTTGGGAAAATGAAAGTCGACAAAGGGATAGGGCCTTGGTGACTGGCCTGACTGGCGCGCTAAAGCGCGCTCGTACTGGCCTGACTGCAAGGCCTGGTGATGTGCGGGACCGTGGAATAAAAAGAGAGTGACTGGCCCTCGCACACGCAGTGGCTAGGGCTCGTACACGAACGGCTTTATGCCGCGAAAGCCCGTGCAGCAAGACCGACTCGATTTACGGTGTCCCAAGGCGTAGGTAGCCCAGCGTGAAGCGATGACGCGCCCACCACAGGCGACACCACGAACACAGCCAACACACGGCGCCAAGGTGGCGCCTCTGACTACGCGCAGCGGGCCGAAGCACCGCGCCGGCAGTCGCAGGGCGACGGATGTCAGGTTGCGGTGTTGGCTCCCTGGTGCAGGGCAAAGGCCGTGCACGGCTTTCGGGGGATAAGCCCAGCAACCCCCCTTGTTGAGCGACGGCAAGGGTGGCCTGGAGAGTGGCCGACGGCCAGTCGCGGCGCGACCAAGCCGACAGGCGCGCTCGTAATGGGCATCCCGTTTTCGCGAACGCGAAATGCCCCGCACCTCAAACCAACCGTGCCCACCCCAAAACAACGTCTTCAACGATCAGTTCACTCAGCTTACGTTCCGCCCCCCGTGTCACCTCCCTGCACGGGACGCTTCTCGTCGCGTTTCACCCCGGCCTTGGTGTCGGGTTTGTTTTGCCTCGATGCTAGATCCTGCAAGTGCTGCTACTTCAGCCACATCCCGCGCACATCCTCGATGTCGAATTTCAGGAGACCCGCACAGTACCTCAGCAAGTAGTCTCTCGCCTGCCCATCCGGCATGGCCAGCCACAGCGGCCGCGCACGCGCCACGCACAGCGCGCGCCCCTCGGCGTAGCGCAGTTCGGCACCATCGGTGATGCGCTGAAGCAAGAAGGCGTTCAGCGGCAAGGCCGCCGCTATTTCAGTGCGCAATAGTTCGACGCCCAATGAACGCACAAAGGAATCCGGGTCGTGATCAGTCGGCAGAAACACGAATGCGATTGAATTCATGTCCGTCGCGTACGGCAAGATGGTCTCCAGAGCGCGCGCTGCAGCACGGCGGCCAGCCGCATCCCCATCGAAACAAAAGACCACGCGGTGAGTCATCGTCAGCAAGTGGGATATCTGCGTAGCGCTGCAGGCGGTGCCGAGCGTGGCCACGACTGGTCCAAAGCCGGCCTGTGCCAGCGTCAGGACGTCGAGGTAACCCTCCACCACCAGCGCCATGTTTTCGGCCTGTATGGCGCTCTGTGCCTCATACAGGCCATACAGCAGTTCACGTTTTTTGAAACCGGCGCCTTCTGGCGAATTGATGTACTTGGGAGGCTCACCACCATCCAGAATGCGCCCTCCAAAACCAGCGATGTCACCCTCACAAGTTCGTATCGGAAATATCAGGCGCGAGCGAAACCGGTCATAGTGCTGTACCTGCTCACCCTTCCCGGTGCTGATCACCAGTCCGCTGGACGACACGGCGTCATCACCGTGCCGCCGAAACACGTCGCCCAGATCGCGCCAAGTCGGCCGGGCATAGCCAAGGCCAAAACGCGCTGCCACCGCGTCGCCAATTCCCCGGTACTGCAGGTACTCCACCGCGTCGGGGCAGCTGTGCAGCGCAATCCTGTAGTGCGCGGCGGCATCAGTCAGCAGCGCACGCACACCCGCCAAGGCTGTGCTGACGTCACGGCCGTCTGCCACTGGTTCCCGTTCGCCTCGTTCCCCAATGTCTCTCATCGATTTGCGCCCCAGATTGTTGTCCTCCGGCGAGTACGTCGCGCTGCGGCCGCTGTACTGGTGATCCGGGCTGCCTGCATCGCCAACTGGGTGAGGGTCATTCAGCGAAGTTGTATCGGTTGTCATCGTGCGATCTCGTGGAGTTAAAGGGCTGAAGCGGTTTAGTGACTTGTCTCGGCGCCGGTCATCGACGCCAGGAACCAAGCCGCCGATGACCGGCGGATCACCTCACTTGCTCGTGTTGCTCCACTCCCAACCCTGCCGCACGCTGATCGCAATCGCCAGCGGCTGCACCCAGATAGGCTTCATCGACAACTGGAAGGTCTCGCCAGCCCACGCCAGCAGCAGCGTCTCGCCCATGACCTCGGCGATGGCCGTCGCCGCATCACTGGGCACCGCATTGCCAATCCCTTCCCTCCAACGTTGATCACTGTTGCCCTCAAGGGTGAAGTACTCGCTCTCGGGATGAAACCAGTCATCAGGATCAAACAAGGATTGCAGGGCCGCCAGCTCCAAGGTCGTGAACGGCCGGTGCCAAGTGCCGTCCAAGGACTCGATGCGGCACACGAGCTTTTCGTCGGCCGTTGGCATGGTTTGGGGCGCGTGAGACTCACCCAGTTTGACGCCTACCGATATGTCTGGCGCGCCTGGAATGCCATTCGGCCTCGGATCAGCCAGGCTCCAGTGGCCGTTATCCAAACATGCCGAAGCCGCCACCGAATAGCTAGACCGGTCCCACGGCACTACGCCGTAGTGCCCACCGGTCAGGTAGTGGTCACCCCTGCCGCGCTGCATGTTGGGCCGGGGATCGGCCACGGCAAAGGCGCCCTGTCCCGTGGTGCTGCCGCTGATCACCGTCCCGGCTGGTGCGTCGTAGCCAGTGACGGCGTACTTGCCGAAACTCTGACCAGGCTGGCGCGGGTCGGCCACCGACACAGCGCCCGAGTAAGGGCCACGCGCACCTGTCACGGCCTGGTGAGGCTCGTCCCACTTGGTCAGGTGAAGCTTGGCCTGATGTGCGCCGTCACCCCAGTTCATGCGTGGATCGGCGACCGCTTGCCCGGTGCCGTGGGCGCTTGTGACCGCCTGCGCAGCGCGATTCCACGGAATGATACGGAACTCATTGGAATGCTTCGCCGGTCCGCCGTGACGTGGATCGGCCACGCTGTAGGCGCCCTGCAGCGGCCCCTGCTGGCCAGCAATCGCGCCGGTGGACTCTTCCCACCGGCGCACACCCAGAGCCTGCCCGTCCAGCCACTTGGCAGACGGATCAAAGCGTGGGTCCGCAATGGCAAAGTTGCCATTGTTCGGTAACCCCCGGCTGGTGACCGTGCCCATGGGTTCCGCCCAGCGGTTCACTCCCAACAAACCGCTGTGCACCGTCGGCATGATCAGATAGTCCCGCAACTGGCCATCTTCCACCATCAGTTTGTTCAGGCTGCGCCAGTCGCTGCCAGCCTGAACGAAAGCCAGACGCACCCAGGTTTTCCATTGCAATGAAGGAATGCGGTGCATCGGTCCACCCAGGGCGTCGCCGGGCATGGGCATGCGCCCCAGCACGTCGCCCACAGCCCGCAGTGGCTTCTTGGTCGGCTGGTACAGAAACGGCGGCACCTTCTCCATGTGACGAGCCACCATCAGGAAGCGCTTGCGACTCTGCGCCAGGCCACCGATCTCACCGCAGTCGTGCGTGGTCTCAGCCACGGCGTAGCCGTAGGCGCGGAACAACCGCATGATGCGATCGACAAGTGGTCGACCGCGTGTGGAGATCCGTGGAACATTCTCGAATAGATAGAGCTCTACCGGATCGTCCTTGTAGGCCTCAAGAGACAACCAAACGCCGCGCTCGGTGCAACGATTCAGGGCCTGGTACTTGGCCGTCTTACTCTTACTCTCGGACAGCAACCCGCTGAACCCCTTGCACGGGGCACTCAAAAATACAATGTGCGGGCGCTCCCAGCCGAACGCGCGGTGAATCTCGGCGGTACCGGCCTCGCGCCAGTCGGCGCCCGGTTCGCGGCCATGAAAGTCGATGTACTGATCCCGGTCGAACAGGTCCAGCACAGTGCCAGGCACACCGGTCATGCGGCCGAAGTCAGCAATGGCTTGCGGGTCCACGTCAATGCCACCAACGCACCGAAAGACACCTGTCATGGTGCCAACACTGGGCCGCGCCCTGTTAAAGCCCTTGGCGCCCGCGCCAATGCCGCAAAACAGGTGACCGTGTCGAATCTCCACAGGCATCCCAGCGGAGACGCCGAAGAAGGGGTTTTGGGTCATGGGGATTTACTCCAAGTTGAAAAGGATGGTTGGGAATGACAGGGGCAATGGCGCCCGCACTGTGGCGGCGCCTGCCCTCTGCGCTGCAATCAGGTCGTCACTTGACAATCCCCTCAAACACCAAGGCCAGGAACACCGCGAGCGCGACCAAGCACGCACCCATGACGAGGCGGTCCTGCCAGTCCAGGGCAATCTCATTGCGCGCCTCGGAGTCCTGCCGGACTTGGTTTAGCGGTGTCGCGTTCACGCGATCACCTCGATATTCAGCGCCGTGTAGGCCGCATCCGGCAGACAGGCGCGAGCGAGTTCATCGGCATGCGCTTTGAACCAGGAAACCGGCGCATCGGCGTCGAGCCTGAAACGGTGAACCGCCGTCCCGCCACCGGGCATCGGGACAAGAACCGACAAGCGAACCGCAGTCGCTTCGCCCGATTCGGGCGCGTTCATGGAAGTCGTGTCGTGCTGCATGGCATCCCCTCAAAATTCAGTCGTCAAAGAGCCGTCGTCCAGGCGCTTCATCAGGTCGGTATCTGGATGGGCTCGCATGAATTGGCGCGCCTGGGTCGCAGTGCGGAAATCAGCAAGGATGTCTTCCTGGTCGGTGCCGGGGTCAGAGACAACCACCCAGGGTTTCGGGTTTTTCATGGCGGGTCCGTTGCGCAGTTGAGGCGCTAAGCGGCCAGCAAACGCATGCATTCGCAGGACTCAACGCGGATCACACTCAGCCCGTCGTTCAGGGCCTTGCGCACTGCCAAACGGCGCGCTGCGCTGTCATCCCACGCTCGGACGATCACATTCGCGTGCACCCGAAGCAGCCCGCCTGAACTTGGCTTGATTCGAAGCCGCAGCCGGTAGTCACTGGCCAACAGGGATCCCCCACCCATCGCATTGCAAGTTGCCTCGCCGTTTGTTGCAGTGGTGTTGGTGTTTGCTGTGGTCATGGTGTCGATCTCCTGTGGTGGGTTGAAAACTGTCATCGCCTCGCTGAGCTACCTACGCCGTGCTGGGGGAATGGA
>JAUXWC010000023.1 GCA_030685025.1 Rhodoferax sp.
GTAACTACTCAGCACCAAACGAAGCCCAATCTCCGTTTGCTATGAAATAGTGAGCGACAATCGACCTTGATGCAAAACCTACCCGATCTCGCACAACTCAGCCACGCGCAGAAGGATGAGTTGATCAAGACGCTGTGGCCCTTGCAGCAGCAAGTTGCAGACCTCATGGCGCAAATGGCGGTGATGCAAGAGCGCATCAAGCAACTCGAAGGTCGATTGGCGCTCAACAGCAAAAACTCCAGCAAGCCCCCATCAAGCGACGGCTTGAACAAACCCGCTCCCAAATCCTTGCGGGTTGCCGGTGAGAAACCAAGCGGCGGACAAAAGGGACACCCCGGCAGCACCCTGAGTCAAGCCGCCCAGCCCGACCGAATAGTTGTCCACAACGTGCCAGACCAGTGCCAAGCATGCCAGCGGGAATTGCCCTTTGCCTATGTGAGCGAGACACGGCAGGTCTTTGATTTGCCCGTGCTGCGATTTGAGGTGACCGAACATCACGCCATGCAAGCCATCTGTAGCTGCGGGCGTGTGCATACGGCGCAGTTCCCCGTCGGAGTCAACGCCCCAGCGCAATATGGCCCGCGCGCACAAGCGGCCATGGTGCACCTCAACCTGAACCACGCCGTCTCGGTACAGCGCACCGCCGCGCTGATGAAAGACTTCTTTGACTTATCGGTAAGCCAGGCAACGGTCATCAAGGCCGCCCAGGCGGGCGCGGATATCTTGCACCCCAGTGTGCAAAACATCGGCCAAGCCATTGCCAGATCAGCCGTGGCACACGCCGATGAAAGCGGCTTGCGGGTTGCCAAGAAGTTGCACTGGCTGCATGTATTGGCCACCGACACGTTGACTTGGATGGGCTGCCACCCCAAGCGTGGCGGCGAGGCGTTCCAATCTCTGGCCCTGCTGCAACAGTTCAAAGGCGTCTTGGTGCATGACGGCTGGATGCCCTACAAGGCATTGGAGTGCCAGCACGCCCTGTGCAACCAACACCACTTGCGCGAGTTGACCTACCTCTTGGAGGAACTTGGACCTTGCTTGGGCAGGCGACATGATCGAACTGCTCACGCATGCCAACCACTTGGACAATCTCAATTGCGCCGATGGAAAGACGCCGAGCTACGACAGCCAGAAGTACCAAGGCGAAGTGCGCGATCTGCGCGCCCTTTACGATGCCATTCTGGCGCAAGCACAGGCAGAAAACCCAATCGCGCTGGCCACGGGCAAACCCGGCAGGACCAAGCAAAGCAAGGCCGCCAATCTGATCGGTCGGCTGCGTGATTACAGCGACGATGTTTGGCGCTTCATGACACAGGCCAACGTGCCGTTCACCAACAATCTTGCAGAACAGACGGTGCGCATGCCAAAGGTGAAGCAAAAAGTTTCGGGCTGCTTTCGAACGCTGCACGGAGCGCAGACCTACTGCGTCATCCGCTCCTACTGCGCCACCATGCACAAGCAAGGGGCCAACATCTTCGACTCCCTCGCCGCCGCCTTCAAGGGCGCGCCGCCGCAGCCCACCTTCGGCTGAATCCAGTGCACGGCCTAAGACCGGGCTGAGTAGTTACCTCGTGCAATAAGTCTTCGTTGCTGCCCTTGCCGGTGGCGTTACTTACTTGTGCGGATAGAACTGACCTTACCGTTTTCAATGTAACCATACTGAACGCCGCCGACACTCGCCCGAATGTAGACCCACTGTTCTGACGAACCTGTCGCTACGACCTGTGCGGCCCCACGCAGTTCAGCAACCTGGCCGACCTGCTGCAAGCGCGCGGCCACACCAGCAGTCGCATCGACAAGATCCTGGGGAAGAACTTCCTGCGCTTGATGCGGGAGGTTTGGGGCGCGTGAACGGTGGCCGCTCGATTTCGACCATGCCCGACCGCCTATTTGTGATCCAGCGGATCAGGCGTCACGTCGGGCACTTGCGCCAATGCCGTTTCAAACTTCTTGCGACTGCCGCGCTTGGCGCGCTGTTCGAGATAGTCCTCGGTCGCCAGGGCCGACAGCTTTTCGGCCAAGGCGGTGCTAATGAGCTGGTTCACCGAGATGCCTTCATTCAACGCGTACTCTTTGGCATATTTGTGGAGGGACTCGGGTAGACGAATACTGAGTGCACTCATGGCTTTCGCTCCTTCCAATGATTTCGGCATGGTTCGGCGCAACGGTTCAGGCGATCATTCGTGCCCACCCTATCCCATCCGCGCCAGCATCGTTTCCATGTCCTTGAGCATCAGATCCAGGTCGACGCGTTCGCTGGCGTTGGGCTGCATGCGCTGGGACAGCTCTTGCTCCATGAAACACACGGTCATGCGCAAGTAAGTACTGTCCAGCGCCTTGCGCACGGCCGAGAACTGCTGGGCAATCTTGAGGCAGCTCTCGCCCTCTTCAATCATGCGTTGCACGCCCCGAATCTGGCCCTCGGCACGGCGCAGCCGGTTCAAAATATCGGTTCGAGCGTCCTTGTCGGTCAGTGCGGTCATGGGAGGGTCCTCGGTTTACGGCGATTGCGCTGGGCGGCTCACCGGTATTTTCTCAAGTACAGCCACTCAAAGCCGCGCTTGATCCAATGGAACAGGCGCAGCGGCGGCAAGATGACGTTGCGTTGGGGGGTGCGCCAGACCAGCGTGCCCTGGCTCAAACCGTCAATGATGCACATCAGTTCTACCTTGAAGGTGGCCCTGGCAACCCGCCCTCGCAACGCGTCAAGCAGATTGGTGGCGGCAGCGGCGGCCTGCAGGTCAGCCATGTGGGCTTGCTTGGGCATCCAGTCCGGGCCGGGGAAACTGCCGGAGTCGCCCACCACGTAGACGTGTTCGCTGCCAACCACGCGGCACTGCGCATCGGCCTGCAGCAAGCCACCAGGCGAACGCGCCAGATCAGTCTGGTCAAACCAGGCATTGCCAGTCAGGCCCGGCATGAAGACGATCAAATCAGCTTTGAACTCGGCTCCCTCGGTCACGATCTTGTCGGTCTCAAAGCGCTTGAGCTTGTGCCCCAGGTAGGTGCGGATGCCCCGGCGCGCCATCTCGTCAAGCAGGTGCTTGACCGCTTTAGCGCCCAGGCGGTTGCCCGGCTCGTTGGATGGATTGAAGAACACCAGTTCGAACTTGTCGCGCCGCCCCTCGCGGCGCAACTGCTCATCGATGCCGAACAGAAACTCGAAGACCGGCCCGCCGCGCACCGCACTGGGCTCGTTGGGGTTACCGGCAAATCCGAAGGCGATGCTGCCGCCCTGCATGGCCCGCAAGCGATCGCGAATCTGTTCCGCCGAGGCAATGCCCTCACACGGTGTGATGGCATGCTCGATGCCCGGCAGTTTTTTGATAAAGCGCCCGCCACTGGCAATCACCAGTGCGTCGTTGCGCAGCTCGCCCTGACTGGTGTCGACCACGCGACCGCCTTCGCGCAGGCCGGTGACATCGGCCGCCAGGTGGGTCACGCCCATGCGGCGGAAGAACGGCTGTAGGGGCACCACCAACTGCTCGCGCGTGCGCAGGCCACTGGGAATCCAAATGATGCCGGGCAAGTAGTGCAGCTCGGCGCGGGGTGACACGACTGTGATGTCAACCTGGGCGTCGCGCTGGCGCAACTCGCGCACCGTGGACAAGGCGCCAAAGCCGGCGCCGATCACCGTCGCACGCTTCGCGCTGGAGGGTGCGGTGGCGCTCATTTCACCCGCGCGCCGGTGGAGTCCAGCACTTCGATTTGGACGGCAATGCCTTGGCCGACGCTCTGTGTCACCGTGCAATAGGTCTCGAAGGTGTCAAGCACGCGCGGCAAGTTGACCAAGGACGCGGCGGGCACGCCCAGGGTCAGTACCGCCCGCATCGACAGCACCCGCAGGCGCCCCTGATCGTTGCGGCCGACCTCCGGGTAGACGTCGCATCGAATCGGCTCGGGCGCCTGTTTGAACTTGCGCAGGGCAAACAGCAGCGAGTCCGACAGGCAGTTGCCCACTGCCGCCGCCAGCAATTGAACCGGCGAAGGTCCGGTGCCGGCGCCCAGCGGCGCCGGTTCATCGCAGACCAGCGCCGGCACGGCGCCGCCAAAATCAACGCTGAACTGGTAGTCCCGCACTTGTGTCAATCTGACGTGAATGGCTTGGTCGCTCATGGTCTTATCCTGGTTCGAAAAAGGGCTATCGCTGAGACCTGTCAGCGCTCAGTTGGCGCAACCGATTCTGGACTCCGGCACGCCCAATTTCTTGAGAATGATCCCGAGTGGACAGAAGTTGGTGAAACCGGATTGAAACAGATTGACGCCGACAAAGGCCGTGAAGGCGAGCGCCCATTTGCTCACGAAGAACGGGCTCGACTCCACGCCCAGGGCCAGCGAAATCAGAATGAACAAACCGGCAAAGACGACAATGTAGCGTTGAACGGTCATGGTGATACTCCTATGAGGTTGAGAAGGCTAGTTGACAGGGGAACTCAAAACAGCGGGCTCGGCAAGCGATGTGGCCCTGCGGTGATACAAGGCGTAGTACAGCACCGGAATCACCACCAGCGTGAGCAAGGTGGACACCAGAATGCCGAAGATCAGCGTCACCGCCAGGCCATTGAAGATCGGGTCGTCCAAGATGAAGAAGGCACCGATCATGGCTGCCAGCCCGGTCAGCGCGATGGGTTGCGCGCGCACCGCCGCCGACTGCACCACCGCGTCCCTGAACGCCATGCCCTGGGCCACCTGCAGTTCGATGAAGTCCACCAGCAGGATCGAGTTGCGCACGATGATGCCGGCCAACGCGATCATGCCGATCATCGACGTTGCGGTGAACTGCGCATTCATGATGGCGTGGCCCGGCATCACGCCGATGATGGTCAGCGGGATGGGCGCCATGATCACCAGCGGCGTGAGGTAGCTGCGGAACTGCGCCACCACCAACAGGTAAATCAGGATCAGCCCGACGCCATAAGCCGCGCCCATGTCGCGAAAGGTCTCGTAGGTGATTTGCCACTCGCCATCCCACTTGATCGCGTAGCCGCGGTAGCTGTCGGCGGGCTGGCGAATCCAGTATTCGCCCAGCACCCCGGTATGCGGCAGCGCGGCGTCGGCCAGCTTGCCGCGGATGGCAAATAGACCGTACAAAGGCGAGTCCAGCTTGCCTGCCATATCGCCCACCACATAGCTGACCCCGGCCAGGTCCTTGGTGTAGAGCGGCTTGTCAATCACGCCGCGCTGCACCGTGACCAATTCGGACAGAGCCACCAGTTGGCCATTGGCGGCGCGCATGGGCATGGCCAGCAATGCGTCCAGCCCGACTTGCGAATCGATTGGCAACTGCAGCCGAACCGGCACCGGGTACTTGGATTGCCCATCGTGCAGGTAGGCCGCGTCGGTGCCCGACAGCGCGCCGTGCACCGTCTGTGCCACGGCGGACACGGCGATACCGAGCGATTCGGCGCGCTGGCGGCGCACCTGCAACCAGGCGCGCGGCGCGTCCTCCACGAGCGAGGTGTCGACTCCCACGATGTCGGCGGTGCTGCCAAAGGCGCTGGCCACGCGTGTCGCCAGTTGCTGGCGCCCGGCTTCGTCCGGTCCATAGACTTCGGCCACCAGCGGTGACATTACCGGTGGGCCTGGCGGCACCTCGACCACCTTGACACGCGCCTGGTGCTTCTTGGCAATCACCTCCAGTGCCGGGCGCAGTCGCTGCGCAATCACATGGCTCTTCTCGGAGCGGTGCTGCTTGTCAACCAGGTTGACCTGCAGGTCGCCCTGCTCGGCATCGGCGCGCAGGTAGTACTGGCGCACCAGGCCATTGAAGGTGATAGGCGAGGCCGTGCCGGCGTAGGCCTGCAGGTTTCGCACCTCAGGCTGCTGCGCCAGGAAGGCACCCATCTCGTGCAGAGCCGCCGCCGTGTTTTCCAGCGGCGTGCCCGCGGGCATGTCCACCACCACCTGGAACTCGCTCTTGTTGTCGAAGGGCAGCATCTTGAGCACCACCCACTGGACCGCCGTCAGGCCCACCGACAGCATCAAGGCAGCCAAGATCCCGGCCAGCAGCAACCAGCGCTTGCGGGCGCTGTCGAGGAAGGGGGTCAGCACGCGCACGAACAGCACCTGCAGTCGCGGACCCAAGCCGCTTGGTGCGTGAGCCGGTGACCCCGCACCCGGTGCGTGTTGTTTCATCAGCTTGAGCGCGAGCCACGGCGTCACCGTGAAGGCAATCGCCAGCGACAAGGCCATGCCCAGGCTGGAATTGATCGGGATCGGACTCATGTAGGGGCCCATCAAGCCGGACACAAACGCCATGGGCAGCAGCGCCGCGATGACGGTGAGCGTCGCCAGGATGGTGGGGCCACCGACTTCGTCCACGGCGCGGGGAATGATCTCCTTGAGGCTCAACTCCGGCGTCAGTTGCTGATGACGGTGGATGTTTTCCACCACCACGATCGCGTCGTCCACCAGGATGCCGATCGAGAAAATCAGCGCGAACAGCGACACCCGGTTCAGGGTGAAGCCCCAGGCCCAGGAGGCGAACAGGGTTGCGGTCAGCGTCAGAATGACGGCGGCGCCGACGATGACGGCCTCGCGCCGACCCAGGGCCAGACCCACCAGCAGAATCACGGAGCCGGTGGCAAAGGCCAGTTTTTGCATCAACTTGTTGGCCTTCTCCGCGGCGGTCTCGCCGTAGTCACGCGTGATGCTGACTTGCGTGTCAGCCGGAATCACGGTGTTCTTGAGTTGCTCCAGCCGCGCCACCACCGCACGGGAGACGTCGACGGCGTTTTCGCCGGCTTTCTTGGTCACCGTCAGGGTGACTGCGGGGTAGTTCTGACCAGCCTGAGTTTCGGGAGAGCCCTTGGCCGCAGGCGCAATGACATCCGTAGCGGCGCCGGGTGTGTACCAGACATAGCGCTTGGCCTGCTGCGCGCCGGCCTCAATGCGGGCCACTTCACGCAGGTAAATCGGCTTGCCCCGACTGACCCCCACCACCAGTTCGCCCAGGTCGGCGGCCGATCGCAAGAACTCGCCCACCTCGACCGTCATCATTCGGCCTGGTGCGCTGGCCTGGGCATCAGTATAGATCACACTGCCGGCTGGCATCGCCTGACTGGCACTGGCCAGGGTCCGCTGCAGACTCAGCAAATCCAGCCCGCGCTCGCGCAAGCGGGCCGGATCCAGCCAGACGTGCACCGCCCGTCCGGGCCCGCCGATGGTTTGCACCTCGCGCACGCCAGCCACGGCTTTAAGCTCTACCTCCAGGGCGTGCGCGGTGCGCTCCAGCTCATGCGCCGAAGCGCCGTCGCGGGCCCACAGTGTGGCGGCCAGCACCGGCACATCGTCAATGCCCTTGGGCCTGACGATCGGCGTCATCACACCCAGTTCGCGCGGCAGCCAGTTCTGGTTGGCATTGAGCACGTCATACAGGCGCACCAGGGCCTCGGTGCGCGGCACGCCGACTTTGAACTGCACGGTCAGCAGGGCCATGCCCGGGCGTGACACCGAGTAGGTATGCTCGATGCCCACGATCTGCCCCAGCACTTGCTCGGCCGGACGTGACACCATGTTTTGCACATCAACACTGCTGGCGCCCGGGAACGGGATCAGCACATTGGCCATGGTGACGTTGATCTGGGGCTCTTCCTCGCGCGGCGTCACCCACACCGCAAACAGACCCAGCAGCAGCGCCACCAGCGCAAGCAAGGGGGTAATGGCGTTGGCCTGAAAGGCCGCAGCAATGCGCCCGGAGACGCCCAGTGGTTTGGATTGCATCATGTCGCCCTCAGCGCGCCGCAGCCGCACTGGCCCCGGCCAAACCGGCTTTGACCGGGTCCAGCGCAATGCGCTCGCCCAGCTTCAAACCGGCCAACACTTCTACCCCGCTACCGGCATGGTCAGTCCCCAGTCGCACCGCGCGCAGCAGGAAGCCTCGCTCACTGGCCACGTAGACGGCAGTCAGTTCGCCCCGGCGCAGCACGGCTGCGGCAGGAATCAATAGGCGCGCTGGGCCAGGGGCGGGTTGGGCGCTGACAAAACGCACTGCAATCTGTTGGCCAGGCACCAGGCCCTGAGCGGCCTGCGTCGACAGATCGAGCCGCCACTCGACCGTTTGCGCCACCGGATCAGTCGATGGCAGCGCAGTACGCGCCGTCGGCTGGACCCAAGTGCCCTGACCCGACTGGCCACCCAGCCGTACCTCGATCAGATCGGTCGGCCCGATGCGCTGTGAACGCGACCCGGGCACCTGCACCACCACCCGCAAGGGCAAGGGCGCATAGACCGTCAGCAACGGTTTGCCAGGCACCGCCAGATCGCCCACCTGGGCATCGGTGCCCTGCACGCGCCCGTCATACGGCGCCAGTATGCGACTGTAGCCACGCGCCAGGGCCGCCTGCTGCATGCCAGCCTGCGCCTGGTCACGCCCGGCCTGCGCACCTTGCGCTTGGGATTCCGCGATATCCAGGGCCGCCTGACTGACAAAGCCCTTGGCCTGCAACTCGCGATTGCGCGTCAGGTTGGCCTGGGCCACGCGCCAGTCAGCCTGCGCCTGCGCCAACTGCGCCTGCGAGCGCTGGGCACCCACCAGCGCCTCACGCTCGTCAATGGTGGCAAGCAATTGACCGGCACGCACCACGTCCCCAGCCTTGACCAGCAACGACACGATTCGCCCCGCAGTCTGCGCCGAGACCGTGCTTTGCTTGACCGGCTGGATCAAGCCATCGAGCTCGAAGCCAGCGCCCACGGTACTCTGCTGAACGGTGTGCACCGGCACAGGTATGGCACTGCCTGGCTCGGCAGCCCAGGCCGAAGCGGCGCCCACGACGGCGACCCAGCCCACGATGGTGGACCTCCAAACGCTGCGAGAAAGAGAAACTGGCATGGGAACCTCCATATACAGGCGGTAGTATATATCATACTCCCACTAGTATGCAAATCGTACAACACTCTGACTGAAAGTGGCAGCTCAGAAACAACAATGGCGACCTTGGGTCGCCATTGTTTTGTTAGCGGGTTGGCCGACGAATGCGAGCCGACCAGTTTCTACGCTAAAACGGAATGTCGTCATCCATGTCATCAAAACCACTGGCCGGCTTGGATGCAACCGGGGCCTGTCGCACGGGCGGCGCAGCAGGCGTGGACGGCCGGGAAGCCGGTGCCGGCCGCGAATAGCCGCCACTAGCCCCTTCATCGCCGCCCGGGCCGCCCATGCCTTCACGCTTGCCCAGCAATTGCATCTCGGTGGCAACAATGTCCACCGTATTGCGCTCCACACCCGCCTGGTCGGTGTACTTGCCGTATTTGAGGCGGCCCTCGACGTAGATCGGCTGCCCCTTCTTCACATACTCGCCAGCGATCTCGGCCAGCCGGTCATAAAAGGTGACGCGGTGCCATTGCGTGTCTTCGATCGACTCACCAGTGTTCTTGTCCTTGCGCCGGGTCGAGGTGGCCACGCTCACATTGGCCACGGCTTGGCCGGAAGGCAGATAACGGATTTCCGGGTCGCGCCCGCAGTTGCCGACCAGAATGACTTTGTTGACGGATGCCATGCTTGATTTCTCCAGAATTTGACGATTATCCAGCGTTTGACGCGCTGGCCGAAGGCTTTGGGTCCACGGCATGCATGGGCCAGGCCACCAGCAGCCACGCCAACATGCCCAGCGAACCCGCCACGAACAAGCCGGCGCTGCCCGTATGCTTGGCCAGCCAGCCACCCGCCACGCCGCCGACAAAAAACCCGAGCGACTGCAAGGTGTTGTAGACCCCCATGGCAGTACCGCGCGCGTGCCCCGGCGCCACGCGCGAAACCATGCTGGGCTGGGTCGCCTCCAACACGTTGAAGCCACAGAAGAACACAAACAACAGCAATGACAGGGATGTCAGACCGGCTTCGTTGGGGCCGCTCAACATGAAACCAAGCTGGACCAGCAAAATCAAGCCAATCGAAGCCAAAAACACCGCCCGCAAGTAACCGCGTCGTTCCAGCGGAAACAGAATACCGCCCATCACCACAATCGACGCCAGCAAAGCCGGCAGATAAACCTGCCAATGGTGGGCATGCGGCAAACCTGCCTTGACCAGCATGGCGGGCACCACCACCCACATGGCCAGTTGCACGGCATGCAGCACGAACACGCCGAAGTTCAGCCGCATCAAGGGTACGTGACGCAGCACCTCGGGCAGCCGTCCCCGCGGGGCGGCCCGGTGTTGGGTTGGCTCAGACGGCACCCACCAGATCACCACGGCGATACCAAACAAAGCCAGACCACCGGTCATCGCAAACAAGCCGCTCAGCCCGGTGTGCACCACCAGCAGCGGAGCCGCCACCAGAGAGATCGCAAACATGGCGCCAATGCTGATACCCACCAAGGCCATCGCCTTGGTGCGGACTTCGTCGCGGGTCAGGTCGGCAAGCAGGGCAGTCACCGCTGCCGACACCGCGCCGGCTCCCTGCAGGGCGCGCCCAATGGCCAGCCAGGTCAGGCTGGGTGCCAAGGCTGCAACAAAACTACCCAAGGCGAACACCAGCAGGCCCGCAACGATAACGCGCTTGCGTCCCAGGTGATCCGATGCCATGCCAAACGGTAATTGAAACAGCGCTTGCGTCAAGCCATAGATACCCATCGCCCACCCGACCAGGGCTAGGTCGTCCCCGCCTGGGTACCGTCTGGCTTCAATCGCAAACACTGGCAAGATCAGGAATAAGCCCAACATCCGCAAGGCGAAGATGGTCGCCAGCGACACGCTGGCACGTCGCTCCATGGGCGTCATGACCATTGCTGGCAAGGGCTTGGCGCCCGGCGAGAGGCAATCGAGGTCTAGCGAAACAGGAGATGAGGACACAAGGCGGGCCGCGCAAGCGGCGTCAATTCAAAACCGCCAATTGTCCCCGATCCGGATCGGCGCGCAGCGCACTCGCGTCAAGGCCCGTGATCTTTAACTATCATGGTTGGTTTTTAATCAGTTGGCGACAGGGCTGAAGGTCTGTCTCCAAGGTTTCACGATTGACCACCCATTGAACTCTGACCTTGACACCCCCAACGGCACCTACCTGGCCAACGCCTTGCAGCGCCAGACCATCAGCATCCGGGGTGCACGCACGCACAACCTCAAGAACATCGACCTGGACATCCCGCGCAATCAGTTGGTCGTGATCACCGGCTTGAGCGGATCGGGCAAGTCCAGCCTGGCATTTGACACCTTGTATGCCGAGGGCCAGCGGCGTTATGTCGAGAGCTTGTCCACCTATGCACGGCAATTCTTGCAGTTGATGGACAAGCCCGATGTGGACGTGATCGAGGGCCTCTCCCCGGCCATCTCGATTGAACAAAAGGCCACCTCGCACAATCCGCGGTCCACGGTGGGCACTGTCACCGAAATTCACGACTACCTGCGCTTGCTGTTCGCCCGGGCCGGCACACCTTACTGCCCGGATCATGCGGTGCCCCTTCAATCGCAAAGCGTCAGCCAGATGGTCGACGCCGTGCTGGCCCTGCCGCAAGACACCCGACTGATGATCCTGGCACCCATCGCCCGCGAGAAGAAGGGTGAGTTCACCGAGGTCTTTGCCGACCTGCAAGCGCAAGGGTTTGTACGTTTTCGGGTTGACGGCCAGACCCTTGAGTTCGACGCCCTGCCGCCACTCAAGAAGACCGAGAAGCATGACATCGACGTGGTGATTGATCGCGTCAAGGTGCGCCATGAGCTCAAGCAGCGCCTGGCCGAGAGCTTCGAGTCCGCCCTGCGCCTGGCCGACGGCCGTGCCCTGGTCATCGAGATCGACAGCCTGCCAACCGTGGAGAACCCAGGCCTGCATCCCCGAGAGCACCAGTTCAACGCCAAGTACGCCTGCCCAGTGTGCAACTACTCGATCAGCGAGCTTGAGCCCAGGTTGTTCTCCTTCAACTCTCCGATGGGCGCCTGCAGCGCCTGCGACGGGCTGGGCGTGCAGGAGTTCTTCGACCCGGCACGGGTGGTGGCCTTTCCGACGCTGAGCCTGGCCAGCGGCGCCATCAAGGGTTGGGACCGGCGCAATGGCTACTACTTTGCCATGTTGGAGAGTCTGGCAAAGCATTACAAATTCGACGTCGAGCAGCCCTTTGAAGTCCTGAGCCGAGACGTGCAGGCAGTGCTGCTGCAAGGCTCGGGCACCGAGGAAATCAAGTTCAGCTACGTGATGGACTCAGGCGTCAACCAAGGCAAGCGCGTTGGCAAGAAACACACCTTCGAAGGCATCCTGCCCAATATGCAGCGGCGGTTTCGCGAGACCGACTCGACCCTGGTGCGCGAAGATCTGGCGCGCTACCGCAGCACGCAGCCGTGCCAGGAGTGCGCGGGCACGCGCCTCAAACGCGAGGCACGCCACGTCAAGATCGGTGAAGGCACCCAGGCGCGGGCCATTTTTGAAGTTAGCCACAGCACCCTGCGCGAGAGCCTGGACTACTTCAACACCGTGCGCATGCACGGCGCCAAAGGCGAGATTGCGGGCAAGGTCATCCGCGAGATTGGCCTGCGCCTGAAATTCCTCAACGACGTGGGCCTGAGTTACCTCAGCCTGGATCGCAGCGCCGAGACGCTCAGCGGGGGTGAATCACAACGCATCCGGCTGGCCTCGCAAATCGGTTCGGGCCTGACCGGCGTCATGTACGTACTGGATGAACCCAGCATCGGCCTGCACCAGCGCGACAACGAGCGCCTGATCGACACCCTCAAACACCTGCGCGACATTGGCAACTCGGTGCTGGTGGTGGAACACGACGAAGACATGATGCGCGCGGCCGACCAGTTGATCGACCTCGGCCCCGGTGCCGGCCTGCATGGTGGGCGGGTGATGGCGCAGGGCACCTTTGAACAAGTCATGGCCAACCCGAATTCCCTCACCGGGCGTTACCTGGCCGGCACTTTGTGTATCGCCACACCAACTCGGCGCCATTCACCCAGCGATCAGGCGAATCCGCAGTGGTTGCAGATTGTTCATGCCACCGGCAACAACCTCCAACGTGTGAGTGTGTCCTTTCCGGTCGGGCTGTTCACTTGTGTCACCGGTGTGTCGGGATCGGGTAAGTCCACGCTGGTCAACGACACCTTGTACCGGGCGGTGGCGCGTCAGCTTTACCGCTCTCATGACGAACCCGCAGCTTTTGAGGCGATCGAGGGCATTGAGCACTTCGACAAGGTTATCAACGTTGACCAAAGTCCAATCGGTCGCACACCGCGCTCCAACCCGGCGACCTACACCGGACTGTTCACGCCCATCCGCGAACTCATGGCAGAGGTGCCCATGGCACGTGAGCGCGGCTATGGTCCAGGACGCTTTTCGTTCAACGTCACCGGTGGCCGTTGCGAAGCCTGCCAGGGCGATGGCGTGGTCAAGGTCGAGATGCACTTCCTGCCCGATGTCTATGTACCCTGCGACGTGTGTGCCGGGAAACGCTACAACCGCGAGACGCTGGAGGTGTTGTACAAGGGCCAGAACATCGCGCAGATCCTGGATCTAACCGTGGAAGCCGCGTTTGACTTCTTCAAGGCGGTGCCCAACATCGCGCGCAAATTGCACACGCTACTGGACGTTGGGCTGTCCTACATCAAGCTCGGCCAGGCCGCCACCACCCTGTCCGGTGGTGAAGCGCAGCGCATCAAGCTGGCGCTGGAACTTTCCAAACGCGACACTGGACGCACCCTGTACATCCTGGACGAACCCACTACCGGCCTGCACTTTGCCGATATCTCCTTGCTGCTTAAGGTGCTGCACCAACTTCGCGACGCGGGCAACACGATCGTGGTGATTGAGCACAACCTGGATGTGATCAAGACCGCCGACTGGTTGATCGACATGGGACCCGAAGGCGGAGTGGGCGGCGGCCAAGTGGTGGGGGTGGGCACGCCGGAAGATATTGCCGCCAATCCGGCCAGTCACACCGGGCGCTACTTGCGGCGCTTGTTGCCATCACTCAGTTGAGGACAGAGCGTCGCTGCGCTCCGGTCTGTCCCGCAAGGTGAACAGCCAACATCCGACGATCAGTTGAGGACAGAGCGTCGCTGCGCTCCGGTCTGTCCCGCAAGGTATCAGGTATGCACTACCGCGCCGATATCGGGCCAGCGGCGGCGGACGTAGAACCAGGCGACCAGGCCAACACACATCATGACGAGTGACGAGGCCGCCAAGAGCACGGTTGAGTGCATCACCAGGGGTGCCACCACGCCGGCCACCAGGCCGTTGGCCGATGCACCAATGAAAGCCTGCAATGACGAAGCCATGCCACGCCGCTCCGGGTGCAAGTCCAGCACCAACAAGGTCACCACCGGCACCATCAGGGCCCAACCGAATGCAAAAATCGCAATCGGCAGCAGCGCCCATGAAACATGGGCCTTGAAAAGCAGGTTGGCGACCAGATTGAGCACCGCAATCATCAGCATGATAGAAAAACCGATCCGAATCTGCCGCTTCGGGGCAACCCTGCCCGCCATGCGTCCACTCACCCAGGCGCCACCCATGATGCCGCCAATGGTCAACACAAAGAACCAGAAGAACTGGGTTGGCGCCAGCGCCAGGTGCTCCCCAAGAAAAGCCGGCGCCGACAATACATACAGAAACATGCCATTGAAGGGAACACCGCTGGCCAGCGCCAGCAACAGGAATCGCGGATCGAGCCCCAGTTTCCAATAGCCCTGCATCAGGTTGTTGACATTCAGCGGCTGTCGATGAGACAAATGCAGCGTCTCCGGCAGCAGCCGGAAATTCGCCACCCACAAAACCACACCGACCGCCGTCAAGAACCAGAAGATGCTGTGCCAGTCCATGTGCACAAACAACCAGCCGCCGATGATGGGCGCGATGGCGGGGGCCACGCCGAAGTAGATCGTGATCTGGCTCATCACCCGCTGGGCATCGGCGGGCGGAAACATATCACGCACCACGGCGCGCGCCACGACGATGCCGGCGCCGGTGGTCAAGCCCTGCATGGCCCGAAAAAATACCAACTGCCCGATGCTCTGGGACAGCGCGCAGCCCGCCGAGGCGAGTGTGAACGCCGCCAGGCCCCACAACACCACGGGTCGCCGCCCCACGCTGTCGGAGATTGCGCCATGAAACAGGCTCATGAAAGCAAAACCAAACAGATAGGCCGACAGCGTCTGCTGCATTTGCACCGGCGTGGCCCCCAGGGACTGCGCGATGCCGGAAAAGGCCGGAATGTAGGTATCGATTGAGAACGGGCCCAGCATTCCCAAGACCGCCAGCAGGACCGCCAAGGCCCAACGCGGGGCGCGCCACAATTGCCGAGCGTCCGGATTCATGTCCGGCGCTTCACCCCGTAACGCCCAATTGGCTAAGCGCGACAGTCGCCACGCCCAGGATCAGGTTCACCATCGCCCAGCGTCGAATGACCGCCAGTGCGGCCGCACCGGCGGACCAATCCTGCGCGGCCACCGCTGCCACCAGCCGGGGGTAGGGCACAACTCGGATGTATCCGAAGATCAGCACCATCAAGGTGCCCAGCACGGCCATCACCAGCCACTCCAGCGGCAGATGGGTGGTGACGCCGGTTTGGGCGGCGTGCCCGACGACTCGGCGCATCATCCACAAACCGGTGATCAAGGACAGCCCGGCAGCCACCGCCACAGCATTGAAGAACCGGCCAAGCACCAACCTCATCAAGCGCAATCGCTGGGGCGCCTCCAACACGCCCAGGGCAGGTCGCAAGAAGAACTGTGCAAACACCATGCCGCCAACCCAGACGATGACCGACAGCAGGTGAAAGGTCTTGAGCGTGGCGTAAAGCATGGGTCGGCGAGTTGGGTGCCAGGATGGGAGTTGTCATCGCATGGCGCCAGTACGGACCGCCATTCGTGATGACATTCTAGGAGCATGTGATCGGATCCGACACCCGGAACCTGGAATTGCGCAGAAGCAAGGATCTTCCACTGGGGTAATCCGATAATGCCAACCAGCCCGTTTTGAACGCCGTTTTTTGGATGCCCGCATGGAAATCAAAGTCAATTTTCTCGACAAACTTCGTCTGGAGGCCAAGTTCGATGACTTCACGGTGGTGGCCGATCAGCCTATCCGCTACAAGGGTGATGGCTCGGCGCCGGGCCCGTTCGATTATTTTCTGGCTTCATCGGCCTTGTGCGCGGCTTACTTTGTGAAGTTGTACTGCAACACGCGCAACATCCCTACTGATCAGATCCGCCTGTCGCAGAACAACATTGTCGATCCCGAAAACCGCTACCAGCAGATTTTCAAGATTCAGGTTGAGTTGCCTGCGGATATCTCCACCAAAGACCGCGAGGGAATTTTGCGCTCCATTGAGCGATGCACGGTGAAAAAGGTGGTGCAAGCCGGGCCTGAGTTTGTCATTGCCGAAGTGGAAAACATCGATGCTGATGCCCAGTCTCTGCTGGCGTTGAAGCCGGACGTGGGGGCCTGCACCTATAGTGCGGGCAAAGATCTGCCGCTGGAGCAAACCATCGCCAATATGTCGGGGGTTTTGGCGGCCTTAGGGCTCAAGATTGAAATCGCTTCGTGGCGCAACCTGGTTCCCAATGTGTGGTCATTGCATATCCGCGATGCGCACTCGTCGATGTGTTTTACCAATGGCAAGGGTGCCACCAAGGAAAGTGCACTGGCGTCGGCCTTGGGTGAATACATCGAGCGACTGAGCTGCAATCACTTCTACAACCACCAATTCTGGGGTGAGGATATTGCCAACGCCGCGTTCGTGCATTACCCCAATGAGCGCTGGTTCAAGCCTGGCCGCAAAGATGCGCTGCCGGTTGGAATACTCGATACATACTGCCTGAAAATTTACAACCCCGATGGCGAGTTGCGTGCCTCGCACTTGGTCGACACCAACTCGGGCAACGTAGAGCGCGGCATTTGCTCCTTGCCGTATGTGCGCCAGTCGGATGGCGAGGTCGTGTATTTCCCGACGAACCTGATCGACAACCTGTTCCTCAGCAACGGCATGAGTGCCGGCAATACGCTGGTTGAGGCGCAGGTGCAATGCCTGTCAGAAATTTTTGAGCGGGCGGTCAAACGCGAAATTTTGGAAGGCGAAATCGCGCTGCCCGATGTACCAGCCCATGTGTTGGAAAAATTTCCCGGCATTGTGGCCGGCATTGCGGAGCTGGAAAATCAGGGCTTTCCGGTGCTGATGAAAGACGCGTCGCTGGGGGGAAAGTTTCCCGTGATGTGCGTGACCTTGATGAACCCGCGAACGGGCGGCGTGTTTGCGTCGTTCGGGGCGCATCCCAGCCTGGAGGTGGCATTGGAGCGCAGTTTGACCGAGTTGCTGCAGGGGCGCAGTTTTGAAGGCCTGAACGATTTGCCCCGGCCCACCTTTGAGAGCAACGCGGTCACCGAGCCGAACAACTTCATTGAACACTTTATCGATTCCAGCGGCGTGGTGTCGTGGCGGTTTTTCAGTGCCAAAGCGAATTTTGATTTTGTGGAGTGGGATTTTTCCGGCCAGGGTAAAAACTCCAACACCATTGAGGCCGCAACCTTGTTCGGCATTCTCGAAGGTTTGGGCAAAGAATCGTACATGGCGGTGTATGACCAACTTGGCGCAACCGCCTGTCGCATCCTGGTGCCGGGGTACTCCGAAATCTATCCGGTCGAAGATTTGATTTGGGATAACACCAACAAAGCGCTGGCCTTCCGCGCCGATATTTTGAATCTGCACCGTCTGGACGATGCCGCCCTGCAAGCGCTGCTCAATCGCCTGGAAAACGGTGAGCTGGACGATTACACCGACATCGTCACCCTGATCGGCATCGAATTTGACGAGAACACGGTCTGGGGCCAGCTCACGGTTCTGGAGTTAAAGTTGCTGATCCAACTGGCCTTGAAGCAATTTGAAGCGGCGCAGGACCTCGTTGGCGCCCTCCTGCAATACAACGAAAACACGGTCGAGCGCGGATTGTTCTACCAAGCCTTGAATGTGGTGCTGGAGGTGCTGCTGGACGATGACCTGGAACTGGCCGATTACGAGGCCAGTTTCCGCCGGATGTTTGGCAACCCACGGATGGATGCGGTGCTGGGGTCGGTGGACGGCAGCGTGCGCTTCTTCGGCTTGACGCCAACAAGTATGAGACTCGAAGGGCTCGACAGGCACCAGCGCCTTATTGACAGCTACCGGAAACTGCACAAGACGCGGGCCGTTGCGGTCGGCGCCGAGTGCGCCGGGTGAGGAAATCGAGTGCAACCACAGGGCCGGCACAACCCACGTGGGCCGCCGAATCGAGTGATGAGTGGCGTGAAACGGAAAGTACAGTGACGTTTCGCAAACAGCCTCGTTTTTGCCGATGTCACTTGAAACTCTAACAAAAGGCCTTATCATTAGCACTCGTAAGAGTTGAGTGCTAACAAGCAACGTGCTTGCAAAACACGCTCTTCAAGTTAATGAGCGCCAACTTAACGAGGTTGGCGCTGTTGATTTCAACCTCTTTTTCCAAATCAAGGAGCTCCCATGAAACTTCGCCCCCTGGCAGACCGCGTGATCGTCAAACGCGTCGAAAACGAAACCAAGACCGCCTCCGGCATCGTGATTCCTGATAGCGCCGCCGAGAAGCCCGATCAAGGTGAAGTGCTGGCCGTCGGTCCCGGCAAAAAGAACGACAAGGGCGAACTCAGCGCCATGTCGGTCAAGGTCGGTGATCGCGTCTTGTTTGGCAAGTACAGCGGCCAGACCGTCAAAGTCGATGGCGACGAGCTGCTCGTCATGAAAGAAGACGATCTGTTTGCGGTCGTGGTGAAGTAATTCCCCGGCAAGCACAGATCCCACTAATTAACTGAATTCGGAGAAATCATCATGGCAGCAAAAGACGTCATTTTCGGCGGCGAAGCCCGCGCACGCATGGTCGAGGGTGTCAACATCCTGGCCAACGCGGTCAAAGTTACCCTCGGCCCCAAGGGTCGCAATGTGGTGCTGGAGCGCTCGTTTGGTGCCCCCACCGTGACCAAGGACGGCGTGTCCGTCGCCAAGGAAATTGAACTCAAGGACAAGCTGCAAAACATGGGTGCGCAGATGGTCAAGGAAGTCGCTTCCAAGACCTCCGACATCGCTGGCGATGGCACCACCACCGCAACCGTGCTGGCCCAGGCCATCGTGCACGAAGGCATGAAGTACGTGGCCGCCGGCATGAACCCGATGGACCTGAAGCGCGGCATCGACAAGGCGGTGACCGCCCTGGTCGCCGAGCTGAAGAAGGCCTCGAAGGCCACCACCACCTCCAAGGAAATCGCTCAAGTCGGCTCCATCTCAGCCAACAGCGACGAAGCCATCGGCAAGATCATTGCGGATGCAATGGACAAAGTGGGCAAAGAAGGTGTCATTACCGTCGAAGACGGCAAGTCGCTGGAGTCCGAACTCGAAGTGGTTGAAGGCATGCAGTTCGACCGCGGCTACCTGTCGCCCTACTTCATCAACAACCCAGAAAAGCAAGCCGCTTTGCTGGAAAACCCGTTTGTGCTGCTGTATGACAAGAAAATCAGCAACATCCGTGACCTGCTGCCCACGCTGGAGCAGGTTGCCAAGTCAGGCCGTCCGCTGCTCATCGTGTCGGAAGACGTCGAAGGCGAAGCATTGGCAACTTTGGTGGTCAACACCATCCGCGGCATCCTGAAGGTTGTAGCGGTCAAGGCGCCCGGTTTCGGTGACCGTCGCAAGGCCATGCTGGAAGACATCGCGGTCCTGACCGGCGGCAAAGTGATTGCCGAGGAAGTTGGCCTGACACTTGAAAAAGTGACTTTGGCTGACCTGGGCTCCGCCAAGCGTGTCGAAGTGAGCAAGGAAAACACCATCATCATCGACGGTGCCGGCGCTGCCGCTGACATCGAAGCCCGCGTCAAGCAAGTGCGCGTGCAAATCGAAGAAGCCACTTCCGACTACGACCGTGAAAAACTGCAAGAGCGCGTGGCCAAGCTGGCTGGCGGTGTTGCCGTGATCAAGGTTGGCGCTGCCACCGAAGTCGAAATGAAAGAGAAGAAGGCCCGCGTTGAAGACGCGCTGCACGCAACCCGCGCCGCCGTGGAAGAAGGCATCGTGGCTGGCGGTGGCGTGGCCTTGTTGCGCGCCAAGCAGAGCGCTGGCAAGATCAAGGGCGACAACTCCGACCAGGACCACGGCATTGCGCTGGTGCTCAAGGCCATCGAATCGCCCCTGCGCGAAATCGTTTACAACGCTGGCGGCGAAGCCTCGGTGGTGGTGAACGCGGTGTTGGCCGGCACCGGCAACTACGGATTCAACGCCGCCAACGACACGTATGGGGACATGATCGAGATGGGTATCCTGGACCCCACCAAGGTGACCCGTACAGCGTTGCAGAATGCGGCTTCGGTGGCATCCTTGATGCTGACCACCGAGTGCATGATCGCTGAGTCACCGAAGTCCGAGTCGGGCGGCGGCATGGGCGGCATGGGCGGCGGCGACATGGGTGGTATGGGCGGCATGGGCGGCATGGGCATGTAATTGCTCCTTGCCTGACGACCTACAGCGTCGTTGTTTGGGCTTGCCGTACCGCTGGTACTGTCAGCGCCCAAACGCCTAGCTGTAGATCGTCATGCGGCGTCGATGGGCGTGACTGCTCGCGACCAAGAAACAAAAACCCCGCTAGGCGCAAGCTCAGCGGGGTTTTGTCTTTTGTGGGTCGGCCCAGGAAAACAGCGTGCCAATAGGGCGTTCAAACAATCGTCAGGTCCGCCCCATGCGTCGCCCCGGGTCCTCGTCCTGCATCACGGCGCTGGCCCATTCCCGCAGCCGTCCGGTGTCGGCGCGCAGCACCTCTTGCTTGACGGCGAGTATCTGCGCCGGGTGCATCGAGAAACTGCGCAGGCCCATGCCCAGCAGCAGACGGGTCATCTCCACATCACCAGCCATTTCGCCGCAGACACTGACACTCTTGCCTTGGGCATCACACTCTGCGATGGTGTCGGCCACCAGGCGCAACACAGCGGGATGCAGCGGATCGTACAAGTGCGCAACCGACTCGTCGGCCCGATCAATCGCCAGGGTGTACTGGATCAGATCGTTGGTGCCAATGGACAGGAAGTCGAAATACTTCAAAAATATCTTGAGCGTCAAGGCGGCAGCCGGTATCTCGATCATGGCGCCAAGTTTGACGGGGCCGTACACAATGCCCCGCCGATCAAGCTCGGCGCGCGCCTGCACGATCAACCCGATGGTCTGGCGAATCTCGCTGGCGTGCACCAGCATCGGGATGAGCAGCCCGACCTGTCCATGTGCCGCGGCGCGCAGGATCGCCCGCAATTGCGTCAGAAACATGGCCGGGTCGGCCAGGCTCCAGCGGATCGCGCGCAGGCCCAGCGCCGGGTTGAGGTGGGCGTCGTCTCGTGCCGACTTGTTGAGCGGCTTGTCGGCACCGATGTCCACCGTCCGAATGGTCACAGGCAGACCTTGCATGCCCTCGATCGCCCGCCGGTAGGCCTGGTACTGCTCTTCTTCATCAGGCAGGCTGCCATTGCGCCCCATGAACAGAAACTCGCTGCGAAACAGGCCCACGCCCACAGCGCCTGATTTAACGGCGCCCACCGCGTCTTCGGGCATCTCGATATTGGCCAACAAGTCAACCTTTTGCCCATCCATGGTCAAAGCGGGCGTGTGCAACAGGCGCGACAGCCTGCCGCGTTCGAGCTCGCGCTGGCGCTGCTTGAATCCGTACTCGGCCAGAATGATTGGGGAGGGGTCGACGATGACCACGCCCGCATCGCCGTCGATGATCACCCAGTCATCCTGGCGTATCAACTGACTGCAGGTCCGGGCGCCCACCACCGCTGGAATGTCCATGCTGCGCGCGACAATCGCCGTGTGAGAGGTCTTGCCACCTACATCGGTCACGAAGCCGCCAAACACACTTTGCTTGAACTGCAGCATGTCAGAGGGCGACAGGTCATGCGCAATCAAGACCAAGGGCACGTCAACCGTGTCGTCCAGCAGTACGTCCTGCTGTGGGCGCCGGCGTTCCGATCGTTCCGGGACGGTGACGACCGCGGAGCCAACGCCTTTCATGGCGCGCAAAACCTTCTCGGTAATTTGTTCAAGGTCAGCCTTGCGCTCGCGCAGGTACTCGTCTTCCATCTCGTCGAACTGGCGGGCGATGATCTCCAATTGGGTGGTCAACGCCCATTCGGCGTTGTACAGACGCTCGGTGATCCAGTGCTTGACCCCCCCGATCAGCTCCTCGTCCTGCAGCAGCATCAGGTGGACATCAAGCAGCGCACCCAATTCGTGGGCAGCTTCCTTGGTACCCATGTGGGCAACGCTGGTCTGCAATCGGTGGATCTCATCGACCACCGCGTTGCGCCCAAATCGAACCCTGTCGATTTCCGACTCGACATGCAAGGGATCAATGAAGTAGTGCGCCACGTCGACGCGGCTGGACGCCACCAACACCGCGCGCCCAATGGCAATACCGCGCGCGACCGCCAGACCGTGGATCGAGAAGGTCACTCACCCTCTCCGAACTTGTCGGCGATCAAGGCCAGCAACGCGTCCAATGCTTCTTGAGCACGATCTCCGTGGGTATCGATTTCCACGGTGCTTCCCATGCCTGCGGCCAGCATCATCACCCCCATGATGCTCTTGGCGTTGATACGCCGTTCACCCTTGGACATCCAGACTTCGCAGGGGAAACTTCCGGCCAACTTGGTCAGTTTGGCGGAAGCTCGAGCGTGCAGTCCAAGCTTATTGTTGATAGTCGTCGTGGCCTTGACCATTATGTTTCCTCGCCTGATTTTGTGGAGCCGTGACCGCAACCTGCATTACACCCTGAGTACCGCCTGCAATCGCCCTGGTCACCAGCGTATCAAACGCTTCATGCCGGTAGGTTACCGCGCGCAGGAGCATCGGCAGGTTGACCCCCGCGACCAGTCGGGAGGTCAGCCCATCGACCAGTTTTTGTGCCACATTGCAGGGCGTGGCGCCAAAGACATCGGCCAACACCAGCGTGCGCGGCGCACCGACTTGAGCCAGGGCGAGTCGAGCCCCCGCCAAGGACACCTCGGGCGCGGCGCCGGGCTCAACATCGAACGACGCCACATCGGCGCGGCAATCCGGAAAAACATGCAGCACCGCCTGGCGCAGAGCACTGGCCAATGGCGCGTGTGCGATGATGAGGATGCCGTTGTTCATAGGTTCACTGAGCTCTGATTATCGCGTCTGGGTACAAGAAAGTACCCGTACGATGCCACGCAGCAGAGCAGGAACAAGCTCATGGACGCCTGAAAAGCCTCTATTTCGCGCAATCCCGCCGACCGGAACGCATCCACAGCCAAGCCGATTCCCCATTGAACGGCAAAAACCCCCGCGAACATCACCAGGTTGTAGGCAGTCAACGCCCGGCCAGCGAGGGTGGAGGGAAATGCCATCGCCACCGCAGGCTGCGACAATGCCACGAAGGTGCAGCTTACACAATACAAGGCCAATCCAGCGCCAACCGCACCAGGCATTGCGTTTCCAGCTCCTATAACGATAGCAAGCACAACAAAACTGAGAGGCAGGCCACGCTTGATCAGCCCGTCGGCGTGGTGGCCCCTGCGGGCCAGCCACGGATTGATTACGCCCCAGAACCAGAACGTGCACAGCATGGCGACGTTGATCCAGAACAGTGCCCTGGCCGCCTCCAGTGCGGTGTAGCCCGCCACCTTGGTCATCCAGGGCACGGCCCACAAGGTCTGCACGGCCATCAAGCCGCCATAACAGAAGAAACCCAAGGGCGCCATCCTGCGGAAGTACGGGTGCCGCCACACCACGCCAAATCCCTGCGCAGGCAGCGCCGCCCGATCACCAGGCAGGTCCTGCTCCCACTTCGGCACGGCCCAGGCGATCAACCCGGCGGCAATCATCAGCAGCAGGCCCAGGCCCCAGAACAAGGGTCGCCAACCCAGGATCGGCATCAGCCATTGCACTGGCAAGGTCGACGCGACCATCCCCAGCGAACCGACCATCAACATCCAGGAGTTGGCCCGCAACTGCATGCCCGGCGCGAGCCAGCGCCGATAGCCCGTGAGCGGGGCCATCAGACAGGCGCTCACACCGATTCCGCACAAAATCCGACCAGCTATCAACCCGGCAAAGGTGCTGGCGATCGAGAAAACGATGCAACCGACGACGGCCACCACCAGGAAACTCAGGATGACTCGCTTCGGGCCAAACCGGTCCAGCCAGGTGCCCAAGGGCAACTGAGTTGTCGCGAAGCCAAGGAAATAGGCGCCCGCGAGCAGGCCAAGGTCACCGGCATTAAGGGCAAAGTCAGCGCTGAGGGTCGGCGACAAGGTCGCCGTGATGGCCCGAATCAAGGCCGACAGGAAATAGGCAAAGGCGAAGGCCAGGAACAAGGATGCGACGCGCCGCAGCGACAGCGTGCTCACAGCAGTCGCCATCCGCAAGACGCGACGACACGACCTGCGCCTCGGTTGCGCGTCTTGGGCCGGCGCGCGCGCGCCACAAGGGGTGGAGTGAGAGCAAGGACACTGTGCATGGCTAGATTATCTGTTTTGCGCGCTGGGGACTATTCGAAAAGCATTGATTCGGCTTTAATCCAAGTGTGATTGCCACAAGGGGACCGACGTGACAACAGACAGCCGCTACATGAACACCTTGCCCGCCGCTCTGGAGGGCGACTTGGGGAGCAATGCGGCACCGGGCGCGCCGCGAGAGACGGGTTCCATTGACTACTCGGTGCTGGCCGCCGTGGGGGCTCAGATGGACGCCCCGATCACCTTGGCCAAGCACGCGGTGCTCGCCTGGGTCGAGGCGGGCAAGCTTGCTCAGAACGAAGCCAAGCCGGCGCAGGACGCGTTGGCGGAACTGCACCGCCTGGCCCGAGACAGCCAGCTACTTGCTCGTGTTGCGGACGGTCGCTGGCGACAAACGCACGAGCAGCTTAACCTCGATTCAATCGTCAAACGCGCGCTTGATGAACGCGCCCCCCTGCTTCAGCGCCGTGGAGTCGAGCTCCACCGCAGTGTTAAACCAGTGGCGGTGATCGTCGATCTGGACTTGGTGACGACGATGGTACTTGCTGCGATCGACTGCGCCGCCAAGCCAGGGGCCCGCCTGTTTGTTTCGCTGGATGTCAAGAACTGGCCGGCCCACGCCATACTCAGCTTCAAGACCACCCACGCGGTGGTCGTGTCCGGCATGCCTGGCCACCCCCGCGAGGAGTTTGACGCGCTCAGTCAACACTTGCTGGAGGAAATCGCCCGCGCGATTGGCGTCTCGATTGAGACGAGCGGGTCCGTGGACGAACCGACCCTGACGCTGGAGTTCCCGCGAACGGTCAAGCAGCTTGAAGGCTTGACCGCAATGGAGATGGATCTTGGCGCGGAATCCTGGATGAGTGCCCCGCCCCAGGCCCTTGCGGGTCACCGCGTGCTGATCGTCACGAGCGACATTGCCTTGCGCGACGACATTAAATCGACCTGTCGTGCCATGGGTCTGACCGTGGACAGCGTTCCGACATCTGTGGCGGCGGTTCGCTATTGCGAGCTTGAGCGGCCACACCTGATCATCGTGGATGAGCGCTTCCGGGACGATCAGTTTGACCAGTTGCGTGTCGATTTGCTCAAGGACGAGCCCAATTTCCCATTTGTCGAAGTTGGCTACGACAGTGGCACGCTGTCGATTTCGAGCTGGATGAGTGACAATATGACCCGCGTAACCCGCAGTGACCTGGCCACCCAACTGCCTCAGGCGTTGACGCTCGAATTCGCCAAAATCCTTTAGTGCTCCGCCACAAATGCAACGGCCGACACCGGAAGTTGCGGCGCACCTCAGTCTTTGCGGTAGGCGTCGTGACAGGTCTTGCAACTGCCGCCCGTGGCGTTAACGGCGGTCTTGATGGCGTCCAGGTTACCGCCCTTGGCGGCAGTCGCGAGCTTGCTCATTTCTGCCTGCATCGCTTCTGAATACTCTTTGAATTTCGCCTGCTCCTTCCAGATTTCCGGCTTGGCGCGTGTTTCTCCCTTGTCGGTTCCTTCGCCAAACGCGGCCCACGGCAGCTTGGACATGAATTCGGCGACTGCCGCGCTGTCGGCGGCGACTTTGGCGTCAAACGGCGCTTTACCCCCCGCCATGGCCGCAACGCGGGAGAAGTTCTGCTGCATCACGAACAGCGCACTTTTGCGGTACTTCACGGCATCCTCCGGTTTGGCAAACTGGGCGAAAGCGGGTACGGTCAGCATCGTTGCCAAGGATGCCAAGGCGATTTTTTTGTGCATGGTCATTGATGCTCTCCAAAGGTTATGTTGTGGCGAGTCCGTCGGTGTGAGTGCCGCTTGATCGTATAGTTCCACTTCTGGTCGGGTGACTAGGGAAAACACCAGCACTGAAAACGGGTGTGGCCCGTTCGTTGGTCGGCGAGCGCAAGTTGGCGCATCATTCGGCCCGCTGCAAGTGAAACCTTGATTGATCTGTGAGGTAGAGATGTTGACAACCGTCAGAGTGTGGGATTTGCCAACACGCGTGGCTCACTGGTCACTCGTCGTTTGTGTCATCGGCTTAGTGGTCACGAGCCAAGTTGGCGGTGCCGCCATGGCCTGGCATTTTCGATTTGGCTACGGCGTCTTGAGTCTGCTGCTATTTCGCGTGGTCTGGGGCATGGTCGGCGGTCACTGGTCACGTTTCAGCGCGTTTCTATACAGTCCGAGCACGATGCTGCGCTATCTGCGCGGCCAGCGTGAAGCAGCGCACTCGGTCGGACATTCGCCGCTCGGCGCCGCTTCGGTCTTCGCGATGCTGCTCTTGCTCAGCGCTCAGGTCGCGACCGGCTTGATCAGCGATGACGAGATCGACACCTCCGGCCCGCTGACAAGATGGGTGTCCGCGGCCTTGGTCAGCAGCGCAACCTTCTACCACCGAAAGGTCGGGAAGATCGTCTTGATTCTGCTGATCTTGACGCACCTTGGCGCCATCGCTTACTACCATTTCAAGAAGCATGAGAAGCTGGTCAGCGCGATGATTCATGGCGACAAAGCGGTCGATCAGCCGACATTTTGTTCGCGCGACGACGGTCGCTCACGCCTGGGTGCGCTCGCGATCTTCCTTGTCTGCGCCGCACTGGTATGGCTCATGCTCCAACTGACCGCCACTCAACCCTGAGCGCCAGGGCCACTCAGCCATCCACTACGCGCCCCGCCCTACGCTTGCGTCAGTCTCCCATGGACCTTCCAACGCTCTCCGCGCCCGTCATTGAGTTCATCGTTCCATGTACCGCCTCCGAGTTGGAATCGGTGCGTGGAGTCTTTCAGGAGTACGCACTGTCGTTGCAAGTGGACTTGTGTTTTCAGCACTTCGACAGCGAACTGGCTAACTTGCCCGGTGAGTACGCGTCACCACGCGGCACCCTGCTGCTGGCCCTGGTCAACGGCGCGGTTGCAGGAAGCTGCGCGCTGCGCGCACTCGACGCGGCGGACTACGCCAATGCCTGCGAGATGAAACGCCTGTATGTACGTCCGGCTTTCCGCAGGCTGGGATTGGGGAGGGATCTGGCGGAACGAATTCTCGACTTGGCACGCCAGGCTGGTTATCGCTGCGTGCTGCTCGACACGCTCTCCGAGATGGAGGCGGCGCGCGCGCTGTACCGCGATCTGGGTTTTGAGGAAATTCCACCCTACTACCACAACCCGATCGCTGGTGCGCACTACCTCAAGGTCGATCTTTGACGCGTGTTCCGCCAAGGCCGGAACACGCAAGGATGAGCCCCCGGGGACAATCAGCCTTTGGCTTGCGCGAGCATCGTCGCTGCGTCGCTGACTTCAAACTTGCCCGGTCCCTCGATGTTCAGGGACGCAACGACGCCATTCTTGACCAGCATCGAATAGCGATTGCTGCGCAGACCCATCCCTTTGCCAGTCAGGTCCAGGGTCAGGCCAACTGCCTTCGTAAAATTGGCGTCGCCATCGGCCAGCATCCTGACCTTGCCTGCGGTCTTCTGATCACGCGCCCATGCGCCCATCACAAACGCATCGTTGACACTGACACACCAGACCTCATCCACCCCCGCAGCCTTGAGTCCGTCGATCTTTTCGACATAACCCGGCACGTGTTTGGCCGAGCAAGTCGGCGTAAAGGCACCCGGCAAGGCGAACAGGGCAATGGTCTTGCCAGCGCTGGCCTTGACCACATCGACCGGGTTTGGGCCGATGCTGCAGCCACCACCCTCCACGTCCGAATACTCCATCAAGGTCGCCGATGGAAGCGCGTCACCAACTTTAATCATGCCAGTCTCCTAAAAAATTGAGCCTTACTAAGTCACCAATGAAAACGGCTCACATTGTGAGCCGTTCCTTCAAACCCTGAGGTTTTGAGTCTGTAAAGACTTACACCGCAGCGGCCTTCTCGACCAAGCGGGTCGCGACCCAGTTCTTGGTTTTCGAAATGGGCCGGCTCTCGGTGATCTCGATAACATCGCCCAACTTGTACTCGCCCTTTTCGTCGTGGGCGTGGTACTTGCTGGACTTGCCGACGATCTTGCCGTAAAGCTCATGCTTGACGCGACGCTCGATCAGCACCGTCACGGTTTTGGCACGTTTGTCGCTGACCACCTTGCCAATCAAGGTGCGCTTGAGGGATGTTTTAGCTTCCGTCATGGGTCACTCCTTACTTGGTGGGCTGTTCAGCTTTTTGCTTCTCGACAAGAATCGTCTTGGCGCGAGCAATATCGCGGCGCGTGGAGCGCAGCGTAGCCGTGTTGTTGAGTTGTTGCGTGGCCTTTTGCATGCGCAGGCCGAAGTGGGCTTTTTGCAGTGCCTTGACTTCAGCTTGCACACCGGCGACGTCTTTCTGGCGCAGTTCAGTAGTTTTCATAACTTGTTCTCCTGATCACTGGCCAAGCATGCGCGCGACGAAGGTCGTGCGCAGCGGCAGCTTGGCGGCTGCCAAACGAAACGCCTCACGCGCCAACTCCTCAGACACACCCACAATTTCAAACACAATCTTGCCGGGTTGAATCTCAGCCACGTAATACTCGGGGTTGCCCTTGCCGTTACCCATGCGAACCTCTGCAGGCTTCTGGGAAATTGGTTTATCAGGGAACACGCGAATCCAGATTCGGCCGCCACGCTTGACGTGACGGGAGATCGCACGCCGTGCGGCCTCAATCTGGCGGGCGGTCAAACGACCACGGTCCGTGCACTTCAAGCCAAAATCACCGAACGCGACCGAGCTACCCCGGGTGGCGACGCCAGTGTTACGGCCTTTTTGCTCTTTGCGGTACTTGCGACGAGCGGGTTGCAACATAGTTATTCTCCTTTACCGTCAGCTGCTGCAGCTGGCGCGGCTACCTTGCGGACGCGCTTAACGGCGGGTTTGTTGGCATCGGCACCAATGGCCTCAGCAGGTTTGTCGCTGCCATCGGCCGGTGCCGCATTGCTGCCTGCCGGACGACGCACTGCGCCGCGCGGGGCGGGACGATCGGAGCCTGGACGGGCACCACCGCGATCATCGCGACGGGGGCCACGTGGGCGACGCTCTTCATCAGCACGGGACTCGACGGCGGCGGGCAGATCGTTACGACCCAAGGTATCACCCTTGTAGACCCAAACTTTCACGCCAATAATGCCGTAGGTAGTCTTGGCTTCAGAGGTGCCGTAGTCGATATCAGCGCGCAGTGTGTGGAGTGGCACGCGACCTTCGCGGTACCACTCGCAACGCGCGATCTCGATACCGTTGAGACGGCCCGACGACATGATCTTGATGCCCAGGGCACCCAGACGCATGGCGTTTTGCATGGCGCGCTTCATGGCACGACGGAACATGATCCGCTTTTCCAATTGCTGCGTAATGCTGTCGGCGATCAACTTGGCATCGATTTCGGGCTTGCGCACTTCTTCGATGTTGACGGCAACCGGCACACCAAGCTGTTTGCCCAAGTCTCGCTTCAGGTTCTCGATGTCCTCGCCTTTTTTGCCGATCACCACGCCCGGGCGTGCCGAGAAAATCGTGATGCGGGCGTTCTTGGCGGGACGCTCGATCAGAATGCGCGATACCGAGGCGTTTTTCAGTTTGGCCTTCAGGTACTCGCGTACCTTGATGTCTTCAGCCAGCATGCCCGCGAAATCGCGGTCATTGGCGTACCAACGCGAAGACCAGTTGCGGCTAATCGACAGACGAAAGCCGGTTGGGTGGATTTTTTGTCCCATATCTTGCTGGCCTCTTTCAGTTACCAACCGTCACGTACACATGGCACGTGGGTTTTCTGATTTGATTACCGCGGCCTTTGGCACGGGCCGTGAAGCGGCGCAGCGAAGCGCCTTGCTCGACGTAGATGGTCTTGACCTTCAACTCGTCAATGTCGGCACCGTCATTGTGCTCGGCGTTGGCAATCGCGGACTCGAGAACCTTCTTGATGATCACAGCGGCTTTTTTCTGCGTGAACTGCAAAATATTCAAGGCTTGGTCCACCTTCTTGCCGCGAATCAAATCCGCGACCAGACGGCCCTTATCGACCGACAAACGAACGCCACGAAGGGTTGCACGTGTTTCCATGGTCACCTCCTTATTTCTTTGAGACTTTTTTGTCTGCAGGATGACCCTTGAAAGTACGGGTCAGAGCGAACTCACCCAACTTATGGCCAACCATCTGATCGGTGATATAGACCGGCACGTGCTGTTTGCCGTTGTGCACGGCAATGGTCAAGCCGATGAACTCGGGCAGGATCATGGAGCGGCGCGACCAAGTCTTAATCGGCTTTTTGTCTTTGGTAGTAACGGCCTTGTCGGCCTTGGCTACCAGATGATGGTCGACAAAGGGACCTTTTTTGAGAGAACGAGTCATGGACCTTCCCCTTACTTCTTGCGACGCGACACGATCATGACCTGCGTGCGCTTGTTGTTACGGGTACGGTAACCCTTGGTCAGGTTGCCCCAAGGATCGACTGGGTGACGGCCTTCGCCGGTCTTGCCCTCGCCACCGCCGTGCGGGTGGTCAACCGGGTTCATCACCACGCCGCGAACGGTTGGTCGGATACCCATCCAGCGCTTGACACCGGCCTTGCCGAGTCGGCGCAGACTATGCTCTTCATTGGCAACCTGGCCGATCGTGGCGCGGCAGTCAATGTGGATCTTGCGAACCTCGCCAGAGCGCATGCGGACCTGAGCATAGGTGCCTTCGCGCGCCAGCAGCGTTGCCGATGCACCAGCCGAACGCACAACCTGCGCGCCCTTGCCCACCTGCAACTCGATGCAGTGAATGATGGAGCCCACGGGAATGTTGCGAATCGGCAAGGTATTGCCAACACGAATCGGGGCTTCGGCGCCATTCAGAATGGTCGCACCCACTTCCAGGCCACGGGGCGCAATGATGTACTTGCGTTCGCCGTCTGCGTAGCACACCAGAGCGATATGCGCGGAACGGTTGGGGTCGTACTCAATGCGTTCAACCTTAGCTGGAATCGCATCCTTGTTGCGCACGAAGTCAACCACGCGGTAATGGTGCTTGTGTCCGCCGCCTTTGTGGCGAGTTGTGATGTGACCGTTGTTGTTGCGGCCGGCATGTTGAAACTGAGGTTCCAGCAACGGCGCAAAGGGCTCACCCTTGTACAAATGGTCACGCGAAATCTTCACCACGCCACGACGGCCTGGTGAGGTTGGTTTCATCTTGATAACAGCCATGATTACGCAGCCTCCCCGCCAAGGTTCAGCTCTTGACCCGGCTTGAGCGTCACGTAGGCCTTGCGAACATTGTCGCGACGACCCACAGACTTGCCAAAGCGCTTGGTCTTGCCCTTGGTGTTCACCACCGAGACACCTTTGACCTCAACCTTGAACATCAACTCCACCGCAGCCTTGATTTCATGCTTGGTAGCATCCTGCAGCACCTTGAACGTCACAGCATTGCTTTTCTCGGCAATCATCGTGGCCTTTTCAGACACGATGGGTGCGACCAGCACCTGCATCAGACGACCTTCTTCAAACTTTAAGTGTTGGGCAGCGTGGCTCATGCAAACATCTCCTTGAGTTTGTCCATGGCAGCCTTGGTCACCAATACCTTGCGGTAGTGCACCAACGACACCGGATCGGCGTAGCGCGGCTCAACCACAAGCACATTGACGAGATTGCGTGAGGCGAGGTAGAGGTTTTCATCCACTTCGTCGGCAATCACCATCACGGACTCAAGATTCATGGCCTTGAACTTTGCCGCCAAAGGCTTGGTCTTGGGGGATTCAACCTTGAGGGAATCCACCACTGCCAAACGGCCTTCGCGAGCGAGCTGCGACAAGATCGAAGCCATACCGGCACGGTACATCTTCTTGTTGATCTTGTGGCTGAAGTTTTCGTCAGGCATATTCGGGAAAATACGACCGCCTCCGCGCCACAACGGCGAGGACGTCATACCGGCGCGCGCGCGGCCGGTTCCCTTTTGCTTGAATGGCTTCTTGGTGGAGTGCTTGACCTGTTCGCGGTCTTTCTGGGCACGAGTGCCCTGACGCGCGTTGGCCTGAAACGCCACCACAACCTGGTGCACCAGATCCTCGTTGTAGGCGCGGCCGAACACTGTCTCGGGCGCTTCAAACTTGGCGGTTGCCTGACCTTGATCATTCAGGAGTTCGAGCTGCATTAGTTCGCTCCTTTCGTGGCATCGTTCTTTGCCTTGACCTTGACGGCTGGACGAACCGTCACAAAACCGCCAGTCGAACCGGGAACCGCGCCCCGGATCAACAGCAGTTGACGCGCTTCGTCGATGCGAATCACATCCAGGTTTTGCGTAGTCACGATGTCGACACCGAGGTGACCCGTCATGCGCTTGCCAGGGAACACACGCCCTGGATCCTGCGCCATACCAATCGAGCCTGGCACGTTGTGCGAACGGCTATTGCCGTGCGATGCGCGCTGGGAACTCATGTGGTGGCGTTTGATCGTGCCCGCATAACCCTTGCCGATGGTTGTGCCCTGCACGTCGACCTTCTGGCCGACCGCAAAAATGGCACTGACCGGCAACACTGCGCCCGGCTGGTACTGACCAGCGGTATCCGCAGTGACGCGAAACTCTTGAATAACCTCACCAGCCTCAACGCCTGCTTTCGCAAGGTGGCCAGCGGCCGGCTTGGTGACGCGGGAAGCCCGACGCGAACCAAACGTTACCTGTAGGGCAACGTAGCCGTCATTCTCCTGGGTTTTGACCTGGGTCACTCGGTTGTTCGACACATCTACCACCGTGACGGGGACAGCATCCCCCTCTTCGGTGAATAGGCGCATCATGCCAACCTTGCGCCCCAGCAACCCTAAGCGATTGCTAAGACTCATTGTTTTCTCCGTAACCCCCACCACCGCAACTTCAATTGGCTGCGGCGTTTTTCAATGGGGGACTGTTAATAAAACTCAATGGGAAACGCCAAGGCATTTCCCACAGAGCTTTCGATTATATGCTGATCACTGTCGCCTGGCAAGCCGCATTTGGGCGAGGCCCGTCAGAATATTCCGCAGGGCGTTGGATGTCCAAGCAGCCCCGCGCGTCAACTATTGAAGCTTGATCTCAACGTCAACACCTGCCGGCAAATCGAGCTTCATCAGGGCGTCAACAGTCTTGTCGGTCGGGTCGACAATGTCCATCAGGCGCTGATGCGTGCGGATTTCAAACTGATCACGACTGGTCTTGTTCACGTGGGGTGAACGCAAGATGTCAAAACGTTTCATGCGTGTTGGCAAGGGCACGGGACCCTTGACAATGGCGCCAGTGCGTTTGGCGGTGTCCACGATCTCGGCGGCCGACTGGTCGATGAGTTTGTAGTCAAACGCCTTCAGGCGGATGCGAATTTTCTGTTTGGTAGCCATGGTTGTCCTTAATTAGTTGGGGACAGAGCTGGTGCGCTTCGCGTCACTGCGATCTGTCCCGCAAACACATTGGTTACGCAATGATCTTGGCGACCACACCGGCGCCAACGGTCTTGCCGCCTTCGCGAATAGCGAAGCGCAGGCCTTCTTCCATAGCGATCGGGTTGATCAGCTTGACCGTGATCGACACGTTGTCGCCTGGCATCACCATTTCTTTTCCTTCTGGCAACTCGATCGCACCGGTCACGTCCGTGGTACGGAAGTAGAACTGGGGACGGTAGTTGTTGAAGAAGGGCGTGTGGCGGCCACCTTCGTCCTTGGACAAAACGTAGATCTCGCCCGTGAAGTGGGTGTGCGGCTTGATCGAGCCGGGCTTGCACAGCACTTGGCCACGCTCGACGTCTTCACGCTTGGTGCCGCGCAGCAGAATGCCGACGTTGTCGCCAGCCTGGCCTTGGTCAAGCAGTTTGCGAAACATTTCAACGCCGGTGCAGGTGGTCTTTTGGGTGTCTTTGATGCCGACGATTTCGATTTCTTCGCCGACTTTGACCACGCCGCGCTCAACCCGACCGGTCACCACGGTGCCACGGCCAGAGATGGAGAAGACGTCTTCCACGGGCATCAAGAAGGCGCCATCCACCGCACGCTGGGGCAGAGGAATGTAGGTGTCCAGTGCGTCGGCCAGCTTGATGATGGAGCCTTCGCCGAGTTCGCCCTTGTCGCCTTCCAGGGCGAGCTTGGCCGAGCCGTGGATGATGGGGGTTTTGTCGCCAGGGAAGTCGTATTTGTCGAGCAGCTCGCGCACTTCCATCTCAACGAGTTCAAGCAGTTCGGCGTCGTCCACCATGTCGCACTTGTTCAAGTAGACGATGATGTAGGGAACACCGACCTGGCGCGCCAGCAAGATGTGTTCGCGGGTCTGGGGCATGGGGCCGTCGGCAGCGGAACACACCAAAATGGCACCGTCCATCTGGGCCGCGCCGGTGATCATGTTCTTGATGTAGTCGGCGTGGCCAGGGCAGTCGACGTGGGCGTAGTGGCGGTTGGCCGTTTCGTACTCGACGTGGGCGGTGTTGATGGTGATGCCGCGTGCTTTTTCTTCCGGTGCCGCGTCGATCTGGTCGTAGGCCTTGGCCTGTCCACCAAACTTGGCCGCCAGCACGGTGGTGATGGCCGCCGTCAGCGTGGTCTTGCCGTGGTCAACGTGACCAATGGTGCCAACGTTGACGTGAGGCTTGGTACGTGCGAATTTCTCTTTTCCCATTTT
>JAUXWC010000058.1 GCA_030685025.1 Rhodoferax sp.
AAGCCGGGTGCGCAGCACCGGGCGCGGACTCGGGGGATAAGCCTAGCGGCAAAAGGGGGGTTGCGGCTGCGGCGAACGTCTGTGCGCCTTCGGGCGCACCACGGGCGCTGCGGCCGCAATCCCCCTTGTTGAGCGACGGCAAGGGTGGCCTGGAGAGTGGCCGCAGGACAGTCGCAGCGCGACCAAGCCGACAGGCGCGCCCGCAATGGACATCCCGTTTTCGCGTACGCGAAATGCCCCGAACCTCAAACCAACCGTGCCGACCCCTGTGCAGCCTCTCAAACGATCGGATCACTCAGCTTGCGTTGCGCAACGCGGAGAGAACCCAACACCCCCGTTTCATGGTCTCAGCATTGAACAACTAAGGAATACCCAACACACAGTACACGTGCAGCGCGAGAAATTCCCACCTGACCTAAGCCCTGAAACACTGTCACCCGCCATCAAGCAAACCCAAAGAGCAGATTCACCTAAGAGGACACGCTCTTCACCTGCTTACGGCCGACATTCAAATCGGCGGCACCTAACAAGGAGGAAGTTCCGCATTCAAACCGATGCCAACGAACCAGCCTCTTGGGAGCAAGAACCAGATGCAGCCAAAACACGACCAACAAAAGTTGAAGGCCCAGATCACTCGAGTCGCGAAAGACGTTCGAAACACAAGATCACACAGTTGCATTCGAATAGAACAGCACAAACACCCAAATTCAAGCCGGTCCACGAGCGGACAGAAACTGAAGGACAGCTAACAGCCGCAGTATCAGGCAAGCCAGAGCCGCCGCCGCGCCCGCAGGGCGCAGCAGCGCAACGGCAACAAGCAACCCACAAAGCTCTTTCGCACGCGAAAGCTGATCAGAGCCCTGGCGGCAAGCCGCCCACTCGACCGGACCCACCCCGCCGGCACCGCCCGGGAAAACACGGGACAAACGGCCCGCGCCAGGCGGGCCGCCCTTCAACCTGGCGGGTCGGTTGCCCCACCAGGCGAAGCCGACCGGACACCCAACAAGTACGCCTCATACAGGGCGTCAGTCAAGCACCCGACGCCCACCTCATGGAAGTCAAGCCGATCGCTGCGCCGATCGGCGAGCGTTGGAATCTGCAAGCAGCGCAAGGCGATCGCCTGCAGTTCCACGAAAACAGCGGCCGCCGGCGAAGAGTTGTAGCAGTTGCGCTCCATCGCTCACCCCAGACGCGCCACATAGCGCGCGTAGTTGCTGCCCTGGGTGTCGACCATCAGAATAGGCCGACCAGGCGCCGTCACCATGGTGCACGCCCGAGCGTCGGCCAGCGGCAGCGCGTAGCAGCGCTTCTCTAGCCAGTCGCAACCAAGCGTCAGATTACCCGCAAACTGGTCGAAGGCCGGGCCATCCAGTTCCACCCGACCCATGATGAAAACCCGCTCGGGCGCGCCACCGCCCAGATCCGCAAGCGTGACGGGCTTTCGGGCAAAAGGAAGCCGCGCGCTGAGCTCGCGCATTGATATTTCGACGCCGCCAATCCGAAACGAGCGTTCGACCAGGCTGAATCGTAGGATCAGGCAATCCGAACAGTAAGCAAGGATTTCAGACATCGCGACCCCCGGCGCAAGCGCGAAATTCTTTGGCCACTGCCAGCGCCAGAGTCGGTACGTCCACCTGACCCCGCTCGATCAGGCTCAGCAGCTCGTCATCAAGCGCTGTCAGCAAGGACAACCAGCGCGCGCGCAAGACCCGGCCGGCCTCCAGCTCCCAGCCACGACGGCTGGCCATCAGGCCCAACCGTGAAGCTTGCCCGCGGCCATATCCGCGCAGGTAGTCCTTGAGCCGCGCTTGCGCGGCCTCAATCGCGACCGCCTCGATCTGTGTTGATTGTTTGGTCATGGCATCACCTCAGGCAGCCATGGCAAATGGCGTGTTGTCAGCGATCGCCGACAGGCGCCGCACGTACCCTTGCATCCGCTGGCAAGCGGCCTGGTGGTAAACCGGGTCAAGCTCGATACCAATGAAGGATCGCCCGACACTGCGCGCGGCGATGCAGGTGGACCCTGAGCCGGCGAAGGGGTCCAGTACCACGCCGCGCGGCGGACAAAAGCTCTCGATCAAGGGTGCCAGCGCGGAAATCGGTTTCTGAGTCGGGTGCGCTTTGTTGCCCGAGTACGCAAAGTCCACCACGTCGCCGATTAGGTGATCGGGTTGCCTGGGCTGGCCCTTGGCCAGCAGGTAGGCGCCCTCGTGCTGATAACGCATCAGCCGGGTGGTCGAGGTGTAGCGCTTCACGAACGTCAGGTGACCCGCGATGCGAAAGCCGGCGGATTTCCAGGCTTCAAAGAACTGATCGGTACGGCTCCAGCCGTAAAACGACACACAGAGACTATCGGCCTTAAGGACCCGGTACATCTGGCGAAACGCGGGCTTGAGCCAAGCGCCATCGGTGTCGCCCTGGATGGTGCGATTGGAACGGTCGCGGTAACCAACCAGATACGGCGGATCGGTCAACACAAAGTCAATGCAGGAATCAGGCAAGTCCGCCATGACCTGACAGCAGTCACCGAGCAAGATTTGGTTCACGGGAAAAGACATAGGAACTCCTAAGGTCGCTGGGCAATTCACATCGGTGAACTGCCGCGCTCTCGGTCAGCGGTAGAAGAAGAGCGCACGGCGTAACTGCCTTCACGGCACCCGGGGACAACGGGCCAACGCGTGTAAATAGGGAGTGACTGGCCCTCGCACACGCAGTGGCTAGGGCTCGACACGAGCGGCTTTAAGGCGTGGTGGCCTGTTGAGGCGTCAGTCATGGGTCCGGTCTGACACGGCGCAGCCGTCCCCAGGGGAGGAGGCAAGCTCTATGCGCCGCCGCATGTGGGGGACAGACCAAACCCTTGACTCGGCAAGTGCCGCTCACGAAATGCGCGCAGCGCCCATCTCGCCGTGCGCCGGGGGACGGGGAGGAAGATGCGACGGGCGCTCTTCCCCTCGCGCACAAGGGGCTACCACCCAGCGCCACCGGTCGCCATTCAGTGCACCGCTGCGCGGGCGCAAGCGGCTGTCGAACGCGCCAGCGACCAGGGCAAATTCGAAGGAGTCGGATTTGGCAGACCCACGCGCAGCGCAGACATCAGGCGGATTGACGGCGCCCAACGGCGATGGGACGGTCACGACCAGCACTTCCTGGCCGATTCTTGGCGTGGCTACGAGGGAGCGACTGGGTTGGGGCACGTGCCTGTGCGCGTACGCAAGCGGCGACCCCGCAGATTTGCATGACCGCCGAATCAACCGCCTACACTCAAACGTCAAAACGGACCGAAGTGCCCTTGAATGTTGAGACTCACCTGCCTCGTTTTCTCGCTACTGTTCGGCGTCGCCCTGCACGCGAGCCCGACTTGGCAGTTTGAGCGGCCAGACCTGCCAGCGAATAAGCCGCAACTACTTCGCTGGCAGACGACGATTCTGCGCATCGAGCTTACCAACGGACCCGTGGCGGGCACCAACGGCGAACCACCCACCGTGACGCTGCGCGTCCTCGAAGTGTTAAGGCGCGGAGGCGACTTGTTGGCTGAGACGCCTGGCGACCTTGTCGCGACATGGTTGTCCGACCCGGCTGGGGGTGACAACTGGAAGGCCCACTCCAACAGGGACACGCTGCACATCTGGAAGGCAAAGCCCAGTGTCAGCCCACCCGCCGGAACAAAAGCCCTGGTCTTCGCCAATATCGGCGGCTCTCCAACAATGTTGAGATCGGATCACCTCTTCCCCGACACAGAGGCGAACCGTCAGACCGTGCTGGCGGGTGCGGCCAAGGAGCCGTTCCTGAGCCGACTCAGTGGCGCAATGTTTGTGGCCATCGTGTTTTTCCCGCTCATTGCCCTGGGACTGGTCTACGCCTATCCCCTAACTGCGATCACCCTTGCCTTCACGATATGGCCGATCTATTGGGTCTATGAATCCCAGGTCCCCTACGGATCGCAATTCAGAGTCGACATGATTCCGATACTCGGAGGAATGGTCGGCAGTGGGTTGGTGCTGTTGATCGCCAGGCTGCTAGCCTTCCGGCGCAACCTAAAGGAGACGCCTGGCACCCACTGACAGTGTTCGACCACATCGCTATTCGAACTCCCCGTAGCTGGGGCACAAGAGCGCGGCAGCGCAACATGCCTGACCATGAATTCTCGTGCCGACTGGATTCCGACCCAGGTGCCGCCCATGGACTGGGCGACCATCATGGCTTTCAACCCCACATGCGGCAACGATGTCGGCAGCCATGGGGTGGGTCGCTGAATGCCGGCACTCGGTCAATTCTGCGGGGGTGACAACAGATAATGAGCTGGCCACTGTCGAGTTCGCCCCCACCTTCAGACCTGGCCAGATTTGGAATCCTTTGAGGCCCACTGTCCATGTCCCAGTTCCTACTCGACGGCACCGGCCGCCAATTCGCAGGTGCGGCATCCGAGGTGCCCCTCACCGTTTGGTTACCCGAGTCGGTCGAGCGAATTGTCGAGGCCCTTGCTGACGCACGGGAGACCACCCGCTCTGCCTTGATTCGGCACATTCTTTTTCGCCACCTCTATGGCACGTTTGACCTGCATGCCCTGATCAAGCGCGGCAATCACGACTACTCCGGGTGGCACCAGTCGCGCGCCACGGTCTTGTTCTCACGCTCTTCAAAGGTCCCGCCCGAGGCTGGCCCGCCAGTGCAGAACCTGCCCAATGTTGCCGACCTCTCTCATAGCGTGGCCAACCTGAAGGTGTTCGTCTCGGCACAGATCAAGCAGGACCTGGCGGACCTTGCCGCTGCGCGACGGCTGTTGCTTTCTGCCTATGCGCGCCACGCGGTCATGACAGATCTGTTGGGCCAGACTGCGGTGCTGCCATTGGCGCAGCCGCCAGACGGTCTGGACCAGTAGTCGGTCTAATTGCGGTGCGTTGCTTCGATTGAGCGATTCAATCGGGAAACTTGTCGCGGCCACACTTCGACGCCCTATTGTTCCCTCTTCCAAGCACACGGTTTGGCAACAATGAGAGGAAACCACGATGCCCATGCTCCCCAGCGGTCGCCACATAGCCCTGAATCGGGAGCCGTTCCAGGACTTGCTGGATGATGCCCAAAGTGTCGCCAAGGTCCATAGGCTGATTGGGATTCACGAGAAGCCCGACATCTATCCTTTCACCGACGTGCTGTGGTTGGTGCCTGACGATCAAGCTACGCCAGAGCAGTTTGATGCGGTATTCCTGGATGGCTCGTTGCCCCGTCCACCAGGTTTGACCCCGGTGAGAAGTGGATACCGAATCAGCCAGTTCGACGAATTCTCAGCCGCTTGGAGCTCCGAGGACAAGACGGCCTTCTGGGACTTCATTCATGGTCGGGCTGATCACCTGTTTGATGAAGCGCTGCAATTAGCGATCGCGGCCCAGCAACGATTGCGCGCTGATGCGGTAGGCGCAGCCCGACTGATGATCCTGTGGTGGGATGCAGGTGTGCACCCGGCCCAGGAGAGCCCGCCAGCCGTGGAGGGCGAGCTGCCGGTCTGGGATACCTACGACATGCTGGCGGCGTTGGGGCAAATGCTTGAGTCCTTGAACATGATCGAAGTGCAGGAAACGCTGCTGGATGACCGGATGCGGCTCGCCGCGTTGTGGTCCGTGTATGCACACGAGCTTGCGCCGCTAAGAGGATGGCCCGGGCTCAGCATACCGCCTCGCCAGGCCGCGCAGAAAGCGCGACATGAACGGTGGTTGGATGCCATGGACGAATCGTCGCGGTCAACGTTGCACCGCCAGTGCGTGTACGAATGTGTCACGCTGTGGGACCATCTTGGCGACCACCTTTCGTACGTATTTCCTGATCCCGCCAGAATCATCGAGCTGGTGGTGGTTTCGGCTGACGCCAACGAGGTCTTTGATAGATGAGCTCAAACGAATCAACTTTTCAGAAGGCGGCCGAGATCATCGCTGCGGCCGACGCTTTGGTGATCGCAGCTGGCGCAGGCCTGGGCGTGGATTCAGGCTTGCCTGACTTCCGTGGCAACGAGGGGTTCTGGAAGGCCTATCCTGCACTGGCCAGGGCAAATCTGAACTTCATGGAGGTCGCCGACCCGCGCACGTTTGAGCGCGACCCGGCTCTGGCATGGGGTTTCTATGGCCATCGATTGGACCTGTACCGACGAACCGCGCCCCACGCCGGATTGGGCATTCTCTGCGGATGGAGCCAGCGGATGGCATTGGGCACGCGGGTATTCACCAGCAACGTTGACGGCCACTTTCAGAAGGCAGGGTTTGCGCCGGAACAGATGCACGAATGTCACGGCTCGATTCATCACCTGCAGTGCATGGAACCGTGCAAGTCGAGTGTATGGCGTGCCGACGACTTTGTTCCGGAACTCGATGACGAGAACTGCCGATTGCTCAACGCGCCACCAACTTGCCCCGTGTGTGGCGGGCTGGCGCGTCCCAACATCTTGATGTTTGGGGACTGGAACTGGCTGGCAGGTCGGCGCGAGGCGCAGCGCCACCGGGAGGAGAACTGGTTGGCCACCCTGGCAGTCGGCCAGGCCAATGTCGTGGTCGTTGAAATCGGCGCGGGTACCGCCATTCCATCGGTGCGGCACTTCAGTCAATGGATTTGTCGGGAATACGGCGCACGCATCGTGCGGATCAACCCACGCGAGTCACAGGTTCCAAGTTCGATGGATGTTGGAATTGCAACCGGATCGCTTCAGGCGCTGCTCGGGATCGATGCAGCTCTGCATCGACTGACAACCGTCAGGCCGGCACAGGATCCGACTTTGACAAACCAATCGACCCACCCGGCAATGGGGAAACTTGTGGCGTTCGACGAGCACGCGCCGAGCAAGACGTCTCAACAAATTCCCACGGAGAACCCGCAATTCGCGGGAGCTGGCGTAGAAGTACTGACGAGGGAAGAAGAGAAGCCGGAAGTAGTGCTCACGCTGGGTACCACGCCAGACCAACTCTCGCCAGGAAGTTCCACCTCCGCGTGCATGCCGAAGCGGCCATCCGAGAAAGCTATCGAAATTGCCGCCAAGATGTTGGCCGGCAGGGCGATGCGCGAGGGAGAGCGACGATGACGCCAGTTCCTACCTGCACTGGCCAATCAGTTTCAACATGTCGGCCGCCGATTGGCGCCGACTGGCTTTCGACCCCGGTGCCGGCCCTGCACTGATCCACTTCGACCGTGCGCTACGGCACCCAACAACGATTCCAAGGACACCGGGCTGGGTCAATAGATATCGGCAACATGGGGGTGCGGCGGCACTGACAACCTGGGCAATAAGTCACTGAAATGTGATGGCCTCGCCAAGCACAATTGTGACCAACCATTTCGGCTGGTCGTCGACCGACGACTGGCTCCGCTAGTTGACCAACCCAGAATGACAGCTCAAGATCTGCTCGACGAGATGCAATGCCTGCGCCAGAGGCGCGCGCTCTACATCGCACGCCTGTCCCCCGAGCAAGCCCAACAACTGGCCCGACAAGACATGCAAGCGCACAGCCAGCAGACCCAGCAGTTTGAACGAGCCTATCAACTTGAAGAAATGGCCATGCGCGCACGCGTCAATCCCCACTACAAGGCCGTCATCGACCAGGCTGCCATGGCGCGTTTGTCCGCGGCACTGCAACAGTCGCACGCGACTGAGACCGAGTCTCGATCGGCCATCGGTCTTCAGGAGGCCTGCACATGAACTTGGCCACACAACCTGACCCGGGCGGTGCAAGCGCCGCTGATCGCGATGGCGTCGACCGCCAGAGCGCCCCCGAAACCAGCCCAGCAGCGGCCCCCAGCAAGCGTCACGCCCAGCGGGTCGCCGCGCCACGCCTCCAAGTTTCGGTCGTCAAGAAGACGCTGTTCGGCGCCCGCGAGATTGCCTTCTGTGATCTGCTGGATCTCAGTCGCGGCGGTGTCTGTCTGGCCAGCCCGTGGTTAGTAGCCAAGCTCGATCAGAAGGTTGACATGGAGTTCTACCACGCTCACCAGACGTTTCACGCGCGCGGCGGCGTGATACGCGTGGCGAGCCCAGATCCGGACCCCTTGTACGGGATCACTTTCATTTTCGCGCCACCAGAGTTGGACCGACTGATCGACCTGTTCTTGCTGGAGCGCCCGACGACCCAGGTAAATGAATCGGTCAACGGAGCGCCCGCAGAGAAGCGCCAAAGTGGCAATCGATTGGCGACGGCCGATGCGCAGATCCACGTCAAGCGCACCGGCTCAAGCGGCCCCTTTGTGCATTGCGAGGTGGACAACATCAGCCCAGGCGGCCTCGGCTTCTACTGCCCAAGCCGGCTCGCCACCAAGGCACCGTTTGGGGTCTCTGTGCAGATCTCCGACTCGGCCAAAGCCGGCGTGATCACCGGCACCGTGCACTACATGGGTAAGCGACTGGACCAGTACTACTACGGTATGGAGTTCGAGTTGGTCTCGCCCGAGTTGGCGCGACTGCTGGATCGGCTGGACCTGTCTGACCAGCAGAGCGTGGCGGCCTGATCCAGCCCACCACTTGCCAAGACGAAGGACCGGGTGTTCGCCCGGCCCATGTCACCCCACCAACGAAGACAGGAAGCGATTCGTGACTGAACAAATGCAGCGGAGCTTTAACAACTGGCGCGCGGAACAACCGGACGGTGGGCCAACGCTGCGCCAGGAGCTGGCCTACCGGGACGGCTTCGCCGACGCCTTAAAGCTGATGTGCGCGTGCGCGGCGCTGGCCGTTGTCGGCGACCTCCACCAAGCTGCCCGCGACATGGCTCAAGGGGACCAGGCGGAGCGGGTCTGACCGGCCTCGCATCCAACCCTCCGTAAAGTTGGGGATTGACGCGGTTTACGATCAAAAAGGGAGCCTCGACTGAAGGCGCCTACGCGATTTTGGCCCACGCGCCGACTATTGACTGCCTCACCATCCACGGCGCGCCACCTCGCACCCAAGAGCGATTGCGGGAGCATCTCTCCGGGTCACGCAGTATCAGCAGCCTGGGGGTCAGTTTGTCGTCAGCGCCAACACAGGGGGGACTTGCGTCGCGGAAATGCCGTGCTAATCTGATTGCATCGAAACACGAAATGACAAGGAAATCTGCAACATGAAGAACAACTTTCTCGCGGTATCGTTATTTGCACTTGCCCTCGTTCCCCGATGGCCACTCAAAGTGCTCCACTTATGGCCAGTCAAACTGCTCCACCCCGGCCACCGTAAATTGATGTGCTGACCTCGGCGCACCAGTAGCTCGGAGGTTACTGGCAGGACGTTACTTTCACCCCCTCACCTTTG
>JAUXWC010000053.1 GCA_030685025.1 Rhodoferax sp.
CTTTGAATCTGACCGGCGACAACACCACGGCGGTATCGGTCTCCTTCACGCTGACGGCCACCAGCGGCGCTGACCGCTTGTCCGCGGCGGTATCGGCCATCAACGACCAGTCATCCAAGACCGGGGTCAATGCGTCATTGAGTTCCGACGGCTCGCAAGTGATTCTGACCAACGCCACCGGCAACAATATTACGGTGGCCGATACCGCCAACGCCAACGCCGCCAACGTGACCGTCACGGCCTACAACGCCGCCGGTGGATCCACGGGTTCGGCCCGAACGCTCACCGCTGACACCACGGCCGACACCACGACAACCGGCGGCTACATCACGCTGGATTCGGAGAAGTCGTATGCGGTGACTTCCGCCAGCAGCCAGTTGACCACCGGCGGCTCCTCCTTGCAAACAGTGGCCAACCTGGACGTCACCACCTTTACCAACGCCACCAACGCCCTCAAGACGGTTGACTCGGCGCTGTCCTTCATCAACGGGGAGCGCGCCAAGCTCGGTGCCCTGCAGTCGCGCTTTGAGTCGACGATCTCCAACCTTCAGGTAACCTCTGAAAACCTGTCGGCTTCCCGCAGCCGCATTCAGGACGCCGACTTCGCCGCGGAAACCTCCAACCTGTCGCGCGCGCAGATTCTGCAACAGGCCGGCACCGCGATGGTGGCGCAGGCCAACCAGTTGCCGCAGGGCGTGCTGGCCTTGTTGCGGTAAAGGTAGACCAGAAAAAATGGTCTGGCGTGGCGACACGTCAAGACCTTCCTGGGCGGCGGCAGGTTCACCTGTCGCCGCCATTTGGCATTATTGGGTTCGCCCGATATCGGCATGTTTTCTCGACCTGTTTGGTGACTATCGATTGATGCACGGGCCGATAATGCGCGCAGGTACCTTGTTCAGGAGCTTGTCATGGCCACCATTTCTTCACCCGGTATAGGCAGCGGGCTGGATGTCAAATCCATTGTTTCGCAATTGGTTGCCCTGGAAAAACAGCCTCTGACCAAGCTCAAGGTTCAAGCTGCCACCGTCAACACCAAGATTTCCGCGTACGGTCAAATCAAGTCGTTGGTGTCCACCCTCTCCAGCGCAGCGGGCACGCTCAATAGCCTGACGACGTGGAATGCGGTGTCCGCCACTTCATCGAACGCCAAAGCCGTTAGCGCCTCGGCAATCGGGGGAGCGGCCGCGAACAGCTTTAGCGTGCAGGTCACGGCGCTGGCGAAAGCGCAAAGCTATGCCTCGGACACCTTGCCGCTGCCAGCCGGAACGCCTTTGGGGGGGGGTACGGTGACGATCCAGTTGGGCAAGTGGACCAACCCGAGCACATTTGCGCCCTCGGTCGGGGTGGCGCCGGTGGATGTGACGGTCGCCGCAACCGATTCCGTCACCGAGATTGCCAGCAAGATCAACAGCGCCAATGCGGGCGTGAGCGCCACCGTGCTCAACGACGCGGCTGGGGAGCGGCTGTTGCTGCGTTCCAAGTCCACTGGCGAGGAGTTTGGATTTCAGTTGACCGTTGCGGACGACGACACGGTCAACACCGATGCGGCGGGCTTGTCGCGATTGGTGGCCGGGGCCAGCACGCAATACGCCGCGAACGCGGCGGCCACCATCAATGGCAGCATCCCGGTGACCTCGGCCACGAATACCTTTGCCAACGTCATCTCGGGTGTGACGCTGACGGTCGCCGAACTCACCACAACGGCTGCGGAGATCACGATTTCGCAAGACAAGAGTGTCATCACCAAGGCCATCGACGGATTTGTGGCCGCCTACAACGCTGTTAACGGGATTCTGAACGAAGCCACCAAGTATGACCCCGCAACCAAGTCCGCCGGATTGCTCCAGGGCGATGCCACCGCAATCGGTCTGCAAAGCGCCTTGCGGGGTATCTTGCAGTCGACTACGTCAGGCTCCGCATTTGCACGCTTGGCCGATATCGGGATTACGCAGCAGCTCGGCGGCGAGTTGGCCGCCGACAGCACCAAACTGAACAAGGCGCTGGAAAACCTGGACGCGGTCAAGAGCCTCTTTCGCATCGACAACGGCAATCCACTCACCAACGGCGTGGCGTTGAAGTTCAAGACATTTTCCCAGGGCCTGTTGGCGACGGATGGCTTCTTCCAGAGCAAGGACGCGTCGCTCAAACGCTCCTTGGATCTCAATGGCAAGGATCAGCAACGCGTGGGCGAGAAGGTCAACCGAGTCGAGGCTCAGCTCAATCGCCGCTACAGCGCGCTCGATGTTCAGTTGAGTAGTCTCAATGCGCTCAACGCCTATGTCACCCAGCAGGTGGCCCAGTGGAATCGGGTCAAGCAGTAGTCCCGGCAGCATGCTGCCAAAACCAAGCAGCGGCGACGGTTTGATTTGGGGTCGATTTGTGCTTGTATTCGATTTGATTTGGCGTAGCATTTGCCGATAAAGACTACATAGTCCAAAGGAATGCAAGATGTTTACTTCAGTCCAAACCCGCTCGGCCGGCGCGTATCGAAAAGTCAGCGTCGAAACCAGCGTCGATCAGGCCGACCCGCATCACTTGGTGGATCTGTTGTTCGATGGTTTGCTGCATTCGGTGGGCGCGGCACGCGCGGCGCTGGCGCGCGGGGATGTCAAAGTCAAATGTCAAAGCATCGTGACCGCCGTGCGTATCCTCGAGGAAGGTCTCAAGGGCGGCCTGAACACGCAGGATGGTGGTGAACTTGCCGCCAACCTGCAAGACCTGTACGGTTATTGCGTCATCCGCCTGACGCAAGCCAACGCGCGCAACGATGACCTGGCGCTGGAAGAAGTGGTTCGATTGATCTCACCGTTGGCGGAGGGTTGGAAGCAGATCGGTGGTAGCGCGGGTGTTGCCGCTCGGCCCATGTAAGCGCGGAGACATTGCAATGTCCGACATGCTGATTGACTATTACAAGGCCATCGAAGACAGCAGCCGAAGGATGCTCGACGCAGCCAAGGCCGAGGATTGGGAGCAGGTGGTGCGGTTTGAGGGTGCTTGTGCCGTGCTGATCGAGCAACTGCGTCACCGCGCGCACAGCGAAGTCCTGCTTCCCGCGCAGCGAATCGAGAAGACCCGCATCATGCAGCGGATCTTGCATAACGATGCACAGATTCGTTACTTGGCCGAACCCTGGCTGGCGCAGCTTGATCGGCATTCGGATGGCGCGCAGCCGCTGCTGCACTAGTCAGTCAGTTGGGGTCAGAGCACGTTTGCCACGCAAAGTGGTCTGACCCACAAGGTTTCAGACCTGCATGTTCATGATGTCGGTGTAGGCCTGCACCATGCGGTTGCGCACATGCAGCGTGGCCTGGAAGCCAATCTGCGCTTTCTGGATCGCGACCATGGTTTCTTCCAGGCTGACTTTGGGGTTGTCCAACTGGACCTCGCGCTGCAGCCGGTTGGCGTCCTTTTGGGCGGCACTGACTTCGCCCAGCGCGCTTTTTAGCGCGCCCGAAAAACCGCCCGGCTCGCTGCCGGCGACCTGACTGGCCATATTCTTGGGAACCAAGCTGGGGCGAACCGTGCTGGGCAAGGTGGTGGGAGAGAGGCGAAGGTCCATGGTGGTTACCTGGTCAATAGAGGACAGAGCGGGTTCGCGTCGCGTAACGGCGGTCTGTCCCGCGAAGTCTCACGCTGGCCTCATGGTATCGCTGCACGATGGCGGCCATTATTTTGAATTGGCCGGTAATTCACTGGCTTATTGACCTAATGTTTGCGCAGGTAGCTCGAATAATCGGCTGCATGGGTGGTGCGATGTCGTGCCACGTCGTACCGGAAACCATGATGCCTGCAGTTGCCACCGTACCCGTTAATCCGTCGCTTGGCCAGAGACTGGCCGGTCTTGATTCGGCCCAAAGGCTGCGCATGGCGCTGGGGTTTGCCCTGTTCATCGCGGTCGGGGCGATCGGCCTGGTCATGGGGCGCCAGGCGGAGTGGCGTGTCCTGTATGCCAATCTGGCGGACAAGGATGGCGGGGCCATTGTTGCCCAGTTGTCGCAAATGAACGTCCCCTATAAGCACGCCGAGGGCGGTGGGGCGATTTTGGTGCCTGCCGACAAGGTGCACGACACCCGTCTGCGCTTGGCTTCGCAAGGACTGCCCAAGGGGTCGGTCGCGGGTTTCGAGATGATGGAGTCCAATCGCTTTGGCATGACCCAGTTTCAGGAGCGCCTTACTTTCCAGCGCGGCCTGGAGGGTGAGTTGACCCGATCAATTCAGGGCTTGTCATCGGTCCAGAGTGCCCGTGTGCATCTGGCCTTGCCCAACCAGAATGGGTTCTTCCGGGAGCAGCAGAAGCCATCGGCCTCGGTCCTCGTTAGTCTCAACGCCGGTCGCACGCTGGACCGCTCCCAGTTGGCGGGCATCGTGCATCTGGTGGCCTCCAGCGTGCCGGAGATGAATACCAACGCGGTGAGCGTGCTGGACGACACGGGCAAGCTGCTGTCGATGTCCGCAGATGGCGGTCAGGGCGGTGTCGACGCCCAGCAACTTCAGCACATTCAGCAGCTTGAGCAGTCTTACAGCCGGCGCATTCTGGACATTCTGGAGCCTATCGTTGGTCGCCAGAACGTCAAGGCGCAGGTCGCGGCGGAGCTGGATTTCTCCCAGACCGAGTCGACCTCCGAGTCCCATAAACCGAACCAGACACCCGACGCCACGGTGATTCGGAGTCAGCAAACTTCCGAGACCAGCGGCGGCGCCGTCAGCAACGCCGCTGGGGTGCCAGGGGCCACCTCCAACCAGCCGCCCGGCCCAGCTTCGGCGCCGATCAATGCACCCAACCAGGCGCTGTCGGCTGGTGCTGGCGGGGCGGCCGGCGCGGCGGGTTCCAAACGCGAGTCCATCATCAACTATGAAGTCGACAAGACCGTGCGCGTGGTTCGGGGTGGCACGGGTGTCATCAAGCGCTTGACGGCGGCGGTGGTGGTCAACCATCAAACCAACACGGATGACAAGGGAAAGACCACCACGACCCCGTTGACAGATCAGCAGATCGAGAAGATGACGGCGTTGGTGCGTGAGACAATTGGCTTCAACAAAGACCGCGGGGACTCCGTGAACCTCATGAATGCGCCCTTTGCCAAGGAAAAGATCACCCTTCCCGAGCTGCCACTGTGGAAGCAGCCCGAGTTGCAGGACCTGCTGCGCAGCTTTGCCTGGCCGGTTGGAACCCTGCTGTTTGGTGTATTGGTGCTGATGGGGCTGGTTCGTCCGGCCCTGAAGACGCTGGCCCAATCGCGTCCGGTCATGACTCGGCCTGGTGGCCAGCTCGACGCCATCGAGTCGGAGGAGCCCAATCGGCCGCAGTTGCCACCGCCGGCCCGAAGCAACCAGCCAAGCACTGGCGAGCTCGCGCTGGAAGATGCGCGCAAGCTCACGCGCGACAACCCAGCGGCCGTCGCGAATATCGTCAAGACCTGGATGAACGGTGAGGCGCCAGCCTGACGGGCGACCTTGCGAGCAACACCATGGCACTAGACCAAGGCCTCGAAAACGCAGCCATCCTGATGATGTCGTTGGGAGAGGAAGAGGCGTCTGAAGTTTTCAAACACCTGTCGCCCAAGGAGGTGCAAAAACTCGGCGAGGCGATCGCCAAGACCAAGGCAATCACGCGCGAGCGCGTCGACGAGGTGGTCGACAAGTTCACCGGCGTCGCGGCCGCGCACAGCTTGCTGGTGTCGGACTCTGGCGACTATGTGCGCTCGGTGTTGAAGCGCGCCCTTGGCGACGACAAGGCTGCCTTGTTGATTGACCGCATTCTGCAGGGCGGCGACGTCTCGGGGATTGAGAGCCTCAAGTGGATGGATCCCTTGTCGGTGGCAGAGTTGTTGCGCAACGAGCATCCCCAAATCGTGGCCGCCATTCTGGTTCACCTGGATTACGACCAGGCCGCCGATGTGCTCAAGCACTTGACGGAGCGCCAACGCAACGAAGTGATGTTGCGTGTGGCAACCATGGAGGGTATTCAGCCAACTGCATTGAAGGACCTCAACGAAGTCCTGTTCAAGGTGCTGGCTGGCGGTGACAAGGTTCGCAAGTCCTCGATGGGCGGTGTCAAGACGGCGGCGGAGATGATTAACCTGATGGGAACCGCGATCGAGGGCACTGTGATCGAGTCGATTCGCAACCACGACCCCGAACTGGCACAAAAGATCATGGACAAGATGTTCGTGTTCGACGACGTCATGAAGCTCGACGACAAGGCGATTCAGTTGGTCCTCAAGGAGGTGGCTTCGGACTCGCTGATCGTGGCCCTCAAGGGCGCGCAGCCGGAGCTCAAGGAGAAGTTCCTCGCCAATATGTCGTCACGTGCCGCCGAAACGCTGCGCGAGGATCTGGAGTCGCGAGGACCGATGCGCTTGTCCGAAGTGGAGGCGCAGCAGAAGGAGATCCTGAAAACCGTGCGCCGACTGGCTGACGAAGGCACCATCATCATTGGCGGTGGCGCCGATGACGCCATGGTTTGATCATGCGTAATTCCACTCGATTCATTCCAGGCGAAGAGATCGGTGCCGTGGCCCAATGGGACTTCGCGGCCGTCGATACGGCGTCCATCCTTCTGGCCGCCCAGGCGCAAGCACGAGAAGCCGCTGCAGAGCGGGGGCGCGATGACGCCGTGCGCCAGGAAGGTTATGCGCAGGGGTTCGCCCAGGCACAAGCGCAGGCTGTCTTGGAGACTCAGCAGCGGATTGCCGAGTTCACCCGCAACCAGGGTGAAGAAGCGGCACACCGCCTCGCCGCCTTGTTTGCTTCCACCAGCCTTCAATTGCAGCAGTCCGAGCAAGCGATTGCACAGGGCGTGCTGGAGCTGGCCTGCGAGGTGGCCCGCCAGGTGTTGCGCCAGGAGCTATCGGTCAACCCGAATGTGCTTCAGCCTGCGGTGCGGGAGGCTCTCGGGCTGCTGCTGGCGGATTCAAAGAGCGCGGTGGTCCGAATGAATCCGCTGGACCTGGAGGTGCTTGAAGAGCCATTGCGCGCGGAGTTCTCCAACCTCAGTTTGACCCTGCTTGCCGATGCCCGCGTGGACCGGGGCGGTTGCCTGGTTGAATCGGCCGGCACGGTCGTGGATGCGACCATGGAGCGACGGTGGGCTCGTGCGGTGGCGACCTTGGGCCTGAGCGTGCCCTGGCAGGAGTCAGACGATGGCGCGTGATCCCGCCTGTAAGTGGCAGCGCTACCTGGCGGATGCCCGGGACCGGGTCAACCGTGACAGCACACTGGAAGTCCGGGGCACCTTGACACGCTTGACCGGCCTGGTGTTGGAGGCAAGTGGCATTCGCGCGCCGGTCGGCTCGCAATGCATGGTCTCGATGAAATCGCAGAAGCCAGTGTTGGCGGAAGTGGTTGGATTTTCCAATGACCGCGCTTTTTTGATGCCGGCGGGCGATGTGCATGGCCTGTCCAGCGGTGCCAGCGTGGTGTCGGCCGCCGCCTACGTCCCCGTTCCGAGGCTAGGTGAGTCCGGCCCGGCACAGATCGAAGCCAGTGCCGGTCTCTTGCGGTTGCCGCTGGGGGATGGTCTGCTTGGTCGAGTGGTCGATGCGCATGGTGTCCCGATGGACCGGATGGGGCCGATCATGGATGTGGCCTCGCGGCCGTTGGATCGCACACCGATCAACGCCATGGATCGCGCGCCCGTTCGTCAACCACTGGATACCGGCGTGCGTGCGATCAACGCCTTGCTGACGGTCGGACGCGGTCAGCGCATCGGCCTGTTTTCGGGATCTGGCGTTGGCAAGAGCGTCTTACTCGGAATGATGGCGCGCTACACCAAGGCGGACGTCATCGTGGTCGGCCTGATTGGTGAACGCGGACGCGAAGTCAAGGAGTTCATTGAGGATATTCTTGGCGAGGAAGGGCGCGAACGATCGGTTGTAGTGGCCGCTCCCGCCGATTCGCCGCCCATGTTGCGCATGCAGGGCGCCAGCTATGCCACGGCAATTGCCGAGCATTTCCGGGACCAGGGTCGCCATGTGTTGCTGCTGATGGATTCCCTCACGCGCTACGCCATGGCCCAGCGCGAGATCGCCCTGGCCATTGGCGAGCCGCCCGCGACCAAGGGGTATCCGCCGTCCTGCTTCGCCAAACTGCCGCAGTTGGTGGAACGCAGTGGCAACGGGTTGGGTGGCGTGGGATCGATCACCGCCTTCTACACCGTGTTGTCCGAAGGTGATGATCAGCAGGACCCTATCGCGGATGCGGCGCGGGCGATTCTGGATGGACACATCGTTTTATCGCGACACCTGGCCGAGGCTGGGCACTATCCGGCGATCGACATCGAGCAGTCGGCCTCACGGGTGATGCACAACGTGGTGTCGCGTGAGCATTTCGAGTTGGCGCGCCGCTTCAGGGCCATCTACTCCCGTTTTCAGAAAGGGCGTGACTTGATTCAGATCGGCGCCTATGTAAGCGGGTCCGATCCGGCCCTGGACGAGGCGATTCGGCTGCACGACGGCATGACCGCTTTCCTGCAGCAGGACATGTACGCTTCAGCGCTGTTCGAGGACTGCCTTGACCAAATGGTCGATGCGGTGCAAGCCGGGGGCGCCTCATGATTGCCAGTTGGCTATTGCCGGAGCCGCCATGACCGCCGCGAGTAGCGTCCAACTCGCAACGGATGTGGCGGAGCGCAAACGCGATGAGGCGGCGCTGGAGTTGGTGCAAGCGCAACGTACCCATCGTTTCGCCCAGGACCAGTTGGACCAGCTTGACACCTATGCCGCCGAGACCATCGCACGCTGGACGGTCGCGGCGCAAGTGAGTGCGACGCCCGAGTTGCTGCGCCACCACTACCAGTTCATGGAGCGCCTGCACCACGCCATCGGATTGCAGCGTGGCGTCATGGTGGGTGAGTCCGTTCAATTGGAGCTGGCCGGCCAGGTTCTCTTGCAGGCGGATTTCAGATTGGCTGCGCTCAAGCAGGTGCTGCGCAAGAAGAAAGCGGACATGATGAGACTTCAGATAAGGCGCGAGCAAAAGCAGATGGACGAATTCGCGGCCCTGCAGTTCGCTCGGGTAGTGCGAAATTCGACGGATGAAACATCGCGGGACAGACCTTCAGCTCTGTCCTCAACTGATTAGGATAGCCATGAATCTGGAACGAAGCGCGGGCCACAGCCTGCCACGAGGTGGCAAGGTTCATGATGGCCTGGGCGCGACCGGCCTGGTTGACCGAAATGATGCGGGTGGGGGTGGCGGGTTTCCTTCGGTGCTCGCGGCGCTGGACTCGTCGACGGCGGCCACGCCGTTTGACCCCACAGCGGCCCTGCCCGGGCCGCAAGGCAGTGTGGATGTCGGCGCCCCGCTGACGGCAGTGGAGCTGGATTTGCCAGACGGCGCGTCGCTGTCGCAGGACGCAGGGTGGCAGGTTGATACGACCGCCTTGCTGGCCCACCTGAATCAGTCGTCTCAGTGGTCACCAGCAGCCGGCCCCGCCGTGCCATCGCCCGTCGGTGCCGGGTTGGCCGAGAACGCGGCTTTGATGTCTGGATCGGGCCTGCCCACGGATGACTCGAATCAGCTTGGGCAGTTGGTGCCGACGGGCCCGGCCGTTGCGGCGACGCTTTGGAACGGCCTTGATCCGGCAATCGGCCGTGCAGAGCTGGACGGTCAGACTCAATTGGCTTCAGCACTACCCAGATCGACATCGCCTCGGTCCGGGGGCGTGTCAGTTCGGCCGCAAGACAAGGCATTGGTGGATGTGGGCCGTGGCGTGGCGTCCACAACGCTCACCGCCTCACCCTCGGGGGCCGCGAACCTTACCGACGGTGAGTCGTTGGACGTTGCCCAACTGCTGGCCCAGCGCGCCGAACTCGAAGTGGCCCGACCCGTGCGCAACCCAAATGGGTTTGCGCAGACCGCCAGCGACACCAAAACCAGACAGACCTCCGGCGCGGTCGACGTCGCGGCACAAGCAATCACTAGGCCCGATGCCACGACGCTGACGGGAGTGTTGGAAGGCGTCGGCCAAAGGCCCGTTCGCGTGATTGGCAAGTCGACCGAGTTGCGCGGCGCAGCGATCAGTGAGGGTCAGTGGGGCCCCTATGCATTGGTGTCCAGCAGACCTGTTGAAGCCACTTCCGCGACGCACAACGCCGCTTTGCCAACGCCCGAAATGATGGTGGCAGCGCAGCTTAGCTACTGGATCGCCGGCAAAGTCCAAAATGCCGAGTTGAGACTCGATGTATTTGGCCGGCAACCGGTGGAGGTCAGCATCTCCATGAAAGGCGGCGAGGCGCAGGTCGAATTTCGGACCGATCAGCCGGAAGTCCGGCAGGTGCTGGAAGGCGCGGTGGCGCACCTAAAGAACCTGCTCAAGGAAGAGGGGCTGTCCCTTGCCGGGGTTTTTGTCGGATCGTCTGGGCAGCAGCGACAAGGTGCACACCCCTCGCCGGGGCGTCCCGTTGATCCTGAAGCGCGGCAGGTTCGGGTTGACGTGGCAGAGGCGACTGCGTCGGTGAAGACGGACGGAGGGCGGCCCGTCGCGGGCAGATCGGTTGACCTGTTTGTCTGAGCGGGCGCGGCCAGCAGCCTTGAGCCTTCGAAAGGACCGGTTTATGGCCGTTAATTGGTGGCTTGCACAACCCAAGGTGGGGAATAATGGCACATCTAGACTGAAGGAATACCGTGGCTACCAAACCAGACGCTGCCAAGCCTGCGGCAGTTGAAGAAGTCAAGTCGCCAGTGAAGAGCAAGAAGCTGCTGATCATTGCGGCGGCGGCGAGCGTGCTTGTCCTGGCCTTGGCCGGCGGCGGGGCCTGGTACTTTCTTGCCAAGCAGAAGGCGCCCACGGAAGAGGGGGAAGAGGTCGCGGTCCAGATCGTCGAGCCGAAGGGGCCGCCAACCTTCATGCCCCTGGACAACATGGTGGTCAATCTGGCGGATCCGGGCGGGGAAAAGGTTGCCCAGATCGGGATCACGCTGGAGCTGGCCGACGCGAAGGCGACCGAGAAAGTCAAGATGTACCTGCCCGCCATTCGAAGCGGCATACTGATCCTGATCTCCCAGCGCACCGCGGAGGAGCTTCTGCAGAGGGAAGGCAAGGAGCAACTGGCGGCGGACATTCTGACCGAGGCATCACGTCACTTCCTGGCGGACGATAGTTATGTCAAGGCCAAACCCAAGAAGGACGCGGACAAGTCGAAGAAGAAGGCGGCCGACAAAAAGCCTGCGGAAGCCGGTCCGGTGCGCGGCGTATTGTTTTCCAGTTTCATTGTTCAGTGACGATTCAACAGGTATAGACCCATGAGTGAATCATTTCTGTCCCAGGAAGAAGTTGATGCCCTGCTTGAGGGTGTCACTGGCGAGAGCCAGAAGATCGTTGAGGAAGTCCCCGAGGCCGGCGAGGTCAGGCTCTACAACATCTCCAGCCAGGAACGGATCGTGCGCGGGCGCATGCCCACCATGGAGATCGTCAACGAACGGTTTGCGCGCAATTTGCGAGTCGGCTTATTCAATTTCATACGCCGCAGCCCCGAGATATCGGTTGGGCCCGTGACGGTGCAACGCTATAGTGCGTTCTTGCGCGAACTGGCGGTGCCAACTAACTTCAATATCGTGGCGATCCGCCCCCTGCGCGGAAGCGGTTTGATCGTTTGTGAGCCCGCCCTGGTTTTTGGCGTGATCGATACCCTGTATGGAGGAATCGGCAAGTTTCAGACTCGAATCGAAGGACGCGATTTCTCGGCCACCGAACAACGCGTCATCAATCGCCTGGTCGATGTGATCACCGACGAATACAAGAAAGCCTGGCGCGGCATTTATCCACTGGAGCTGGACTATCAGCGCTCCGAAATGCAGCCACAGTTTGCCAACATCGCGACGCCCAGTGAGATCGTGATTTCAACGTCTTTTCAGCTTGAAATTGGCGAGATTAGCGGCGCCGTGCACTTTTGCATGCCCTATGCCACGCTGGAGCCGATTCGCGATGTGCTCTACTCATCGACTCAAGGTGATTCGATTGAGGTTGATCGACGCTGGGTCAATGTGCTGACGCGAGAGATTCAAGCGGCTGAGGTGACTTTGGTGGCGCAGCTTGCCAGTGCGGACGCGACGGTGGAGCAGCTATTGGCGATGAGGCCGGGCGACTTCATTGAGCTTGATCGTCAACCCCGCATCAAGGCCTCGGTAGACGGTGTTCCGGTTTTTGAGTGTCACTACGGGACGCACAACTCCAAGTACGCCATTCGGATTGATAAGAGCCTTCGGGGCAGTGACCACGGTTGGATGGGAGAGTGACATGGCAGTTGATGACAAACCAGAAGACGACGGCATGGCCGACTGGGCTGAAGCCCTGCTGGAGCAAAAGGGCACCGACGCCGCTGCGCCCGAACCCGGCGGCGTACTTTCCGGCAACCCCGCAAGTTCATTTGCTGCCAGTGATGACGCGCCGTCCAGCGACATCAATCGGGTGCTGGATATCCCCGTTCAGCTGTCGGTTGAGCTGGGACGCACCAAGGTTCCAATCAAGCACATCCTGCAATTGGGCCAGGGTTCGGTGGTCGAGCTCGATGCTTTGGCGGGCGAGCCGATGGACGTCTTGGTCAACGGTTATCTGATTGCGCAAGGCGAGGTGGTGGTGGTGAACGACAAGTTCGGTATCCGCTTAACCGACGTGGTGACGCCTTCGGAACGCTTGCGTCGACTCAGCAAGAACTGATGGCGAGATGACGCAGACACTGCTTTCGGTTGCGGTTTTTGTGGTGCTTCTGGCCATGCTTCCGTGGGGTGTCAAGTGGCTGCAACGAAAGGTTGGCCATGTCGGGCTGGCGCCGTCCAGTAGCTCCAGAGTGGTCTCAGCCGTGGCGGTGGGTCCGCATCAACGGGTGGTGACTGTCGAAGTTGGCCCCGAAGGCGCACGAGTCTGGCTGGTGCTGGGGGTGACTGCCCAAACGGTCACTTGCCTGCACAGTAGCCCGGCCGGTAGCGAACCCGGGCCCGCTCGGGCCAGTGCGATCGCAAAGAGCCGTGTTGAATCTGGGGAGAGCGATGTTCCTGCAACCTAGATCCCACAGACGTGGTGCATGGCCCTGGACGCCACTGGGCATCGGCTTGGCAGGCTTGCTGGTGGCGCCTGGCGCCATGGCGCAAACGGCCGGCCAACTGCCTTTGCTGGTGGGAACCGGGACCTCTGGCGTCAGTTTTTCGGTGCCGGTTCAGACGCTGCTGTTCTTCACGGCCTTGTCATTTCTGCCCGCCGTGCTGTTGATGATGACCGGCTTCACGCGCATCGTGATTGTGCTGTCGCTGCTGCGGCAGGCCTTGGGAACGCATTCGGCGCCGCCGAATCAGGTGATAGTTGGGTTGTCGTTGTTTCTGACTTTTTTTGTCATGAGCCCAACGCTGGACAAAGTCTATGCCGATGCGTACCTGCCGTACACCAAGAACGCGCTGAGCTTCGAACAGGCGCTGGGCAAGGCGGAGGATCCCGTGCGCCAGTTCATGGCCAAGCAGACTCGGCAGTCTGATCTGGCGCTCTTTGTGCGCTTGGCCAAGCTTGAGGTGGGCACGACGGCTCTGAATGCGCCCATGCGCGTACTGGTCCCGGCTTTTGTGACCAGCGAACTGAAGTCCGCGTTCCAGATCGGCTTCATGATCTTCATTCCCTTTCTTGTCATTGACATCGTGGTGGCCAGCATCTTGATGTCGCTGGGCATGATGATGCTGTCGCCGGTGCTGGTTGCGTTGCCGTTCAAGCTCATGTTGTTTGTTTTGGCGGATGGCTGGAACCTGCTGATTGGCTCGCTGGCCGCCAGTTTTGTCACCTGATACCTTGCGGGACACACCTTTTGCGTTGTCCTCATCTGACTAGGAGAGACCCGTGAACGCCCAAATGGTCCTCACGATGGGGCAGGAAGCCCTGCTGATGTTGTTGATGGTGGCCTCGCCCGTGCTTGGGATCGTGCTCGTGGTCGGTCTGCTGGTCAGCCTGTTTCAGGCCATCACGCAAGTACACGAAGCGACGCTGGCCTTTGTCCCCAAGCTGGTGGCCGCCATTGCGGTGTTTGCCATCGCGGGGCCCTGGATGCTCAACATGCTGGTTGAGTACATTCGCCGCACGATCGAAGCGATCCCGGCATCGGTCGTCTGAGCAACCACGATTGCCGTGATTTCGCTGTCCGAGTCCCAGTTGATGGCCTGGTTGACGCCTATTCTCTGGCCGTTTCTCAGAGTGCTGGCGGTGTTCACGGCGGCGCCCATTTTTTCGTCGCGCGTGTTCCCGGTGCGTGCCCGGATTGCGCTGGCGTTTCTGATCGCCTTCGCTGCGCAGCCGACCCTGCAAGGCCAGCCCCTGATTGGCCTTGATGGGCCGCAGGCCCTGGGGGCGGTGATTCAGCAGGTTGGTATCGGGCTGGCCATTGGTTTCACCGTGCGTCTGATCCTGGCCGCTGTTGAGCTGGCCGGTGAGGTGGTCGGATTTCAAATGGGACTGAACTTTGCGGCCTTCTTCGATCCAGCAGCCAACGCCCAAACCAGCGCCGTGGCACGTTTCTTCGGCCACATGGCGGCTTTGCTGTTCGTCGTACTCAACGGGCACCTGGTGGTCTTGATGGCGGTAATTCGCAGTTTTGAAGTCTTCCCCGTTGATCAGAGCTTCCTGGAGGCCTTGCAGCGCCTGAAATTGTACGAACTTGGGGCCGAGCTTTTTGCCACTGCCTTGTGGATTGCGCTGCCGATGGTGGGCATGCTGATGTTCACCAATCTGGCACTGGGCATTGTCTCCCGCGTGGCACCGCAGATGAACATCTATGCGGTCGGATTTCCGATCACGCTGACGGTGGGCCTGGTCGGCATTGCCGCCACCCTGCCCTTTCTGGACCAGCCCTTCACGGCGCTGATGGAGCGAATGATCGAGACCTTCTTTCGTCGATAGCCTGGGTCTACACCAGGCCGTTGCGAATGGCGTACACGGTCAGTTCAGCGTTGTTGCCGAGCCTGAGTTTTTCTAGCACGCGGGCTCGGTAGACACTGACCGTTTTCGGGCTGAGCATCAATTCCTCGGCGATGTCCGAGAGGCGTTTGCCGGAGGCGATCTTGGTCAGGGTCTGCAATTCGCGTTCCGACAAAGTCGTATGCAGTGCCTCCTGGGTCGGGGCCGAGAGGCTCTCCACCAGCATTTGTGCCACCTCTGGCGTCACGTACTTGCGGCCTTGCGCCAGCGTTCTGACAGCCGTTATCAGCTCGGACGGGTCACCGGTTTTGCACAGGTATCCTTGCGCCCCGGCTCGTAGGCATCGGATCGCGTACTGATCCTCGGGGAACATGGAGACGATCAGAACCTTGATGTTTGGCGTGGATTCCCTCAGGCTGGCCAATACCTCCAGACCGCCGCGGCCTGGCAAGTTGAGGTCAAGCACCATGACGTCACAGGCCGCATGGCGCAGCGCCTCTCTGACTTCGGTATAGCTTGCGGCTTCCGCAGTGACTTGAATATCCACCGCCTCGCACAGGGTGTCTCGAATGCCTTTGCGCACCACGGCATGGTCGTCACAAACAATGACACGAATCATGCCGGTGTCCCCTTTGTTGTCGCCAGGGGCACTGACAGGATGATCGATGTGCCGCACTGGCTGTTGGTGCTGACGTCCAGCCAGCCACCCACCGCGTGGGCGCGTTCACGCATGCCCTTGATCCCAAAGGCCTTGGGATTGTCAAGGGCGCCAGGCGCCAGTCCTTGACCGTCGTCGGAGATTTCGAGCGTGAGTACGTGGTGGTCATCAGTGATGTCAATTGTCACCTGTTGGCATTTGGCGTGTTTGCCAATGTTGGTGAGTGCCTCCTGGCTGGTTCGGAAAGCCGTCAATTCAAGTTCCTTGTTAAGCTGGATGGGGCCAGCGGGCGACCGGATCAGAGTCCTGATGGCCGTTCGCCGCTCAAAGCTGCTGGCTAGCCACTGAATCGCGGCGACCAATCCTTGGTCGAGAATGGCCGGACGCAGATTCATCATGATGCGCTGGCTCGCGCCCAATGCGTGCTGCAGCATGTCTTGAGCCGTTCCGAGGTGGGCCAGCGTTTCGCGATCCGAGTGGTGTCGCGCCATCCATGATAGGTCGAACTTGATGGCGGCGAGTGAACCCCCAATGTCGTCATGAATCTCGCGCGCAATCGCGGTGCGCTCCTGCTCGATGGTTGCCTGCAAGTGCTCCGCAAAACCGGCCAGCCTTTTCTCCGAGGCCGCCAATTCATTGATGGCGGTCTCCCGCGCCAGACGTGCCCGATGAACTTCAATCGAGCGTTGCACGACATGGCCCAGTTTTCCCAGTTCGTCCTTGAGGACATAGTCGCTCATGCCAAGCTGGATGGCGGCCACGGCGGCGGTCTCCCCAATCGCGCCTGAGACCAGTACGAAGGTCGGGCGCTGGCTGATAGTTGCCAGAGCCTCCCAGGCTTCAATCGCGGTGAATCCCGGCAGGCGATAGTCGGCAAGAATCAGATCGAAGCCACCGCCACATGCCAGCCGAGCGAACTCGTCCAGTGTTTCAACCCGTTCAATGCTGAAGTCAAGCTTGGCGGTTTGCAGGGCGCGGATAACCAACTCATGATCGATCAAGGAGTCTTCCAGATGCAGGATGCGAATCTGGACTGAAACGTTCTGCGGTGGCGATCGGGATGTTTTCATCGATGGTGCCGATCAACGCCAGTCATGTTAACTGGCAGGCAGGTGCATGGCATATTCGAATATTGGTCCAAATACGCTGCACACCTCGCAAATTTTTCTGAATCCTGATAACCTAGTGACATGCAAAATTCTAATGCCACACGCTGAGCGGATGAACTGATCGGTCAAGAGACGGAGAGATGATGCAACCTATTCAGACAACCTCGTCCGTTCCGGCCGTGCAACTGCCCGTGATGATGGTCGCCGAGCTCCAAGACTCTCTGCTGGTCGTAGTGCATGATTTGAGTCGCCTGGACCATCTGCTGGCGCACACGATGGAAAACTTGATGGAGCGCTTTACTACCGTTAGCGCCAATCTCGCTGACCCAGAGCTGGCTCAATCCAAGGAGCTGGACGCGGTGCGGTCTAACTTGCGTGCCGCAGTGACCGAGCTTCAGTTCCAGGACATGGCCTCTCAGTTGATCATTCACACATCCAAGATCCTTCAAGGCTGCGCTTACCGCCTGGCATCCGAGTCCATGGGTTCGGAAGACGGCGAGGCCGTGCCGTTTGTCGAAGAGGTGCCTGAACGCCCCAATCCCGTGACTCAGGACGAGATGGACGCGGGCTCGATTGAGCTTTTTTAGTCGGTTTTTTTGTTTGTCACCACGTTGAACCAGTCGGAGTTGCTCATGCCTTTAATACTCGCTGTTGATGATTCCCCATCCATGCGCAAGATGGTGTCTTTTACGCTCACGGGAGCCGGCTACCAAGTGGTGGAAGCGGTCGATGGTGTGGATGCCTACGATAAGGCGCTGGCCCAGACTTTCGATCTGGTACTGACTGATCAAAACATGCCCAGACTCGACGGCCTTGGGCTGACCAGAAAGCTGCGGGACCACCCGCAGTTCAAGACGGTTCCGATTTTGATGCTCACCACTGAGTCCAGTGACCTGATGAAGCAGGCTGGGCGTGCCGCCGGCGCGACCGGTTGGTTGGTCAAGCCATTTGACCCGGCCAGACTACTTGAGGTGATCAAGAAGGTGATCAAGTAGTTGTCGTCGAGGTCTTGGTCACGTTGACACGAACAAGGAGTTTTGCATGGCGGAAGCGCATCAAGAGGGAGCGGGATCCGGGGATGAATTCGATCTCAGTCAGTTCTACCAGATCTTCTTTGAGGAAGCCGGTGAGAACCTCGATCTGATGGAGCAAATGCTTCTCAATCTGAATCTGGAGACTGCTGACGACGAGGAACTGAACGGCATCTTTCGTTGCGCGCATTCGGTCAAGGGAGGGGCGGCGACCTTTGGCTTCTCGGACGTGGCTGAATTGACGCATCAGATGGAGTCATTGCTGGACCGGCTGCGGCGTCATGAGTTGCAGCCCAACCTGTCAATGGTCGATGTTCTCCTGGAGTCAGCGGATGCTTCACGGGGGTTGTTGGCACGTCATCAGGCCGGTGGCGTTGGTGAGTCGCCTGCGACGGCCGATCTGGTGCGCCGTATCAGTGTCTTGGCCTCTGGGGCCATCCCGGCTGTAGCCACCCCCGCGCCAGCATCTGAGCAGGCCAGGGTCGTTGAGGTGGTGACGCAGGCACAACCAGGCGCCCCGCTGACGAAGTCAACCCGGTCTCTGGTGATCCGCGTCGGACCGATGGAACGGATTGAGCAGGCCGACGCGATCAGGGAGTTGTTTCGGGATATTCCGGGGCTTGGCGAAATTGTGGTCTTGCCCAGTGAGCGTGCCGATACCCGCGTGTTTGGGGTTGAGACAACCAGCAGCGACGAAGATCTGCTCGATTTGTTTGCGTTCCACGTCGCTCGAGATCGGATCGCGATTGGCGAGTCAAGCAATCAGGAGGCGCCATCTCCAGCGCAAGGGTTCGGTTTCTTCGATGGTGCGCCTGGTGCGCCCGGCGTGGTCTCCTACGCTGATGACCCGCCTCCCGGTGCGCCATTGGCCCCGCTGCCGGGATTTGGCTTCTTTGATGGGGCGCCTGGCGCACCAAGGTCCGAGCCCACCGTTGGCGGCGGTCCGGCATTGGCCGCCAAGGCGGCCGCCAAGCCAGGCGCCGCTCCCGCGATGCAACCTGAAGCGGCCACGATCCGGGTTGCAATCAGCAAGGTGGATCAACTGATCAATCTGGTCGGGGAGTTGGTCATCACTCAGGCCATGCTTGCGCAGAACAGCCGTGCGCTTGATCCTGCGCTGTACCAGCAGTTGCTGACCGGATTGACCGACCTGGATCGCAATACTCGCGACCTGCAAGAGTCGGTGATGTCCATTCGCATGATTCCCATGTCAATTGTCTTCAGCCGTTTTCCGCGAATGTTGCGGGATCTGGCGGGCAAGCTGGGTAAGAAGGTCGAATTTGTGACCCAAGGCGAGGCCACGGAGCTGGACAAGGGCTTGGTCGAGAAGATTACGGATCCCCTCACCCACTTGGTGCGAAACAGTTGCGACCATGGCATTGAAATGCCAGCTGAACGCCTTGCCGCAGGTAAACCGGAAACCGGGACCATCACTTTGTCCGCTGCCCACCAGGGGGGGTCGATTGTGATTGAGGTGCGGGACGACGGCCGAGGGATGTCGCGCGCCAAGATTTTGGCCAAGGCTCGTGAACGCGGTTTGGACGTGTCGGATCAGATGTCTGATGCCGATGTTTGGCAGTTGATTTTCGCCCCCGGATTCTCCACTGCGGAAGTCGTGACGGATGTGTCCGGCCGGGGCGTCGGCATGGACGTGGTGAAGAAGAATATCGCCGCTCTGAATGGCACGGTGGAGATCGACTCTGCTGAGGGCTATGGCATGAAGGTCTCTGTTCGACTGCCATTGACGTTGGCGATCATGGATGGGATGTCAGTTGGCGTGGGGGAGGAGGTCTATATCCTGCCCTTGTCGTCGGTGGTGGAGTCCTTCCAGGTCAAGGCCGATGCTGTCAGCACAGTGGGACAAGGCTCGCAGTTGGTGAAGGTGCGTGACGAGTACATGCCCGTGATCGAGCTGGAGAAGGTGTTTCAGATTCCCCGCTTCGATTTTGAAAAATCCAGCGACATCATGGTCGTTATCGAGTCCGATGGCGGTCGCGTCGCGTTGCTGGTTGATGAATTGCTCGGGCAGCAGCAGGTGGTGGTCAAGAACCTTGAGTCCAATTACCGCAAGGTTCCGAATGTGTCTGGTGCCACGATTCTGGGCGATGGAAAGGTCGCCCTGATTCTGGACACTGGCGCGCTGGTGCGCCGCTCGCGCCACTGATTGACGTATTGCGAAGGAGATCACGATGGGTGCCATGGAGAAGATCAACGAGATGACGTCGGCGGGTTCGCGCGAGTATCTGACCTTTCGGCTCGATCAGGAAGAGTACGGGATTGACATCCTGAGGGTTCAGGAGATCCGCGGCTATGAGCCGCCAACCCGGATCGCGAATGCTCCGGCCTTCATCAAGGGCGTCGTGAATTTGCGCGGAACGATTGTCCCGATTGTTGACATGCGCCTGAAATTCGGCTGTTCTAAAGCCGAATACAACTCGTTCACAGTCGTGATCGTGCTTAATTTGCGCCAACGGATTGTGGGCATCGTCGTTGACTCTGTCAGTGACGTGATGGAACTCGGGGCTGACAGCGTTAAGGCTGCGCCGGATGTGGAAAGCGTGATCGACAGTGCATCCGTTCTTGGACTCGGTTCCGTTGGGGATCGCATGCTGATTCTGCTCGATATTGAGCGACTCATGGATGGAGCCGACATGGGCTTGACGTCGGCCGTCGAATGAGAACGAACGGTTCCACCATCGACGACCTTTCGGTTCTATGACGAAACGTGTTTCGCGGCCCTTTGCCTTCGCTCGTGCGCATGTCGGTGGTGCTGCCGATGTGGGGAGTGGCGGCATGCAGGGGCGCGAATTCGCCTGGACTGACGCGGATTTCGATCGCGTCCAGTCGCTAATCTACCAACGTGCGGGCATCAGCCTGCATGACGGCAAGCATGCCATGGTCTATAGCCGCCTGTCGCGGCGGCTGCGGGAAACTGGGCATCAGAGTTTCAGGGAATACCTGGGTTGGCTGGAGAATCATGACGGACCTGAGTGGCAGGAGTTCGTCAACGCGCTGACGACCAATCTAACTTCGTTCTTCCGAGAACAACATCACTTTGAAATCTTTGCGGAGTATCTAAAGTCGAGGCCGGCCGGTACGCCGTGGCGAGTTTGGTGCAGCGCGGCTTCCACCGGCGAGGAACCATACTCAATCATCGTTACTGCCCTTGAATCACTCGGAGTCAAGGCGAATTTCAGATTGACTGCCAGTGACATTGACTCAAAGGTGCTGGCAACCGCTGCACAGGGTGTATATCGGATGGAGGGTCTGAAGGGGATGAGTCCGGAGCGGATCCAGCGCTTCTTCATGCGCGGTAAAGGCGCCAACGATGGCATGGTTCGGATCAAGTCTGAAGTTCGACAGCTTGTTGACTTCATCAGCGTCAATCTGATCCGGGACGATTGGCCGTTTCGCGAACCCTTTGATATCGTATTTTGCCGCAATGTCATGATCTATTTTGATGCGTCAACCCAGCGCAAGGTGCTCGAACGCATTCATCGGGTTATGAAGCCCGGCGGCCTGCTTTTCGTTGGGCATGCGGAGAACTTTAGCGAGTCGCGTGATCTGTTCGTATTGCGAGGCAAGACCGTCTATGAACGCCACTAACACTCCAAGGGCAGGGAGCTTATGAATCTGCCCCCGACCGGCTCTGCCATGGCCACGCTTCGCGCAGGCGCTGGCATGCCACCTCCGCCCCGGCCCATGGTGGGTGGGCGTGTCTCTCGGCTTGATCAACTCAAAGCCCAGCCTCGTAATCCGGGAGAAGCCTCATTCTTCTACGCCGATCACCACTTCCAGTATGACGCGGTGAAGGTCTTGCCCGGTGAGTACTATGTTTCGAATGAGGATATCGTCATCATGACGGTGTTGGGTTCCTGCATTGCCGCCTGCATTTGGGATGGACGAGCGCGCGCCGGCGGCATGAACCACTTCATGCTCCCCGATGGCGATAGCGCGGATGGATTTGGTCGTTATGGATCGTATGCCATGGAGCTGCTGATCAACGAGATGCTGAAGAAGGGCGCCCGGCGCGAGACCATGCAAGCCAAGGTATTTGGCGGGGCACAGGTGATGGCCGGATTCACGACCATGAATGTTGGTGAGCGCAATACCAAGTTCGTCCTAGACTACCTTGCGACCGAACGAATCCCGGTCGTCTCGCAGGATGTCTTGGACATCCACCCCAGAAAGGTCTGCTTCTTTCCGGTCACGGGAAAGGCGCTGGTCAAACGGCTGGCTCATTCGCATCCGGAAACCCTCGCCGTCGAGGAGCGCAAGGGCAATGCCGCGACGGTGGCCAAGTCCACGTCTGGCGGCTCGATTGACTTGTTTTGAAGGTGTTTCTTTGAAGAAGATTAAGGTAGTTGTCGTCGACGATTCCGCCTTGGTGCGCAGCTTGCTGGCGGAGATTATCAACCGACAACGGGACATGGAGTGTGTGGGTAGCGCCAACGATCCGTTGATCGCGCGCGAGATGATTCGAGAGTTGAATCCCGATGTCATCACGCTCGACATCGAGATGCCGCGCATGGATGGCATTGATTTCCTGGGGCGGCTGATGCGCTTGCGGCCGATGCCGGTCGTCATGATTTCAACGCTGACGGAGCGTGGCGCGGAAGTGACCATGCGGGCGCTCGAGATGGGCGCCGTTGACTTTGTTGCCAAGCCACGCATTGGCGTCGCTGATGGGCTAAGCGAGTTGTCCACTCAGATTGTCGAGAAAATCCGCATCGCCGCAACGGCACACATCAAGCGGGCTGTGTTCTCGTCACCGGTTCATGTTGCGGGTAGCTCAGCGCCGGCAGTACCGCGCACGGCCATCGCATCGATTGGGCGGGTCTCGACGGAGAAGCTCATCTTCATCGGCGCGTCGACTGGGGGCACCGAGGCGATCAAGGAAATCCTGACCCGCATGCCAGCGGATTCCCCGGGCATTGTGATTACGCAGCATATGCCACCAGGATTTACGACCAGTTTCGCGGCTCGGTTGAATAGTCTGTCGCAGATTACGGTCCAGGAGGCAATTAGCGGTGAGCGGATTCTCCCCGGACACGCCTACATCGCGCCAGGTGGCAAGCAGTTTCGGGTAGATCGAAGTGGTGCCAATTACGTCGCGGTTGTTGAGGACGGCGAATTGGTCAATCGCCATAGACCGTCGGTTGAGGTGTTGTTCAAATCGGGCGCCACGGTGGTTGGGCGCAACGCGTTTGGCATCATGCTGACAGGGATGGGCAATGATGGCGCAAAGGCGATGCGTGAGATGAAGGACGCAGGAAGCTACAACTACGTTCAGGACGAGGCTAGCTGCATCGTTTTTGGCATGCCGCGCGAGGCCATTCTGCATGGCGCGGCGGACGAAGTTCTGCCACTCGTCGAGATCGCTCCCGCCTTGATTGCCAAGCTGAGCAGCGCCACGGATCGCTACCGCGTCTAGGGCTGAAGCCCGTGCAAGCCTGATTCTCGCCGTGGTGCGGCGACTCAGGCTCTGCAGTCAAGCGGAGCCTGCACCGGCTCTAGTGCAACAGGTCACAACATCCGTCGTGCGGGAGCGAGCCAGATTGAGTGAGCCAAAGGCGGCAGGGGCGGGCGGCATTGACTCAATGG
>JAUXWC010000072.1 GCA_030685025.1 Rhodoferax sp.
CCTTCGTGGTCTTCCAGGATCTGCTTCTTCACGTAGTCCATGCCGACCCGGTTGACGTAGTGCACGGTGCGCTCCAAGTACCAGCCCTCGCAGCGGTAGAGCTGCATGAAAGCGCCGGTGTACTCCAGCACTTCCTGCGAAGTTTTGAGTTTGGTGAAGAAGTGCGCGACCTCGGTCTTGATGCCGCCGTTGCCGCCGATGTACATCTCCCAGCCGCTGTCCACGCCAATGATGCCGACGTCCTTGATGCCCGCCTCGGCGCAATTGCGTGGGCAGCCACTCACGGCAAACTTGACCTTGTGCGGTGCATACATGCGCCACATGGCCTTCTCCAGGTCCTTGCCCATTTGCGTGCTGTCCTGGGTGCCCATCCGGCACCACTCAGAGCCAACACAGGTCTTGACGGTGCGCAGCGCCTTGGCATAAGCGTGGCCGCTGGGCATGCCGATGTCTTTCCAGACATTGGCCAGGTCTTCCTTTTTGACGCCCAGCAGGTCGATGCGCTGACCGCCCGTGACCTTGACGGTGGGAATCTTGTATTTGTCCACCACATCGGCGATTCGGCGCAGCTCTCTGGCGTTGGTTTCGCCGCCCCACATGCGCGGGATCACGCTGTAAGTGCCGTCCTTCTGGATGTTGGCGTGGCTGCGCTCGTTAATGAAGCGGCTTTGCGGGTCGTCCCGGGCTTCCTTGGGCCAGGAGCTGATCAGGTAGTAGTTAAGGGCCGGGCGGCACGATGCGCAACCGTTGGGCGTGCGCCACTCCAGGAAGCGCATCGCGGCGGCCGTGGTCAACAGCTTGTTGGCAACGATGGCCTCACGCACGGCCTGGTGCCCGTGCTCGGTGCAGCCACACATAGGCTTGGTCTTGGGCGTGGCGGAATAGTCGCCACCGGCGGTGAACATCAGAATTTGCTCCACCAGCCCGGTGCAGGAGCCACACGATGCGCTGGCCTTGGTGTGTTTGCGCACCTCATCCAGGGTAAACAGGCCCTTCTCCTTGATGGCCTTGCAGATGGTGCCCTTGGTAACGCCGTTGCAGCCGCACACCTCGGCGTCATCGGGCATGCTGGCGGCCTTGTTGTGACCTTGGTGCCCAACATCGCCGATGTTGGATTCGCCATGCATCAGCTTGTCGCGGATGTCGTGCACGCTGCGGCCATCGCGCAGCAGCTTGAAGTACCAACTGCCGTCCACCGTGTCGCCATACAGGCAGGCACCGACCAGCTTGTCGTCCTTGATCACCAGCTTTTTGTAGACACCGCCATGGGGATCACTCAGTACCAGCTCTTCGGTGCCGGCGCCACCCTGGAAGTCACCGGCGCTGAACAAGTCGATGCCGGTGACCTTGAGCTTGGTGGAAGTGAGTGAACCCGTGTAGCGCCCGATACCGAACTGTGCCAGGTGGTTGGCTGCCACCTTGCCTTGCTCAAACAACGGTGCCACCAGCCCATAAGCGATACCACGGTGCGCGGCGCACTCGCCGACCGAGTAGATGCGTGCGTCGGTGATGGTCTGCATGGTGTCGTTCACCACGATGCCCTTGTCGCAGTGCAGGCGCATCGATTGGGCCAGTTCGGTATTCGGCCGAATGCCGACCGCCATCACCACCAGGTCGGCGGCCACCTCGGTGCCGTCCTTGAAGCGGATGGCCCGGACCCGTCCGCTGTCGCCCGCCACCAGTTCCTGGGTCTGGGCGCCAATCAAAAAGGCCATGCCCCGGTCTTCCAGGGACTTTTGCAGCATCTTGCCGGCGGTGGCATCGAGTTGCCGCTCCATCAGAGTCGGCATCACGTGCACCACGGTCACGGTCATGCCGCGGCGCATCAGGCCGTTGGCAGCTTCGAGGCCCAGCAGGCCACCGCCAATCACCACCGCGTGCTTGTACTTGGCGGCAGCGGCAATCATGGCCTCGGTATCGGCGATGTCGCGGTAGGCCATCACGCCTTCCAGGTCCTTGCCGGGAACGGGCAGCATGAAGGGGTTGGATCCGGTGCACATCAACAGCCGGTCATAGGACTCCTGCGTGCCGTCCTGCGCGTGCACGATGCGCTTGATGCGGTCCACCGCCACCACTCGTCTGCCCGCGTGCAGGGTGATGTGGTTGTCGGTGTACCACTCAAACGGGTTGAGCACGATCTGGTCGATGGTCTGCTCGCCAGCGAGCACGGGCGAGAGCAGGATGCGGTTGTAGTTGGGGTGCGGCTCGGCCCCGAACACGGTGATGTCGTACAGGTCTGGCGCCACCTTGAGCAGCTCTTCGAGCGTGCGCACGCCGGCCATGCCGTTGCCGATCATCACTAAGCTGGGTTTCTTCATTGGGCTACTCCGAGTCATTGCCGATTCAAGACGTGGGAACCAGCGCTGTCCCCATCGATCTGGTTGAGCAAGGGCCGTGCCAGATGTTTTCAGTCAAGAATGCGTCGATGTGCACCAAAGCTGGGCGATGCTGTAGCGTGGTGCGCGCTGGACGCTGGCGTCCTTATTGCTTACCCTCCAGCGCATGGCATTCGAACTCGACATCGGCTACGTCTCCCTGACCGGCAGCAAAGACCACAACGAAGATTTCTGTGGCGCCATGCTGCCGCAGGCGGGGCAAGAGGGCATGGGCGCCATTGCCGCCGTGGCCGATGGCGTGAGCAGTGGTGGCATGGGGGCCGAGGCGGCGCAGACCACCGTAATCAGCCTGCTGCGAGACTATTACGGCACGCCCGAGACCTGGGACACCACGGTGGCACTGGACCGCATCATCGCGGCGCAAAACACCTGGCTGGCCGGCATCAACCGGCGTCGCCGCCCAGCCATGGGCTTGTGCACGCTTACCGCGCTGGTGCTGCGTGGCCAGACCTACAGCCTGGCGCATGTGGGCGATTCGCGCGCCTACCTGCTGCGCGACGGCGCGCTCACGGCGCTGACACATGACCACGTGGTGCAGCACCCCGACTTCAAACACCAGTTGTTGCGTTCGGTCGGTGCGGAAGACCGCCTGGTGGTGGACTATGTACAGGGCGATTTGCAAATTGGCGATGTGTTTGTCCTGCTGACGGACGGTGTGCACGGTGAGCTATCGGACGCACGTTTACGCGACTTGATGCAGGGGCAGGGCGCCCAGGCCACCAGCGAGGCCCTGACCGAGGCGGCGCTCAAGGCCGGCAGCCGCGACAACGTCAGCGCCCTGGTGGTGCGCGTGCTGGGCCTGATGGACGCCAACCTACAGGATGAAAACCGCGCCGCCCAGAGCCTGCCGATCCCGCCGCGCCTCAAAACGGGCCAAGCCCTAGACCAATTGCGGGTCACCGAATTGATCGCCGACAACGGCATCAACCTGATCTACAAGGTGGTGGACGCAACAAGCCAAAGACCGTACGCCTTGAAGACCTTGCACCCACATCGTGCACACGATCAGCAGGAACGCGCCATGTTGGCGCACGAAGCCTGGTTGGCCAAACGCATGCAGGGCTCACGCGTGGCCGATCACCTGGTTCATTTGCACGCGGCGCCACCCAACGGGCATACGGCCACGGCCTTCTATTTGTTGTACGACTGGCACGTGGGCGAGACTTTGCAGCAGATGCTGTATCGGCAACACCAGATCGGCCCGGCCCAGGCCGTGACGCTGGCCAGTCAGGCCCTGCGGGCGCTGGGTCGCCTGCACCGCCAGGGTGTGATTCACCGCGACATCAAACCGGCCAACTTGCACCAGGGCGACGATGGTGTCTTGCGTCTGCTCGACCTGGGCGTGGCCCTGAGCGGACGAGAGCCGCCGGCCATGCGCGCCCTGCATGCCGGCACGCCCAGCTACATCAACCCGGAGCAGTGGGGCTACCAGGCCAAGGCAGGGTCTGCCGCCTCCGCCAACGACGATGCAGCCCAGCAATTGCCCACCGCCCAAAGCGACCTGTTCGCCCTGGGTGTGACCTTGTACCAGTTGCTCACGCACCGCTTGCCCTATGGCGAGGTCTTGCCCTACCAAGTGGGCCGCTACTACCGCGACCCCACACCGCCCAGCCGTCACAACCCGCAGGTGCCGATCTGGCTGGACCACGTGCTGCAAAAGGCCGTGGCGCGGGACGCCCGTCAGCGCTTCGAGACCGCCGAAGAGTTCTTGCTGGCCCTGGAGCGCGGCGCCTCGCGGCCGCTCACCGCGCCAAGCGCCTCACCCCTGATCGCGCGCGATCCGTCTGCCTTATGGAAACTGGCCCTGGGCGTGTCGCTGTTGTTCAACGTGCTGCTGGTCTACTGGTTGCTGTTCTTGCCGAAGTAAGCCTAACGAGCATCATGCGGGCGCAAGGCACCGTGCGGCCAAGCTCCGAACTCAGAACGATTCAGGCCGATAAAGGACATAAAGGGGTTGCTGCGGGCAAAGTACAGCCATCAACAACGCGCTATCGCGCACCACCAGGAGCCCACCATGAAGAGCCCGTTCAGCTTCCACATCGCCGCCGCCCTCGTCTCGATCACGATGACCGTCGCCGTAGTTTCCGCAATGGCCAACTATGCCTTGCCGCAGGTCGCCGCTCCAGTGCTGGCTAAAGCCGCAGCGACCGTCGTGAGCTGACAACTTCACCGAATTCAACCCGAATCGATTTCGATGTAATTTTGCCAATCGCGGCTCCTGCACAAGCTGTTCAGGTAAGCAGGATTGTCGAAGAGCAGCATCCACCAAGGAGGTATTTCATGTCTCGGTCCAGCGTTCCCTATGGCAGCCAGCAGCTACCCGTTGCACACGGCGATGGTTTCGTCATGCATTGGGTGAAGCAGTTGGCCGCAACGGCATGTTCGTGCGCGGTTTTCAGATAGCGGTCGCGACGTCCCTTGCGCCATCGAAAATGGACTTCGGCACGCCCGAGAGCAAGCGCGGCTTCAATCATGCGGCCTCGGGCGCAGGCCAGCAGCGCCAGTTGGTCCAGTTGAAGCCATAGGGAGCCATCGCGCGTGCGCAAGAAGGCAGCGCACTCGGCAGCTTCGCAGTCGCCCGCTTCGCCACGCTGGTAGATCAAGGTAACCCAGCTTAGCTGAAGGCGCGCCTCAAGTGCTGGAGAGGTGTGCAACTGAGTCTGATCGACCTGTGCCAGCAGCCAATCCAGCGACGCTTGCAAATTGTCGATATGCTGCGCCAGGTTCACCGGAAAACTGCTCGAAAATACACTCAGACTGCGCAAGGCTCTTCGATGGCTGTCGTCGAGCAGCGAATAGCTCCAGGCCAGTGCACTCTGCATGGTCTGGTGACGTTTGGGTGCATCGCGTGGTCCACCGTCGAATAGGTTCAAGTGCTCGCCGATTCGCGTGCGCAGGCCCGCCAGACCCAGCATCGGCACCCAGGCTGCCGCCAGCTCGATCGCCAGTGGCAGACAATCGAGTCGCTGGCAGATGTCGGCGGCATCCGCTTCATGTTGATCGCCGATCACAAAGCCATGGTCGCGCTCGGCCACGCGGTCAAAGAAGAGGGTGACAGCGCTTGACAGCGACAGCGTGACGACCCGACGCTCCTGCATCAAACTGAGCAATGTGTGCAGATCGTCCGCGCGCCCGATCAACGGCGGCAGGCTAAGGGGAAGATTTGCACTGGCGCGATCATGCCTTGTCTTTGGCGTGTCAGTCGAGTCGGTTCCCAGCGTGAATTGGTAGCCGCGCCCTGGCACCGTGGCAATGGCATGGGCTCCCAGTACTTTGCGCAGTGCGCTGATATGTACCTGCAGGTTGCTTTCCTCAACAACCAAATCCCGCCATATTGTGGCAATCAGGTCTTCCTTGGAAACGACTTCGTCACGCCGATCGCTCAGCGTCAACAGCAGATCGAAGGCGCGCGCCCCCTATGACATCGGATCCATGCCGGTCCGGATTCAGCGTGTTTCGGTCTACCCAACAGTTCTGAAACGCGTCGTGTTTGAAATTGCGAGCGCGCCTTGGTTTCGCCGCTCGACCTTGCGTGCAACAACTCACCCAAGGAATTTTGGCGCATTATGACGCGACTCCCCCGGCACTGCCGTGCGAGCGTGCGATCCAAAGTGATGCGTCTTAAAGCATCACCGCATGTACACCACACAAACAAGAGCGGTCTGCGGGCGTGCGCCACGCGCTGCACTGCCTGTTCGTGGGCGGGCTCAAGGGCCGGATGACGACCGGCTAGGCAAGACGGAATGCCGCCACGACTTCGGTGAGCTTGTGCGCTTGATGTTCCAGGTTTTCCGCCGATGCGGCGGACTCCTCCACCAGCGCCGCGTTTTGCTCGGTCATTCGGTCAAGTTCGTTGATCGCCGTGTTGATCCGGGCGATGCGCTCGCTTTGCTCCGAGGACGAGACGCTGATTTCAGAAATGATGTCGGTGACTCGCTGGACACTGGCCACGATCTCCTTCATGGTACTGCCGGCATCCTTCACCAGCCGGGCACCAGTTGCCACCTTGTCCACGCTGACGCCAATCAACCCCTTGATTTCTTTGGCTGCCTCGGCCGAACGCTGCGCCAAGCTACGCACTTCCGATGCCACCACCGCAAAACCGCGTCCCTGCTCGCCAGCGCGCGCTGCCTCCACTGCGGCATTGAGCGCCAAGATATTGGTCTGAAAGGCAATGCCATCTATCACACCGATGATGCTGGCAATCTTCTTGGAACTGTCGTTGATTTGATCCATCGTCGTGACCACTTCGGCCACCACCTGGCCGCCCCGTTGCGCCACCTGCGCAGCCGTAACAGCAAGCTCGCTGGCAGTGCGCGCGGAGTCGGTGGACTGCCTGACGGTACCGGTCAACTGCGCCATGGAAGACGCGGTCTCCTGCAAATTGCTGGCGGTCTGTTCGGTACGGTGCGACAGATCGGCGTTGCCAATCGCAACCTCACGGCTGGCAAGCTCGATCTCCCCAGTAGAGTGACTGATATTTGAAAACGCCGCATGCAACCTTTGCTGCATCTGTGACAGGCGCCGCAGCATCGAACCAATCTCGTCGGACCGATCAGATTCAAACGCGTGCGACAAATCACCGCTGGCGATGTTTTGGGCGACCAAAACGGCATCGCGCATCGGGTTCGTGATGCTGCGCGTGCTCAGCCAGGCAATCAGCGCACCCACCGCCAGCGCGACGGCGCAAATGGTGATCAGGATCAAGCGGGCGTCCTGCACGGCTTCGGCCAGCCCCTTCGTGGCGGCGGTGCTGCGCGCCTTGAGGCTGACCGCCAACTCCTCCAGCGACTTGCGCATGGATTGCGCCAGGGGCACCAATTCGGATTCGATGCGCTTGCCACCTTCACCCATCTGAATGTCATCACGGATCTGGCCGCGAATGGTCACAAAGCGGGCGCGGGATTCGTTGACTTTGGCCACCAGCGCGGAAATCTTCTCTTCGTCCGTGATCTCCAACACCCTCTTTTGCAGCTCGGCGGTGGCCATGCCCGTGGCCGCCATATCCTCATTGAGCTTGCTTGTCACGCTGCTCAAACGGGTTCGCGCGGCCTCGTCGTCACCCAGCGCGGCATCCAGCCGCGACGCCGTCAAGGCGCGATCCAGGTTGCTACTGACCAGCGTCGACCAATCCTGCACCTGCACCAGGCGCTCGGTGTGTCGCACGCTTTGCGCGTTGTGCACTTGTATCCGCCACAACTGAATGCCGGCGACGAGCAGCATGAGAAGCATCAACGCCAACACGACGCCAAAGCCAGCGCCCAGCCGCGCGCCAATGTGTTTGAACTGCCACCGATCGAGTTGTTGCATGGTTCGACACTCCGATAGCGGCGCCAACTGTGCCCGCGCTTTCCGATGGGAAAGTGTAGCTCTTGATCAGGTCGCCTGTTGCAAAGATGAGATCAAGGGACAGGCGAGCTTGCCCCGACCTGCGGCGCAACGCTCAACCAGATCAGCCAGCGCGGTCTCCATGCGCTGCAAAGCCAGCAGCCGCAGGCGCACATCAGCGAGCTTGTGCTCGGCGATGTTGCGGGCTTTCGAGCACTGCGTGCCGTCCTCCAACTGCAACAACTGGGCGATCTCGTCGAGCGTGAAGCCGATGCGCTGGGCCGCCTTGATAAAGCGAACTCGAAACACCTCCGTTTGGCCATAACGGCGAATGCTCCCGTACGGCCGCTCGGGTTCGGGCAACAAGCCCTTGCGCTGATAGAAGCGGATGGTCTCGACATTCACGCCAGCGGCCGCGGCCAACGCGCCAATCGTGAGCTTGTTTGACAGGATTTCCATCATGCTTGACTCCGTACTCAAGTACGGCAGTAAGCTTAACCCGAATGGCACTTACTTAAGCGAAAAAGGCTGTCATCCCGGACTCGATCCGGGATCCATGCAGCATGTTCCACTGCACGGGCCCGCGCGGCGTGGATTGCGGGTCAAGCCCGCAATGACAGCTTCAGGCCTCATCCACGTCCCCGCCTGTCGGTCACATTGAAAATGAATCCCGACTCAAGCCCGGGTAACAGGCTTATCGGTATGCGCCGCTTAAGTAAGTGCCATTCAGCTTAACCCATGTTATCCGAATCACCCCTGTCATTCAAAGAAATCCAGGCACCTCCGCCACAAGCTGCTCGCTGGTGGCGTGGCCGCCTTGCTCGGACGGCACGTCGACATGGTCAACCCGCGCTTCATCCGCAACCGCTACTTCTTGGGCGCTGTCAATAGCAGCCGCACCTTGATTTGTGGCCGACAGAACACCCAAATTGTTGGTTGACGCCATCGGGATTGTTGAAGCAGCACAGGAGTTCCTCGCCGGTTGCATTTTTGCAGATCATGCAAGGGCTGGCTGTAGTTCTCAGGGTTTTCGTAGTGTGCGAACAGACACCTGCTCTTGGGTACGCCCGGACTAGTAGTCACTGGGGTTTGGTTTTGCTTTCTTCAGCTTGCAATCATGAGCAGGCCTGCGCAAATGATGAAGGCTGCGGCGGCGCGCGCCCGCCAGGCAAATCTTTCGTTGAATACGAAGATGGATATAAGGCTGGCCAGGACAATCCCTGCGTTTGTAAATGCCACGACGATGGCCGCCGGCATGGATCGCATGGCGTGAATCACGAGCGCGTAGGCCAGGCCAATGCACAGGCCACCGACCACCGCCACCGGCAGGCCGATTCGGGCGCGGGGCCGCCATGATCCGGTGGTGCGCCGAAGGTCGATCGTCAGCGCCAGCCAGGAGGCTAAGTAGCCGATCGAGACAAATCCGACCAACCCGCCAAAGCCTGGAATATGTGCGGTGGCGGCCCGATCCGTCAGAGAGTAGATGCTGGTGGCGAACATCGCCAACATAGCCCATGGCAGGGCGCGGCTGTCTTGCGCGCTGCCACCCACGCGTGCCAGCACCACCAGCCCGACGACGCTGAGCAGAATCCCGCTCCAGGCGAAAGCGCCCAGCGTCTCTCCCAGGAAGAGCATGCTCCACAGCGCAATCAGCACCGGGGAACTGCGCACCAGTGGGTAAACGAAGGCCACCGGCGCGTGCTCGTAGGCCCGGCGCAAACCGATGAAATAGACCACGTTGGCGCTCGCGGAGATCAGCACCCATTGGACCAGGGCGGGCGTCCATTGCACCTTATTAACAAGCGAGTAAGCGCCCCACGGCCCCAGCAACACCAAGTGGGCCAGCAGCACCCACCAGAGCGGATAGGCGTCGCGCGACTGGTGTCGGGCAATCAGGTTCCAGGTGACGTGCATCACTACCGATGCCGCCACGGCGAGCACCGCGCTGTTCTCCATCATCGGTTCGCTCCATCAGAATGGGCGCTCAGCTCAAGCTGTTCCCCATCGCTGGCAAGGGTGGCACGGGGGGATGATTGGCCGGTGTCCAGCAGCCAGGCGTCGACCTGGTGGCTGAGGTGCGTGAGCCAGGCCCGCCCGGGTTTGACCTTGCCGATCACGTCCAGCGCCGTGGTCCAGTCGTTGTGATTTTTGGGCTCAAGCTGTGGCGGATAGCTGCAGTCCAGGGCCAGGCCGTGCGCTTGCCATTGCGACAGAAAGGCTTCCGTGCGCGGCGGCAGGCCCAGGGTGTCGGTCAGGTAGGCAAAGCGGGCGCCATCTGACGATTCCATCGCGTAGCCGAAGGTGGCCTTCGAATGAATCAGGGGCAAGGGCGTCAGCGTCACATCCCCGAGGGTCATCGGCTCGAATTTGGACAGGGCGTGAAATTCAAGCAGGCCCGGGTGCTTGTACAGGTCGGCGCAGCCTTCCGGGTCTGGCGGGCCATAGACTGGAATGCGCGCGCCGACGCCCCAGCGCAGGTGGAACAGGCCCTGGAGGTGGTCGGGATGAAAGTGGGTGAGCACGATCGCATCGAGCTCGCCAGGCGCGAAACGCTCATGCAGGTCCATCAGCCCGGCGTCCAGCAGAATGCGCGTGTTACCCGCTTCGACCAGCGCCGAGCAGGGTCGCCGCACAAAGCGGGGATCGCGGCGCGCACGCTCGCAGGCGATGCAGGCGCAGCCATACAGCGGCACGCCGCCCGCAGCGCCGGTGCCCAAAAAGGTCACACGCATGACGCCATCCCGCTGTGGCGCCGGATCAGTTCGACCAGCGCGTCACCCGCCATGCGCAGCTCGCCGTCGTTGCGGATGACCTCGCCGGTGCGGCTCGAGGACTGACTCGCGGGCTGGCGCGCCAGCCGCGCCTCGATCTCCTGGGCATTTTCACGGCCGCGGGCTTGCAGCCGTTTTCGCAGCACCTCGGGGGAGACTTCGACCCACACCGGCAACAGCTCCGGATACCGTTTTGCCGCCTCGACCAGGTATTCGCGTGAGCCATTGACCACCACGGTGATGCCCTTGGCCAGCCATTGGTTTACTTCAATGCCAATGCCATAGGCGTGCCCGTGGCTTTGCCAGTGCAGGGCGAACAAGCCGGCTTGGCGGCGTGATTCGAATTCCTCGGCCGTCAAGGCGACGTGGTTTTCGCCGCCGGCATCCGCCGCCCGGGTGATGTAGCGATGGGCAAACACAAGCCGGATATCGTTGGCAAGCCGTCCTCTGGCATGCGCCATCAGACTGTCCTTGCCACTGCCCGAGGCGCCGACGACATAGACCAGACGTGCTTTCATGCGACCGCTCCTTCAGGCGTGGTCAAACTGCGCCGACAGCGTTGCACGGCCTGCCACCCAGACCCGATCCGCCTGGGGCAAGCCACCCAGGTGCTTCACCGCGACCAGATCGGCCCGTTGGCCGACGGCGATTTCACCGCGATCACTCAAACCTGCCGCGCGCGCCGGGTTGCGGGTGACCAGGGCAATGGCCTGCGCCAGCCCGATGCCGGCCAGTTCGGGCAACTTCATCACAGACGGCAGCAGTGCGGCGGCGGAGTAATCGCCACAGAGGCAATCCGCCACGCCTTCCAGGATGGCATCGAGGGCGCGCATGTTGCCGGACTGCGACTTGCCGCGCAGGATATTGGGTGCACCGAAGAGTGTGGCCATGCCGCGCGCGCGTGCCGCCTGGGCCGCCGCCAGATGGGTCGGAAACTCGGAGACGACGGCACCCAGGTCGGCCAGGGCGTTCACCTTGTCTTCGCTGTCGTCGTCGTGGCTGGCAATGGCCACGCCACGCGCGCGCGCCAGCGCGGCGAGTTGCGCCATGCGCTCCATTGCCCCCGCCGCCGCGGCCTGTTTGCCCGCGAGCAGGGCATCGAATTCGGCGTCGGAGGTTTTGTAGCTGCGTGCGAGGTAGGCGCGGTAAGCGGCCACGTCCTGGAACTGTCCTTGGCCCGGGCTGTGGTCCATGAAGGACAGCAGGTGCGCATGGCCGTTGTGCAGCAGGTCGGCCAGCACGGCGGGGGCGGTCTCATCGGTGACTTCGTAGCGGGCGTGCACCCGGTTGTCCACCAGCGCATGGGCCTGCCAGGCATGCACCGCGCGGGCAATCTCGGCGGCAAAACCGTTGTTGCGCACGCCCAGTTCATGGTTGGCGAAGGACAGGGCGTGAAACACCGTGGTGATG
>JAUXWC010000084.1 GCA_030685025.1 Rhodoferax sp.
TCATGCGGCCAACCGCTGAATATCGTTGCAACCCAAATGCGCCTTGATGACGCAGTCACGTTCGGGGTTCAGCGTGACCGCACCGATGGGCGACCAGTTGCGTGTGCTGCCTGACCAGCGCGCTGGGTTCTTCTCCCGCGCGTGCAAGTACAGCGCGTGGCGAGCCTCCAGGATGGTGTGATCCTCGCCTTCATGTCGTTGCGACGGGCTCACGTAGCGGATACCGCTGTGGCGGTGATCAACGTTGTACCAATGCACAAAGTCAGTGGCCCAATCTCGCGCAGCATCAAGGTCTGCAAAGCCCTTAGCGGGAAACTCCGGGCGGTATTTGGCGGTGCGAAACAGCGCCTCCGCATAGGCGTTGTCATCACTCACGCGAGGCCGTGAATACGAAGGCTTCACACCCAACCAGTTGAGCATCGAGAGCACCGTCGTGGCCTTCAGCGTCGAGCCGTTGTCGCCATGCAAGACCGGTTTATCAGTGAGGGCGGCAATGCCCTCGGCCAGCGCCGTGCGGCGCACCAGATGAACGGCGTGGTCAGAGTGGTCGTTGTCGTGCACCTCCCAGCCCACGATCTTGCGGCTGTACAGATCCAGAATCAGGTACAGGTGGAACCAGCGCCCCACCACCGTGGCGGGCAAATAGGTCATGTCCCAGCACCATACCTGGCGCGGGCCGCTTGCAATGTGGGTGGTGGGTGGGCGCATCGCCTTGGGCGCTTTGGCGCGCCCTCGGTGTGCGTTTCCCCCCGCGTCACAATACTTGTCGCCTCCATAGAAACAGGAACCCGGGGGCGGCGAAGACCCCAATGGGCGTTGATTGGCCATGCGCCCTGACGCAGAAGTTGCGCTTCGTCCAACTGCTGAAGCTTTGCGAACACAGTGGACCATTCACGATAAATGACGTTGGCTGCGGTTACGGGGCATTGCTTGATTTTCTCAGAGAGAGAGATGCAGCCGTTGGCGAATTCAATACTGTGGCATAGATCTTTGCGCCGAAATGATTGATTCGGCACGGACTCTCTGGCAAAAGGACCCCCGTTCAACTTTTGCAATTGGACGGAGATCATTCAAACAAGACCAACTACAGTGTGGCAAGCGGCATCTTCAATGTCAAACTCAGCGAATCAACCGAAATATGGACCACGTTTGTCAAGGAGACAATCAATCACATGCTAGCTGACAGCGACCTGGGTATTGCGGTTAACTTCTTGGAACCGCTGTCGATCACCGCAACTGCAAAGCCCGAGTTGTACCGTCCATCACCTGATGATTGGGTCCAATATTGCGAACAGGAACTTAGAGCCAACGTAGAAGTGGTCTCAAATTACGGAATGCAAAAGTTCACTCTGCTGGTCCGACACGCTCGCTAAAGACAGCGTTCGATCCCAAAATGGGCCGCAGAGGCCCCTCGGCACCCGCTCTATTGAGCAACCCGGCATAGATCGATGCACCAGTCAATTCAATCAAACTGGCTACCAGCTCGAACAGTCGGGTTGCTGCTACTACATCTCCTTCACCATTGCGCTTAAGTAGAGCATTGCCTTTCACGATTAGTGCACGACACTCCGGGATGCGGGAGTTACGCTGCCTCGACAGCGCAATAGTTTCATCTGCAACCGCGATCACGAGTTCTATCTCGTCAGAATGGCTATGGCACTCGGCAACGCTAGCAAGCAGTTCTGTCTCAAACTCCATCGCGACGTTGCCTCCTCGAATGACATCCAACGCAGCAAGAAGCGCCTGCAAAGCGCCCTTGTAATCCCGGGCAACGCGCTTCGCAGTTGCAACACAACAAAGCCCTAGAACGCGCATATACGGGCTTCCATTGACTGCGGCGATACCGACGGCCATAGACGCGTGACTTTGAGCCATGACCGCGTCGCCCAATACCCCACCAAGTTCAACGTATCCCCAATGCGCGATTTGCAGAAGAACAGGGTCAACATTCGGATCGCCAGAATTCAACACCTGCTGCAAGCACTCCCTGGCACCGTTGAATCGCCCCATCCGAACAAGCAAACGACCGCGCATTCCCAGAAGCCACTGCTCAATACTGAAGCCAACGAACTCTTGGTCAAAACGCTCAACACCTCTCACCCCTGCTAGGCCTACATCGTTTGCCGACAACGCCTCGCGCAAAAGACCGGCCCATCCGTACGCCTGACACAGGGCCGCGTGAAGAGTTGTAGCGCGACCTGATCCTCTGGGTCGCTCCTGCAAAGAGATCGCCGCGTGCATCTTGCGAACATACATATCTGCCGGGCCGCCGTTGGCTTGACCCATACGACCTTCAACAAACAGTAACAACTCAATTAGTCTGGGGTCCGCGTTCTGCGCCAGACAAACGGCTTCATCAATCAAGGGCTGAGCCGCTTCAATCGTCAACCCCTGTCGCCAGCCAAGAAACACAATCTTGCTGCATGCCATCGCACGAAGCCGGTCAACCTCAGACTCTCGAACTTGGTCCTGCAACAAATCACGCACTTTGTGCCACAGCTTAATAGCCTGTGCGGAGTCAGTCCCACCAATCCAGCGAGCCGACCGTGACGTGTACTCTGCCGCTCGCAAAAACGCCTGCGCCGCCTCATAGTGGTACGCAATCAACCCCGCAAACTCATCCAGCCGATCCCGGTAAAACGCCTCCATCGCCTGCGCCACCGCGCCGTGCAAGGACACCCGCCGCACCTTGAGCTGCATGCCGTAGGTCACCTCCTGAATGATCGGGTGCCGAAACACAAACTGCCGCGTAGCCTGGTCAGGCTGCTGCAGAATCAAACCGGCCTGGCGCAGGCCCGCCAGACCCCGCTCCAGCACCGCGCGCAGAGGGCTGGCCACCTGCTCAATCACCGCCATCGGAATCTCCTTGCCGATGATGGCGCACATTTGCAACAGCGTCTTCTCGGGCTCGCCAAGCTGGTCCACCTTGGCGCCAATCACCGCCTGCACGGTGGCCGGCAAGGCGTGCTCGATCTGCTCCAGGCGCCCCGGCGGCAGGCCACATTCAAGGCCAGCCAGCAGCGCGCTGTCGATCAAGGTGTGCGCCAATTCCTCGGCAAAGAAGGGGTTGCCGGCGCTGCGCGCCACCACCAGCTTGCAGACCTCGGCCAGTTCCGGCCGCGTGCCCAACAAGCCCGCCACCAGGCTGTGCATGTCGGCGGCGGCCAGGTCGGGCAAGTCGAGCCGCGTGAAGTGCGGCGCCTGCGCCCAGGCGGGCGTGTAGTGGGGGCGGTAGTTCATCACCACCAGGGTGTGGGTGCCGGCTACCGCGTCCACCAGCGTCGCCACAAAGGCCTCGCTGGCTTCGTCCAGCCAGTGCAGGTCTTCCAGCAGCAGCACGGTGCTGGTGCCTGCGTCGTCGCGCACCAATAGGCGCAGCAGCTCCAGCATGCGCTGGTGTTTGGCGCGGGGGCTTAAGGGTGAGGCGGCGGCGTCCGGCGCGGCCACGCCCAGGAATTCGGCCATCAGTTCCACGTCGTCACTGCTGGCTTGCAGGGCTTGCAGGCGTTGGGCGATGCGGGTGCGGGCAATGTCCGGCGTGTCGGTGGCGGCGATGCAGAAGTAGAAGTTGCGCAGCAACTCCAGAACCGGCTGCAGCGGGGTGGCGTGGCCATAGAGCTGGGCGCGCACTTCGCACACCTGCAAGCCCTGGCTGCGGCAACGCTGTACAAACTCCTGGCACAAGCGGCTCTTGCCACCGCCGGGCTCGGCGCTGATGCCCACCACGCGGGCATCGCCGGCCTGAGCGCGCGCCAGTGCTGCCAGAAGGATGTCGATTTCAAGCGAGCGGCCATGAAAGGGGCTCACCCACTGGCTTCCGGCAGCGTCTGGCTGCTGATTCGCCATGCCCAGCAACTCAAAAATAGGCGTCAGGCCGATGATGCCCTTGAGTGGGTAGTCGCCCATGGGCAACACCCGGCAGGTCTGGCCCAGCAGGGCTTTGGTGGCCCCGGTCATGCAGACGCCACCCGGCTGCGCCAGCGCCACCACGCGGCTGGCCAGGTGGATGGTCAGGCCGTGGGCACCGCCACCTCGCCCGCCCTTGGCGTCGTGCGGGTCGGAGGCAACTTGACCCGAATGCAGACCAACCCGAACCTGCAAGCCGGCCGGCGCATGTTGGAAGCCAGCCTGCATGATCAGGGCGGCCTCGCAGGCCAGCACGGCGTGCCCTTCCAGCGATTTGGGCACGCCAAACAGGGCCATGATGCCGTCGCCCAGGGTGCGGATGACGGTGCCGCCATAGCGCTCCACCGCGTCGCACATACTGTGGATGACCGGGCGCAGATGCTCCATGGCTTGCTCGGGGTCCAGAGCGGCGATGTGTTCGGTGGAGCCCACGATGTCGGCAAACAGCACGGTGGCTTGCTTCAATTCGCCCCAGACGTCGGACGGGGGCGCGGCCTGCGCTTTGGCCACCAGCGCGCCGTCGCGCCGGTCCAGCGCAATGCCGCAACCACCGCAGAACTTGGCGCTCAGTCCGCAGGCATACCCGCAAGCCGGGCAGGCCTGGATAACCGGCAAACTGAACGACGCGCCGCAACCTTCGCAAAAACGATGGTTATCGGGGTTGGCGGCGTTGCAGTTCAGGCAGTGCATGGCTTGGAATGGTACGCCTGGGGGTGATCAGGTCAACACGTTGACCTTTTTCCAGCCCGCCTTGACCGCTTTGTGCGTGGCCGAGCCTTGGCCGTGTAGTGTGGCCGCCACGCTGACGGTGGCGTGCGCCGCATCCAGAAAGGTGGCGCGGGCGCGCAGCTTGTCGAAGCCTTTGTACCAGACGGCGCCCAGCGTTTCCCACGCGTTGCCGCCCAACTGGGTGGCAGCCAAATAGAAGGCGTGGTTGGCGATGCCAGAGGCGGTGTGAGCCTCTTGCGTGCTCTTGAAGCGGCGGTAGTCCTTGATCTGGTCGTCCTGGCTCCAGGTCAGCTTGGTGTTGCCGGGGTCTTTGAGCGAGCGGATGGCCCGGCCCACGTGCGGCGCCAGGATGTCTTCGCCCAGCAGCCAGTCGGCGGCGTGAACGTCTTGGCCGGCGTGCCACTGCTTGATCATGCTGGCAAACACGTCGGAAAACGATTCGTTGAGGGCGCCAGCCTCGCCTTTTAATGTCGGCGGGGCGCCGGGCACCTGCACCACGCCCAGGCCACCCTTGACCAGATGCTGGCTGATGCCATGGGCAAACTCGTGCGCGATGATGCCCAGCGAGCCCGCCAGATCGCGCACGTTGCGGCCGTCTCCGTCGCCGACAATCATTTGCTCGCCGGTCCACATGGCGTTGGCAAACCGGTAGCCGTAGTGCACCGAGGCGTCCACCCGCATGCCGCGCCCGTCGATCGAGTCGCGGCCCAACACGGTCTTGAAGAATTGCAGGGCCACGCCGAGGTTGTCGTAACCCTGGTCCGCCAGGCGGTCGCTGGTGGGCGGGTCGTCCTCGTCGCGCAGCAGTTTGCCGGGTAAAAAGGTTTGACCACCAGCCGTGAAGACCGAGCGTTGCAGCGGTTTGGTGGCGGGCACCGGCTTGGCCTTGGCCTTGGCTGGACCCTTGGCACCTGGTTGGGCGCTGGCGTGGCGGCTACCCCGCAACTTGGCGCAATGGTGAATTTGCGCCTGTAGCAGTTCACGGTGTTCGCCCTCGGCGCAGTCCGCCAAATGCTGCATCAGCTTTTTTGGCAACGCAAAACACACACAGCCGTAACGAGCATTCATGCAGGGTTCTCCAGGATTGGCAAGGGTTGCCCGCATGCACCACCAAGCCCAACGCCGGCGCCTACCAGTGCGCGGGCAGCTTTTTGAGCAGCGTGATGCGTCTGACGCCAAGCGTGATGTGCCCGCCTTTTTCCAGGTCTTTGAGCAGACGGCTGACCATCTCGCGCGAGGCGCCAACACGGTTGGCAATGTCCTGGTGGGTGACTGGCTGGATTTCGACCGGCTCGTCAGGATTGCCCACGCCGTGAATGCCCTCCAGGAGAGCAATCACGCGGCCATAAACGTCCAGCAAGGCCATGCCACGCGCGGCGTCGGTGGCGGTGCGGGCGCGATGAATCACCTGAGTGAGCAGCGCCAGTGCGAACTCGGGCACTTCGAGCATGTAGGCCTTGACGGCGGCGCCGGGGATCACCGCGCAACTGCAGTTCTCCAGGGCCATGACCGAGGCCGAACGCGGCCCGCCGTCGAGCGACATCTCGCCAAAATAATCGCCGGTGGTGATGGTGCCGTAGGTCAGCTCGCGCCCCTCGGCGTCCGAACAGAACACCTTGACGCTGCCACGCGTGAGCACAAACAGCGAGTCGCCCACATCGCCCTCGGAGATCACGATGGCGTTGCGGGCGTAGCTGCGCATGGCACCGCGCAGCATCAAGGCCCGTACCAGCGGGCTGATTGTGCCAGGGGTAGGTTTGCTGGTGGTGACAGGTTCAGTGGGGGACGGCATGGCGTTCGTTTCCGTAGAGACGAACTCTAGCACGCCCGCCCAGCGCAACGCGTGGGCGACATCAAACAACAATGGCAGTCAGACGCTCGTCAGGGAGTGCGTGCAGGCTCCGCGCGCCATTGCCTTCAGCACCAGGGCTCGACCACGGAGCGGGTTTGCCCCCACACCAAGTGCAAGCGCCAGACCTGCTCACGCGCCTCGGACAAGCGCCCGCGCGTGGCATGAGCTTCGAGTTGGCTGCAGATGGTCACCACGCCCACGGCACCCACGTTGCCCGCCAGCGCCTTCAGGGCGTGCCCGGCGCGCGCCAGCTCGCAACAGTTGGCGCCTGCCAGGGCAAGGTCGATGTCACGCACGGCAAGCGCCGCCTCCGTCAGGAACAGGCCCATGAGTTCGCGGGTGAGGCTGCGGCTGCAGTCGTCGATGGCGCGGAATTCGTCCAGTCGGCGCGAATCAATCAAGGCGGGGTCGACTGCGGCGGCGCGCGGCGCGGCCCGGCCGGTGGCTGGGTTGGTACAGGTCGCCTCGGTGGGCTCAGGATGAGGCCGCAGCGGCACGTGGCCCGAGGGGCTGAGCCAGCGTTCGGATTCGGGCGAGAGCCGAACGCCGTCATGCTCGCAGGAGACGAGTGTCCGTTGACCTGCGACGCCAAGGTGCGCGCTGGCGCGTTCGAGCACCGAGGCTATCCAAGTCTTGAAAACCGTCTCGCCCTGCACGATGCCCACCTCCATTGCGGTCGCTGCCATGTTGTCGCCTCACCAAATGTTGTGCGGCAGCTAAGGGTACTGCGATCCCTGCGCTGCCGGGCGGAACTATCGGCTAGCCACGGTGTGCGATATTCACCAAACGTCGGTGGCCAGCGCCTCGAGGACGCTTTGCAGGACCAGGGGCTGGGTGGCCAGCATCATGTGCGCCACACCGGGCACCAGTTGATTGCGCGCGCCGGGCAACATGGCCGTGGCGCTGGGAAAGACGATGTTGTCGCAGTTGGAATACCAACAGGTGAAGCGGCGGTAGCGCTCGGGCGGCTCGCGCGCCTGCAGGCGCCGCAGCCAATCGCTTTGCAGGCGCATCTGCATGCCGTTGGTCACGGTGCTGAACTGGCCCAGCCAGGTACCAAAGTGCGGCGTGCCAATGGTCACGACGTGGCAGACGCGCGCGTCAGCTTGCACCGCGCTCAGCCACGCGCGCGCCGCCAGGCCCCCCATGCTGTGGCACAGCAGCAGCGGCGGCAGGCCGGTGACCTGGGTGACTTGGCGCACCGCTTGTTCGATGATGGGCACGTATTGGTCGATCGAGCCAAACACGGGCTCCAGGTTGACGGCGACAAAGGCGTGGTTCTGCTGCTGGAGTCGGCGCAGCCACGGTGTCCACAAGCCGCGGTTACAGACAAAACCGTGCACCAGCACCACGCCGCGCCGACCCTGCAGGCCGGCGCCGGTGAGCTTGTCCGGCACGACGTTGGAGCGAAACGGCTGGCGCCAGCAGAACACGCGCGGCGCGGTGACGGTCTCACCAACCCAGGCGCGCGCAAGCTGGGCCCAGCTTGCCGCGCCACCGGTCTGATGACGATTGATGCGCTTGAGGGCCACAAACTCGACCGCCAGGAAGGCGGCGTAACCAAAGACGATGGCGACGAACCCGACCAGCGCCAGGCCTTGTGAATCGGGCCAGAAATAGAACAGCCAACCAAACGCCACCGCCAACAGCGACAGGGTGATAGCTTGTTGAATGCGTGCCAGCATGCCGGGCGTCGACAATTCAGGCCAGGCGCACGGCTTGTCCGGTCAGGCGTTTGGCCAAAGCCTGCGCGAGGCGGTTGACGATGCCATAGATGGAGAGCTGAGGGTTGGCGCCGATGCTGGTGGGGAAAATCGAGCCGTCGTGGATGGACAGGTTGTCGATCTGCCAGTGCACGCCATCCGGGCGGACCACGCCCAGCTTGTCGGTGCTGGCCAGGCCACAGCCACCCATGACGTGCGCACTGACGATCTTGGTGAGCAGGGGTTTCATGGGCAGCTCCTCGATGGCGCGTTTGGCATCAAGCCAGGTGGTGTAGGGGCGGGCCATCTCGTGCACCGGCAACACTTCTTGCGCGCCAGCGGCAAACTGCAGTTCCGCCATGGCCAGCATGGCGCGGTGGGCACCATCCATCACAAAATCTGTCAGCGGGTAATCGAGCACGGCTGAACCATCACCGCGCAGCTTGACGCGACCACCAATGGCTTGCTCATGGAAGCCATCTCGCAACAAGGCCAGCAGCACGTGGGTGCGCGGGAACTTGGCCAGCAAATCGGCCTGCATAGGGCCATAGCCCGGCACCGTGGTGGCAAAGATCACCGGGTGCAGGGGTGGCGCCTCCAGCTTGAAGCCGATCGGGCCGTCGATCGGCTGGGTCTCCAGAAAGTGATCGGTGTAGATGGTCTGCGGCGCGCCGGCCCAGCCGGCCACGGTTTGGTCCATCACCGCCGCCGACATCACCACCGGATGCAAGAAGGTGCGAACCCCCAGGCGGGCGTGCGGGTCCGGAGCCTGGGAGCGCAACAGCAGGCCCGCGGAGTTGATCGCACCGGCCGACAGAACGAAGTGTTTGGCCACGATCGTCGTAGCGCCTTGCCCCGAATCACCGGGCGCGCTGTTGGCTTTGACGGCGATGCAGCGCACGGAACGAACGCTGCCGTTGGCCAATTCGAACTGCTGCGCGCGGGTTTCCACCAACAAGGTGGCGCCCTGGTCCAAGGCGGCCGGGATGGTGGTGACCAGCATGGACTGCTTGGCGTTGGTGGGGCAGCCCATGCCGCAGGAGCCCAGGTTCCAGCAGCCCCTGACGTTGCGCGCAATGGCGGCCGCTGGGATGCCCAGCTTGGCCGCACCACGGCGCAGCAGGTCGTTGTTTTCGTTGGGGGGCGCGAGCCAGTGGCTGACGCTGAGCCTGCGCTCGGCCTGGTCGAAGAACGGCGCAAGGGCATCCCCGCTGTAGTCCGCCAGGCCAAACTGCTGTTGCCAGAACTTGAGCGTGGGCGTGGGCGTGCGGAACGAACTGGTCCAGTTGACGGTGGTCGAGCCGCCTACGCAGCGGCCCTGCAAAATGTTGATCGCCTTGTCTTCGGTTTTGCGAGCGGCGCTTTCCTGATACAGGGCGGGATATGCCTCGGCTTCTTGCTGATTGAAGTCGCTGCTGCTCTTGAGTGGCCCCTCTTCCACGATGACGACATTCAATCCGGCTTTGGTGAGCAGTTCCGCGGTGATGCCAGCGCCCGCGCCAGAACCGATGATGGCCACATCGCAAACGATCTTTGCCGGCACGGCGCCGTGCGGTCCGCCCAGGACTTTCCAGCCACGTTTCAATCCGGCTTGAATCGGGTCAGGCAAACTGCTCATATTGAATGGCTTTCTCGCGGATCAAATCAAGACGGGTCCGGGGTAACCCACGGCGGACCAGGTGCTGGTATCCGAGAAGTACGCGCCCCCGACGATCTCATGCAGCGCTTGGTAGGTTTGCTGACGCAGCGCCAGGCTGGAGTAGCGCATGCCCTCCAGCGCGGCTTGCACCTGCGCGGCACTGGCAGCAGGCCAATCGGCGTCCAGGCCGGCGAGGCCGCGCCGACCAGCGGCCGTGCACAACAAGCCCACCAGTTGCGACAGCTCGGCCTGCACATGGAGCGGCAAAGAGAGGGTCAGGGCGTCAACACGGTTGACCAGACCCGCTACCGCCTCGGTCGCGGCCTTGGCCCCAGTGGGCAGTGTTCCTTGCAGGATGGCACGGCCAACGCTGGCGAAAAAATCTCTACCGGCCGGCGTGAGCTTGCCCGCCTGCAAGCCCGGTTGCAGCAGCACCGCCAGGCCGCCTGCAACCGTGAGCACGAGCGCCGAGGCGAGGCCCAGCGTCAACAGAGATCGTCTTTGCATCCCGGCACTATCGCATGCGGTCGCCGCGTGGCACTAGAGGCGGGCGCCTAGATAGACTCGGGGTTTATATGGAAGCTGCAAACATCATTCGCGACGCGGTGGCACGGGTATCGCTATTGCGACAGACACACCACGATTGCCCCGAGCTGGCCTGCATGGTGGGCGCCGTGAAGGCGTTTCAGGCACGACGCTTTACCGGTACCTACGCCGACCTGTTGAAGGCCGGCCCGTACCGACCTGCGGCGCAGTTCTTCCTGGAAGAGCTTTACAGCAATAAGGACTACACGGCGCGTGACGAACAGTTCGCGCGTATCGCGGGCGCGCTGCAGAGAATCTTCCCCGAGCAAGTGGTGCAGACCGCAGTGTCGATGGCGCGTTTGCATGGTCTGACCGAAGAGCTTGATGACGCCATGGCCCGGCATTGGTTGGCGCACCAGGGTGACCCCAATATCTCGGAGTGCGGACGGTACGTGGCGGCGTGGCGCGCGGTCGGTCGGCCGGCCGATCGCCGTGATCAGTTGGAGACGGTGCTTGCGGTCGGACGCGAGTTGGACCGATTGACCCGAGCGCCGGGCCTGAGGATGCTGCTACGCATGATGCGTCGACCGGCGGCCATGGCGGGATTGAGTTCTTTGCAGCAGTTTCTTGAGTGCGGCTTCGACACCTTTGCCGAGATGGGGCGAAAAGGATCGGGGGCGACGCTTTTTCTGGAGACCATCCGCACCCGCGAGGCGGCGTTGATGGACTTGCTGTTTGACGCCGATCCTGTCACCTCTGAGACGGAATTGACTGCCACCTTGGGGCAAGCCCGGTAAGCGCTGGCCCCTACCTGCTTCAGAATGGCGGCACAGGAGCAATCAATGGAAAAGATCTGGCTGAAGAGTTATCCCGATGGGGTGCCGCATGAGGTGAACCCAGAGCAGTATCGCTCGCTCACGCAGATGCTGGAGGAGTCGTTCAAGAAGAACGCCTCCCGGCCGTTCTCAGTGTGCATGGAGCGCTGGATGTCTTATGGACAGCTTGACGACCTGTCGGCCGCTTTCGGCGCTTGGCTCCAAAGCCGCGGCCTGGAGCCGGGCGCGCGAGTGGCCATCATGCTGCCCAACGTGCCACAGTTTGCGGTGACGATGGCGGGCATCTTGCGAGCCGGCTACACCTGCGTCAACGTCAACCCCCTGTACACGGCGCGCGAACTGGAACACCAGCTCAAGGACTCCGGTGCAACGGCCATCGTGGTGTTGGAGAATTTCGCGCATACCCTCGAAGAGGTGATTGAGCGCACACAGATCAAACATGTGGTGATTGCATCGATGGGCGACCTGCTGGGTTTCTGGTACGGCAACTGGATTACCTTCGCCGTGCGCCACCTCGCCAAGATGGTACCGGCCTACAAGCTGCCCTTGTCTGACGGGCGCACCGTGACCGCCTTCAACCGCGCGGTAGCGGACGGCACCGCCATGAGTCTAAAACCGACAAGCAGTAGCCTGGACTCGATCGCCTTTCTGCAGTACACCGGTGGCACGACCGGGTTGAGCAAGGGCGCAGTCCTGACGCACCGCAACGTGTTGGCGGCGGTATTGCAGGCCGAAGCTTGGTTTACGCCGGCTCTGAAACGTGTTGGCGATGTACGCGCGGTCAACAGCATCACGGCCCTGCCGCTTTACCACATCTTCGCGCTGTCACTGAGTTTGTTGGCGATACGCTGGGGCTCGTTCCTGACGCTGATTCCCAATCCGCGCGATTTTGGAGGCTTCATTGAGACCCTGAAGAAGCGTCCCTTTCATTTGCTGCCCGCCGTGAACACCTTGTTCAACGCCTTGTTGCAGCATCCACAGTTCAAAACCGTGGATTTCTCCAGCTTGTGTGTGTCTCAGGCGGGCGGCATGGCTGCATCGGCAGGTACTGCCAAGCATTGGCTGGAGGTGACGGGATGCCCGATGGTGGAAGGCTGGGGCATGAGTGAGACCGTGGCCATCGGCACCAACAACCCGGTGTTGTCGAAGAGCTTCTCCGGCACCATCGGCCTGCCATTGCCATCGATTGAGATCGCCATCAAGGACGACGCCGGGCAGTCTGTGCCACAAGGATCTGCCGGTGAGATCTGCATCAAGGGTCCGAACGTGATGACCGGCTACTACCAGCAGCCCGCCGAAAACTCCAGGGCGTTCACGGCCGACGGGTTCATGCGCACGGGTGACGTCGGTGTGATGGACGAGCACGGGTACATCAAGATCGTCGACCGTATCAAGGACATGATTCTGGTCAGCGGCTTCAACGTCTTCCCGAGTGAGCTGGAGAATGTAATCTCGCTCTGTGCGGGCGTGCTGGAGTGCGCGGCGATTGGCGTGCCCGACGACAAGCAGGGCGAGGCAATCAAAGTGTTTGTAGTGCGCAGCGAGGGCACCTTGTCGGAAGACGACGTGGTGAACTTTTGCCAGAAGAACCTGACTGGCTACAAACGACCGAAATATATCGAGTTCCGGGACGAACTGCCGAAGTCGAATGTCGGCAAAGTACTGAGGCGGGAGTTACGCGCGGACAAGTGATTGCACAACGAAAAACGCCCCAACATCAGCTGGGGCGTTTTTGGCTATAAGAGCCTGACGATGACCTACTTTCACACGGGAACCCGCACTATCATCGGCGCTGAGGCGTTTCACTGTCCTGTTCGGGATGGGAAGGAGTGGGACCACCTCGC
>JAUXWC010000085.1 GCA_030685025.1 Rhodoferax sp.
ACAATCGGCCAAAACCGGCTTTAGCTTCAGTTGACTGTCTGCGGGAAGGAAGGGACGTGTCCGTTGTCGCTCATCGAGGGATGAGTGGAGGTAGACAGGAGCCCATTGCCAATGGCCCGCAAGCGCCCGAGGCGCCCACCACTATCAGGACTGGTGAAATTCGAGGAGTCGCACCCGTCCGCTTGGGCCGGCAGTAGGGATGCCCCACTGTTCCAACTCGCAGCGAGAATGCGGGTGGCCGAGCAAGCACTGCATGCTGCGATGGCGGAATTGGCACGGGCGGAGCAGCGCCTCTCCGAAGCCCAGAAGGAGGAGGGCGCGAACCGACGGCGGCGCCCATCTTGGTATGTCGCTGCCAAGGCCAAGGAAGAAGCGGCTGGCGATGCCCTCGAATTGATCCATCAGCAGATCGCGCAAACACCTGCGCATACGAAGGCAGGGTTGGCGATAAAGCTGCAGCTGACAGCGATGCTGTATGGGGAGAACCTCGAAGAGGGCCAAGACGGCGCAGATATGGTTTCCGTCCTGCTTCGATCGCTCATTGGAGACGTCGCCGAAAGCTGACATCCCTTGCCTGGTCCATTCCGCTCAGCCATCGTCTGCGCATGTCACTAGAGAACGACAAGACCTTGGCGACGATGGTCGCTCGCGAAATCGATCGGCATGCGCGGCTCGCGGTGTTGCGCTTCCTCGATCAAGGTCCCGGCCGCTTGAATGATCAAATTCTGCTCGATCTGCTTGCCGCGACAGGTCATCCCCTGACAGCTGATCACTTCGACGAACTTCTTGCCGGCCTGGTGCGTGACGGCTTTCTGACCACCCAGCCATTCGACGACGTCACGTTGGTCAATCTGACCCTAGAGGGGCAAGAGGTGGCCACGGGGCGTCGCAGACACGAGGGTATCGCGCAGCCGCCGTTGCGCCGATCTTCTCGGAGTGGACAGTAGGCATAACTAAGGCTTCGGATGGATCAGGTTTTTACTCCCATTGTGGTCCAGACCTGCGAGGCTCTCTCAAGAGGTGGACGGAGTCGTGCGCTTGGCCCAACGGAGGGTCAATCGGAGACGTTGTTCTCGCTTCACGATCCATTCGGTCTGAGGAAAGCAATCGTCCCGCTGTTCCAGGTCTTGCCCGACGGCGACCTCCAGGGACTTGGCACTGCGTTCGCGCTCGACCCTTGGGGCAGCTTCGCCACGGCCGATCATGTAGTCGCTGGTATCCGGATGCGGGGGCAGCACAAGCGGAGCACAAACGACGCCAGCATGCGGGTTCAATTGCCGCCGGGCGAGGGCTTGGTCGCCGTCTTGGGCTTCGGTGTTGCCTTTGGCACAATCGGCCTGCCGCAGGAAACGATGGTGCGCGTAGTTGAAGGGTGGTCTCCGGCCTTTGATGGCGGGAATCCAATGACCATACTGCGACAAGGTCACGATTTGCGGACGATTGATCTCGCCTTGCTGAAGATGCAAAGGCCGGGCCCAGACCTCCTTCATAACTTGCCGATACGCGCTCGACCGCCAAGTCCAGAACCTGGTGAACTTGTGGTGGCAATCGGTTTCCCGACGATTGATGCTTTTAGTGGCAATGAAGAAGCCGCTCGCACGATCGTCTCAGAAGGGATGTATGCTGCTTACGGTCGAGTGACACAGCTGTTTCCGAATGGGCGTACCAATCCCACACCGGTATTCGAAGTTGGAGCCAAGTGGCCTTCGGGGATGAGCGGTGGCCCCGTTATCAATGTACACGGCGAGGTGATTGGTCTCGTGAGTACATCCGATACTACGGACGGCTCCGAAGTTGGCTGCGCCACATGGCTTGGCGCGTTTGCTGAATTGCCCCTCAGGGCTCCGGCGCTTGATCCGGATAATTCTGACTTTCGGCGAGGCTGGGCGGCAATGCGCAATGCGCCTTGGACGCTTGCTGGTGTCTATCCGGTTGAGGCAGAGGCTTGTGCGGCAGCGGAGAAGGCAGGTGAGGCGTTTGTCGTTCGTTATGGTGCTTGGCGCTTAGGTAGTGATGACTTCATGACCGTCTGACATCTGCTGAGTAATGCCGGTGAATGCAAGGCGATCGCCGTATCGCACAGTGGGATGGGCGCCCACGCTAGAGCTGGCTTAGCCTGCTTGCCAATTGAAGCCAGATTTCCAGGGACTTTGGCCGACCGCCTGTCGAATTGAGCCCACGAGCACCGACGTGGGGAACGCCGTATATCTCGGTTTCCTGGAAAGTGACTTCTGGCATGGAATATCGCGCCTGATTGAGAGGCTGGTAAGAATGTCCCAGGGCGGCACGAAACGCATTGAACGCGTGGGTGCCCATGCACAAGAGCATCTTCGGCCGGATGATTTCCACCTCGCGCAGCGTGTAGGTTTCGACACACCGCCGTAAGTCTTTCAGAGGAATGCGTGTTCCCATTCCGCCAAGCTTCACGAACACGAACGCGTTCGTCGCGAAGACGTCACTCAGCTCTCTGTCGAACGCTTCCCGAAGGAGGTATTTTAGATTCTTGTTGGTCGGTAGGTCAGGGTCATGACCCAAGGCTTGTTGCCGCGTGTTGGCCGGTCCCGCCAGAAATTCCTCGGAAGCCCAATCCTGGCCGACTATCATGATCGGGCTGTCGACGTTGCATGCTGAGATTGTCCATGGGCTTACCCAGTTGTGCTTGTCGTAGAAGCCGTCGTGGAATTCTTCGATGCGCCGGTAGTCCCGGCTAAAACCG
>JAUXWC010000095.1 GCA_030685025.1 Rhodoferax sp.
CGCGCAGCGGCCAGCCGGTGGCGCGACTCAACTCCCGCAAGCGCTTACGACCGTTGGCGACCCATCTTGCCGAGCGGTGGCAGTCGCGCCAGTCGCGCCGTGAACGCGTTGGTCGAGACCAGAAACCAAATGAGGCTCCCCGCTTCCGCCCGGCGGGGCGGGAGAGGGGTTCGGGGAGTGAGCGGGGGAAACAAGCGAACTTGGCAATGCTCGCCTGTTGGCCACCGCCACCACCCCAGACCACATCACTTTGATTCGCACCCGGCGCAGGCTGAGGTCGCACGCCAGAACCCAGGCGCACCACCGTCAAAGATAGCGGCTGGTGCGCGCATTCGCTACCAGCGGTCCGGTGGGCGGCGCGAGGTGTGAAACACCCGCAAAATCGAGATCATCTCGCCGCGCACGCGATACGGGATGATGTAGCGTGTCTTGAGTACCACCAACTCACGCGTGTCAGGAACCCGACCCGGCCGACCAATGCCGGGCTGATCAGCAAGCTGGGCAACCGCTTCGAGAATGCGCTGGACAACCAGTTGTGCGGCGGGCTTGTTATCGAGCGCAATGTAGGTGGCCTCGTCATCGAGGTTGCGCAAGGCTACCCGCAGCCACTTAATCCTCACGGGCTTTCCACTTCTTGGCAAGCTTGGCGACATCTTGATCGCTGGCGTAATCGCCTGCATCAGCCTCCCTCAGCGCGGCCTGGATTTCCGCGATCTGCCACTCGTTGTTCTCCACGAACACCCGAATCGCCTCCGCGGCCAAGAACGACTTGGTCCGATGAGTCGCTTTGGCCAAGTGGTCGAGCCGGTCCTTAACGCCATCGTCGAGGCGAACTGTCATCGTCATGGACATAGTTTTGGCCTGTGTGTGAATGTACACATTCTACTCACCTGCGACTGTTCTTCGCCGCTGTTGCCGTCAGCGCGAGTCCGGGTCGATCAGCTTGTAGCGGATCGCCAGCCGGACCAGGCCCGCCACGTCGTGCACGCCGAGTTTGCTCATCAGGCGGCTGCGGTAGGTGGCGACGGTCTTGGGTGACAGGTGCAGGCTCTCACCGATCCGCGCGCTGGACTGGCCCCGGGCCACCATCACGATGATCTGCCGTTCACGCGGCGACAAGGCGCTCAGGGGGTCGTCCCCGTCCTGCCTGGTCAGCACCTGCAGCGCCAGATCAGCCACATCGGCGCCGAGGTAACGTTTGCCTTGGGCTGCGGCGTCGATGGCCTTCATCAAGTCGCTGCCGGGCGAGCCCTTGAGCACATACCCGCTGGCGCCCATGCGCAGCGCCTCGGCCACCTGGCGCGGCTCGGCGGACATGGTGAGCACCACGCAACGTACCGGCAGGCGGCGGCGTTGCAGCTCGGCCAGCAACTCGAAGCCGGAGCGCGCGCCCAGGTTGAGGTCGAGCAGCAACACCTCGGGGTTCAGACGCAGCAAGTCGGCCAGCGCCTCGGTTGGATCGGCGGACTCACCCACCACGCTGTGGCCGGCGGTTTGCAGCAGGGCGCGCAGGCCTTCGCGCATGATCCGGTGGTCGTCAACCAGATACAGGCGGGTCATGGCGGGGGCTGCCAGCCAAAGCACATGCGGGTTCCGTTGGCTTCGTCCGAATCAATCGTGACCGTGGCGCCGACCGCGTTGGCGCGTTCGTGCATGCCCAGAATGCCAAGGTGACCGTTGCGCCGCGTTGCGCCCACGGGAATCCCGGAGCCCTCGTCGATCACCTCCAGCTTCAGGGACAAAGGCCCGCCCGACAGCCAGATCGCCACGCAGCCCGAACCCGAGTGGCGCAAGGCGTTCTCGATGGCTTCGCGCGCCACCATGAAGGCGGCGTATTCGACGTCGGATGGCCAGCGCATCGCGGTCACTTCGGGTGCCGCGTCAATCGAGAAGTCGACCTTGGGCAGCACCAGCGAGCGGTTGCGAAGCTCATTGTCCAGCGCAGAGGCCAGCCCTTGCTCTTCCAGCAGTGGCGGGCGCAGGTCGATCAGTACCTGGCGCACCTGACGGATGGCCTGGCCGATGAGCATGCCCAGTTGCGACTGCAGCCGGTCCACCTCGGGCGAGACCTGGCCAGCCTGCACCGCCACCACGGTTTCATGCGCCATGCGAATCGCCGCCATGGTCTGGCCAAGCTGGTCGTGCAACGATTGCGCCAGGCGCTTGACCAGGGCCTTCTCCTGGGTCATGAGGCGTTGTGTCAGATCCGAGAGCTGCGCGCGCGATTGCTCGAACTCGGCATCGGCCAACACCCGCGCGGTGACGTCTCGCAAGTTAACCAACAGCATGGGTTGGTCTTGCACGGTCACCTTGGCAATGGTGCCCTCCAGGTCCAGCTCCTGCCCATCGGCGCGCAGGCCCTTGATCAGGCCCAGGCCCATCATGCGGCTGTGCACATCGGATTGGACAAAGGCCTGAATGTGCGGCGCGTGCGCGGCACGGAAACGCTCGGGCATCAGCACTGCCAGCGATTGGCCGCGCATGCCTGTCGCGGCGCGACCAAAGATGCGCTCGGCGCCGGGGTTGAAGGTCTGGATCAGGCCCTGGGAATCCACGCTGATGACGCCGTCGTTGGTCGAATTGACCACCGCCGCGAGCGTCTCGCGCTCCTCCCCCAGGCGTTGTTCGTTGAGGCGTTGCTCGGTCACGTCGTGAAAGTACGCCGCCAGGCCCTGATCGGACGGGTAGGCCTTGACCGCCAGCCACACCTTCCAAGGCGCGTACAGCGCCTCGAAGCTGGCCGAGGTGCCGGCGATGGTGGCCAGTTCGTATTCGGTCTGGAAGGTGCTGCCCACTGCCTCGGGGAAGACCTCCCAGATGTTGTGTCCCAGCATTTCGTCCCGGGAGTGGCGCAACAAGCGCTCGGCCTGCGGGTTGACGTAGGTGAAGCACCAATCGCGGTCCAGCGTGAAGAAGGCATCGGTGATGCTCTCCAGCGTCGCGGTGAGGCGCTCGGTGAGCACGCGCTGAGCCGCCTCCACGCGGCGCTGCTCGGTCATGTCCCGAAACAGCACCATGTGCGCCCGCACGCCATTGACGTCGACATGCTGGGTGACGGCCTCGACCTCGATCAGGGCGCCGTTGCGGTGTCGGTGCCGCCACAGCCGAGTGGCGCTGCGGTCGTCAAGCGGGCTATCAAAGTGCTCGCGCACCAGCGGATGTTCGTCCTCATGGTGGAGGTCCAGCAGGGTCAACTCAACAAACTCCGGCATGCTGTAGCCGTATTGTGAAACCGCGGCTTCGTTGACCGCCAGCACGCGCAGGGTGGTGCCGTCGACCACGCACATCGGTAGCGGATTGCGCTCGAACAGCATCCGGTAGCAGATCTGCAGCGGATCGGTTGAATCGGTCGAATGCGTCTTCATGAGGGCGACCTGCGTGATACCGGATGCGGTTGAAGGCGGCCGTCGAACGCGCACCACGGCCGGACTCTGATTTGCATCTTACAGGCGCCCTGGGCGCGCAACGCACTAAGCGGCCTGGACTTGATGGTTATCAATGAACCCGCGCCCGACGCGAATAGCCCTTAATTGCTCATTCGTTCTCGATGTGCGGCGGCGACTGGCCCTCGGCAGGCTCGCCGGTTTGCGGGTCGATCCAGTCGGCGATACCAATCTCGCGTTCAAGCTCTGGCAGGGTCTCGACCGAGTCGGCCAGACGGTCGGCCTCCATCTCGATGTCGCTGATGTCCGACTCGGTCGCGCCGAACAGGCCGGCCGGTGGCTTGCTCGGCTCGGCCAGGGGGTCCCCCGATTCGGCTTGGGTTCGGCGCGGTCGTTTTTTGGCCGTGGCGCGCTGGGCGCCCGTCGCCGGGGACTTGTGTTGGTCGGAGACGGTCTTGCTTAGCGGTTTGACCAAGTGTTTGCTCATGGGGTTCCTCCGTGGTGCTGGGGTGGCGCTTGCATTGTTGAAGGCGCTGCGTCCCGTGTCAACCGCGTTGCCAGGAGTTTTCGTGCCCGCGGCGCGCACTGGCCTCGCTGGTCCAAGCGATGCGCGCTTGCCGATGCAGCTTGATCAAGCGCGCCGATCAAGTGACACGGTAGGCGCTGCTAGAGGGTCCGCGGTTGACAAATCGCAAGTGCGCCGGAATCAGTCTTTTTAGCATGGCAGTGTGCTTGGGTCGGATGGCCGATCACTTGTTCTGGAAGCTACTTGCCACGCGTGGTGGCGTGCCCGCGACGCCGCGTCAGAGAAATGGATGAACCATGAAGCGCAAACTGTTGGTCCTGACCCTGGTTGTTGCCGGTCTGCTGTTGGTCGCGACTGCGGCGGCCTTCGGCGGCGGGACGCTCGCGCGTGTCGGGTTGATAGCGGGTGATGGCGAACGCATCTTCGTTCCGCTGGAGTTGGGCCAATGGACGCCAACGCCCAACTCGTGAGCCCTGAGCACGGTCTGCTGACGCGGCTGCTGGCCGGCCTGCGGTCCCAGACCGACATTCCGCTGCGCCTGGCGTTGTGGAACGGCTTTGCCCATGACCTCGGACCCAATCCGCGCGTGACCGTGCGCCTGCCTGGGCCGGCGGCGTTGCGCTATTTCCTGCCGCCCAGCCTGGACAACCTGGCGGAGGGTTACGTCAACGGCCACTTCGATGTGCTCGGTGGCGCGCGCGATATCGTTGAGGCAGCCTCCAGGCTGGCCCACACGGGCGTGCCGATGCGCGGTCGCTTTGGCCGCATCCTCAGCACGGTGCGGCACAACCGGGCCAAGGACGCGCGCTCCATCGGGCACCACTACGACGTGTCCAATGACTTCTATCGTTTGTGGCTGGACGAGCAGATGGTCTACTCCTGCGCCTACTTCCCGACCCGCAATGAAAGCCTGGACGAGGCGCAAAGCGCCAAGCTCGATCACATTCTGGCCAAGATCATGCTCAAGCCGGGTGAGCGTCTGCTGGACATCGGCTGCGGCTGGGGTGCGCTGGCGATTCGCGCGGCACAGAAGTTTGGCGCCCATGCAGTGGGCGTCACGCTGTCTAAAAACCAGCACGAGCTGGCGTGTGAACGGGTCAGGCAGGCCGGGCTGAGCGAGTTGGTGGAGATCCGCCTGCAGGACTACCGCGACGTGGACCCGCGTGATGGTCTGTTTGACAAGATCACCTCGGTCGGCATGTTCGAGCACGTTGGCCTGAACCACTTGCCGGAGTACTTCGGCAAGATTCACAGCCTGCTCAAGGACGGTGGCCTGGTGCTCAACCACGGCATCACCTCGACCGATCCAGGCAGTGGCTCCACGCCGCTGGGGGCGGCGAACTTCATCGACAAATACGTGTTTCCGAACGGCGAGTTGCCGCACATCAGCCTGGCCCTGCGCGACATGCAGGGCGCCGGACTGGAGGCGCTGGACGTGGAGTGCTTGCGACGCCATTACGCGCGCACGCTGACCCACTGGGCGCAGAACTACGAACACAACGCCGACACGATTCGTGGCATGGTCAGCGAGACCACCTTTCGGGTGTGGCGCATCTACCTGGCGGGTTGTGCCCACGCGTTCGAGCAGAACTGGGTGTCGCTGCACCAGGTGCTGGCGTGCAAGGCCGGGCCGAACGAGGCGCTCAATCCAACGCCTTGGTCACGGGCCTATATGTATTCATGACGATGTGCTTCATGACGAAGATTTTCCAACCAACCGGAGGGCAGACATGACTGAAATGACGCATTCGCACAAAGAGCGCTTGATGAGCGACTTGAGGTTGGTAGTGGCCGACGCGGAGGAGCTGCTGCGCATGACGGCCGACCAGGCCGGGCAGGAGGCGGCCGACCTGCGCGGCCGGATTGCGGCCAGAATGCAGCAGGCCAGGGCCGACCTGGCGGCGCTGCAGCAGGCCACGGTTGCCAAGGTGCAGGCGGCGGGCCACGCCGCCGATGAATACGTGCACGACAAGCCCTGGCGCGCAATCGGCGCGGCGGCCGGCATCGGCCTGGTGGTGGGCCTGTTGATCGGCCGACGTTAAAAACCTGAAACCTTGCGGGACAGACCGGAGCGCAGCGACGCTCTGTCCTCAACTGATCAGGGGTGTTCTTGCGGGACAGACCGGAGCGCAGCGACGCTCTGTCCTCAACCGACTAAAACAGCCCGCCGGGTGCCAGCGTGGCGCCGAGTTCGATGCGCAAACGCACTGACAGATCGGTTCTGGAGTCGGCGTTGTCGATCGCTTGTTCAATCGTGATCAGGCCATTGGCAAACAGCTCGAACAGCGACTGGTCGAAGGTGTGCATGCCAATGTCATTGCTCTTGCCGATAACCGAGCGGAGCTGGTCGATCTGGCCCTTGTTGATCAGGTCGGCGACATAGGGCGAGCGCAGCATCACTTCGGTAGCGGGGATGCGTTGGTTGTCGACGCCCTGGATCAGCCGCTGCGCCACCACCGCGTGCAGATTGAGTGACAGGTCCAGTTGGACCCGCTTGTGCACGTCTTGCGGGAAGAAGTTGAGAATGCGCTCGATCGCCTGATGGGCATTGTTGGCGTGCAGCGTGGACAGACACAAGTGCCCGGTCTCGGCGTAGTTGATGGCGTGTTGCACTGTCAAGGGGTCGCGCATTTCCCCGATCATGATGACGTCGGGGGCTTCCCGCATGGCGTGGCGCAAGGCCTGGTCGAAGGACTGGGTGTCCACGCCGACCTCGCGCTGGCTGACGATGGATTGCTTGTGGCTGTGCACAAATTCGATCGGGTCCTCAATCGTCAGGATATGGCCCGACTGGTTCATGTTGCGATAGTCCAGCACCGAGGCCAGGGTGGTTGACTTGCCGGCCCCCGCGGCCCCGACGATTAGCACCAGGCCCCGCTTGTACATCGCCAGCGCTTCCAGTATGGCTGGCATGTGGAGTGCCTCCACCGACGGCAGTTTGGACTGAATGTGGCGCGCCACGATGGCGACCTCGCCGCGCTGCCGGTAGACGTTGAAGCGAAAGCGACCCAGGCCGTCGACCACGCAGGCCAGGTCACACTCCATCTCGGTCTCGAAGCGACTCGCCTGCGCCCCGCTCAGCAGCGAGGCCGCCAGCGCCTGGATGTCGTCGGCATGCAAGGACTGGAACGGCAGCCGCAGCACCTCGCCCTGGACCTTGACCGAGGGCGGCGCACCGACCGTCAGAAACAGATCCGACGCCTTGCGCTCGACCATGGCGGTCAGAAACAGGTAGAGATGGCTCGACTTTGGCAGGGCTAGCTGGGACACGGTGAATGCTCCGTTGTGATTGATTGGTTTGCTTTTGGTAGCGACGCTGCCCGCAGTATCAAACCGGTTCGGACGGGCGTCAATGGTTGTTTGGGCGCGTTCGCGTGGCCGAACTTTTCTGACCTGTCTATAGGATGAACGGACTATGGCGGTGGGTGAAACAGACCCCTAACATCCAGGCGACCACGCTGCCTGGGTGGTGTGGTCATATTTGTCGCCAAAATGGTAGACTCATGGCATGGCAGTTCACAGCAACTTTCTCGGTTCGGTTACGGTTTCCGGTGACGAAGCAAAAGCTCTCACACGGAGGCTGGCGCATGGTCGCGGAACCCGTGCCGCAGTGGCCGCTGCGCAGAATGGCCGAAAACTCGCGACTACTTTTGCCAAACGCGGCTCGGTGGTCATCAAGCTCAAGCCAGCTCGCGCGCCCAGCAAGGGCAACGTTTAAGCCGTGGGCTTTGAGCTGCGCGAGCTCGCACCTGGCGACGCCTGCAACGCACTGAGCTTGGGAAACCAAGCATTTACTCCTCTCAAGTCCTTTCTGCGGAAAGAGGCCAAGAAACTTCACCAGGAGTACTTGGCTCGTACATTCGTGATGGTGCCTCAGGGGGAAGCAAAGGTCCTTGCCTACATCACCACCTTGTGTACCCATGTCGCCGTCGAACAGTTCGATGAACACGCGGTACTGGAGGGCTTTCGCTACAGGGACTACCCTGCGATCAAGCTGGCCAGGTTGGCCGTGGATGCCAGTCTTCAAGGACAGGGGGTTGGCAGCCAACTCGTGGATTTCGTCATCGGCCTGATCACCGATCACGTGATGCCTTACACAGGTTGTCGTTTTCTGGTGGTCGATGCCAAGCCCGAATCGGTACGGTTCTATGCGGCCAAAGGATTCTTGCCCATTGGCCCGAATACCGATGGGCTGACTGAAGCGACCACGATGTTTATCGACTTGCGTCGCGTTCTGACGGCTGTCAACCAAGCGTCAGCGTCATAGCGGAACAACGTATAAATAATGCGGGGTAAGGCTCAGTAAATCTTTGATTTGCGGGGCAAAGCACGTTCAATGCAGCCAATGGTTTGGATTGGCTTAACTCGGGTGGATTGGGGGGAACGGTCTGTGCGCTGACCGCCCAGTGGCAAGAACTGCTGGCACTGGGTGACTGGTGACCGGGCGTCGCCACCCCGCCACCAAAATCATGGCGTGCCCTTGCTCCCTTCTCATAGAACTCCGCCGACTCTTCAGCGCCTACCCGTTGCGCCAACCGCCGGGAGCGGAGTAGTCCACGCAACAGGTCTTCGCGCATGCATGCAGGCGTTCTGGCGCGCTCGCGTGGTCGAGTTTTTCTGGCCTGTCTATAGGATGAACGGACTATGGCGGTGGCTGAAAAAGCCCCCTAACATCCGCCAGTCGTTGCATTTTTGAGCGACATCTTCATCCACACCACAGAGAGGAATCCAGCCATGAATTCGATTCGGAACACACAACGCGGTCAGGGCATGATGGAGTACATCATCATCGTGGCCATGATCGCGGTCGCCGCAATTGGTACCTACAGCCTGTTTGGCAAGACCATCCGCAACCAAACCGCAGGCATGGCCGATGAACTTGCGGGCAAGAAAGCGGCTACCGACAAGGCCATCGATTCCGCAGCCCTCGCTCGAGGGCGCGCCGAGACCACCAAGGGCATGTCCGAGTACAACGTGGAAAACGACCAGAAGTAACCGGCGCAGCGTGGCACGGGTGACAGCACCGACATGAAAAAACTGGCGTTCAGCGCAAACCCATGGCCGACCCGGCAACGCGGGCAGGCTTTGGTTTTTTCGCTGGTGTTTACAGCAGCAGCGGGTCTGATAGGCCTGCTGCTGTTCAACAGCGGCATGTTGGTCAACACCAAAACACGGCTTCAAAACGCCGCCGACGCCGCCGCCTACAGTGCGGGCGTCTTGCAGGCGCGTGACCACAACTTCTCGGCCTACACCAACCGCGCGATGGTCGCCAACCAGGCGGCGGTGGCGCAGATCGTCAGCATCAAGTCGTATCTAGAGGATGCTGCCGACACGGTGGACAGAATGGATGGCACCTTGCTGGACAGTTACAAGACCTTGTTTCCGTCGATCGAGACGCCATGGAACCTCCCGAAGAGCACCATTGGGCCACTGATCTCGGCGGCAAAGACCTCGTTCGATACGGTCTCCCCCGCCATGGTGAAAGCACTGGATGTATTGATCAAGAGCCATGAGTTGGCACAGCAGCTTCACCACGCCACCACCGCCCTTGACATGGCCAATGTCGCCGAGGAGGTCATCAAGCGAAATGACCCCTTGGCAAGACTGTCGAGCGGAACGTTCACGGCCGGCCCGACGGCTGTGTCGGTGGCACAGTGGAGTGGGTCAACGGCTCAGCACCGAGCGAATGACTCATCGACCGAGGCAGACCGCTTTGCCGACGTGGTGGTGAGTGATCGCACCACTGACCGTTTCACGCGTGAGCGTGGCTCCACGCCGATCCCACACTGGGCCAGCACCGTGAAGACCACAACGTGCCCGCCCGCCATGGGCGCAGCGACGCGAATTGGGTCCTTCACGCACTTCAACTTCTTTCACAGTGGCGGCACGCTGCTGAGCGGCGACAAGAAGCGCTGGCTCGCCCTCGATGCCAGCACCGGCTTCGGCAACTGGTTTTGCCTTTACTTGGTACCCACGCCATGGGGACCTATGACGGTGGCTCTGGGCTCGCCCTTGCTTGAGTTGGGCGGCTCGGGCGGCGGCTTGGCTGGCGCTTCCGGGGGGTATGGCGAGACCAAGGGCTACAAGAACAACCCGGCCGCGACCGAGAACTACGGCAACGCACTCTATTCGATGGCGGCAATTCCGGCCTGGAGCCGTTACAGCTCGAAGGGGCCGGGCGCAACGCTCGACTCCGCGGGCGGTCTCCAGGACTACTACCGCGACATGAGCAATCCGACCAAGAGCATTCCCAAGGACCAGACACCCGAAGAAAACGGCGGCAAGACGCCCATCAGCATCGAGGTCGAACGGCCAGCCACCAGCCTACGCACGGCGTCGAAGTTCTTGCCCGATTCAACGACCATCAAACTGGACGACCACCTGGCCAGCGGCACCATGCGCAGCGTGGCCTCCGCCCATGCCTACTTCTACCGCTCCAGAACCAACGCCGGTTTTACGGGAAGTGATTGGACAAGATCGGACGGCCGAACCGAGGTCGCCAGCCTGTTCAGCCCCTACTGGCAAGCCAGGTTGGTGGACGCCAGCGGCGCTGATCGCGCGGTGTCGTTGAGCGACCAAATGAAATGAGCGGTGCAGCCATGAAGACCGGTGTTCAAACAGCTCGCAAGCCGCGCAAAGCGGCCAACAGCCAAAGTGGCCAGGCGATGGTGGAGTTCGTGGTGGTCGCCATGTTCTTCCTGGTGCCCATGTTCCTGGCGATCACGGTCCTCGGCAAGTTCGTCGATGTGCAACACACCACCGACATGGCGGCACGGTATGGCGCATGGGAACGCACCGTTTGGTACGAAGACAGCGGCTCTGACTTCAACAAGCACAACGCGCCCAACACCAAGTCATCAGACGAGATTCGCAACGAAATCGCCGCACGCCTGTTGAATGACCGCTCAAGCAGTGGCACGGTCATCAAAGCCGCCGACAAAAGCGCCACCGGGTTTGTCAATGGGCTGGACCCGATGTGGCGAGACCCTTCAGGGACGGTCTATCTGACCGACTACGCCCAACTCGCCACTGCTGTCAAGACAGAGGGCTCTGCAAAAGGCATTGCCGGAACCATTGCATCCGGTGCCATGGGTGCCCTGCCCAAAGACTCGCTGGCCGTGGCCACGGTGGGGTTCAAGACCCTTGCCCAAAGCAGCGGCACCTACCAGCGGCTATGGGTGGTGCCTGAGTGGAAGGGGCTTGACTTTGCGGCCACGGGCGCGGTGCTGTCCAACACCTGGGCCGCCAACGCCAGTGACGGCACGCTGAACATGGTGGCGCCACTGGTGCCACTGCGTGGCGGGGTGTTGAAAGGTGCGCTCAAGGGTTACGCCGGGCTCATGGATACGTGGGATGGCAACGGCGCCGAAAGCAAAAGGCTCGAAATTGGAAAAATCGCCGTGGATGAGGTGCCGGCAGATCGGTTGAAGTGATATTTTTAGTTGACAGTATTTTTTTGGGAGATTACGCAATGATGAAAAGAAACCTATTTCCACTAGTTCTTGTCACCGCGCTGGTTGGGGGCTGCGGTGGTGGCGGTGGCGGGGGTGCATCGGCCCCCACGGGCGTGGCTCCCGAAGTGTCCAGAAAGCCGCCAATCAACTACCGGCCGGCACTCATTGCTGACTTGATTGGGTCCTATTCGGGGATACGTCGTGACGATGGCACTGGCATAG
>JAUXWC010000100.1 GCA_030685025.1 Rhodoferax sp.
TAATTCTACTTTGTCACGAAGAGCCGGAAGCCTCTGAGAGCCGCTGACGGGCGTACGCCGATTCGATAGCTTGCTGCCGTCGTCGATGTCGACGTTCCATCTGGCGGGCGACGTTCTCTGGCGTCATCTGACGTCCACGAAGGACCTGCTTTAGAACGCTCGTCACGTCACGGCAGCTCAGGAGGGGAAGGTCCTCGGCGTGGCGAAGGCGCTCCTGAAGCAGGAAGGCCATGGCCATGGCAACGAGCGCGATGTGGCGCTGCCACGGTTTCCATCCTCGGACCTGATAGTCACCGAGCCCGGCCTCGTTCTTGGCGTCCTCGAAGACACGTTCGACCCAGTACCGTTGCGCCTGCATGTAGGCGAGTCGCCGCACGGTCACGTCGGGACCGGCGTTGCTGAGCACGTACGCGATCTTCGTCGGGCAGGCGACCTCTCGCCGAACCAGCAGGCGCCACTGCTGCGCTTTCTTCTCACGGCCATCCCAGACCCAGACGGCTTGGTGCAGGACCTCTACCCGCAGCAGGCCCTTGGTGGTGCTGCGTACTTGGACCCGCTTCCACGCCTTGGCCGGCCTTCCCTGCATCCACTCGTCGACGCGGATTCCCTTGGGCTCGACCCCGGCACGGCAGGGATCCTCCAGGAAGACGACCTGGTTCTTGTGGACGTCGGCGACGAAGGTCTCCCCGGCCGTCTGGAGCGCACGTAGGAATTCCGGGTTCTTCCCGTAGAAGGCATCACAGCCCACCCATCGGTACCGCAGCCCGCGGGCCTGCGCCGTCCGCACGACCTCCAACGCCAGCGAGTGCTTCGTCCGCTCGGTTCGATATTCCGCCGCAGGTATACCCGCCTTCCTGCAGCGTTTCCGGTCGTTGATCCACTCTTTCGGCAGGTAGAGCCGCCCGTCCACGAGCGATGACTTATCGCCGCAGTTCAGGACGGCGAACACGGCCACCTGGCAGTTGTCCACCTTCCCGACCTGACCGCAGTACTGGCGGGCCACACCCACCGAGTGCTCCCCCTTCTTCGGGAACCCGCTTTCGTCCAGGATCAGGCAGCTGTCGGCTTGGTCGCCGAGACACCGATCGACATCACTGGCCACCTGTGCCATGACCGCTTTCTCGTCCCACGTGGTGTTCGACAAGAAGTGTTGCAAGGCTTGTTCGTCGGCCCCGCAGATCGCCTCTTCCATGCGCAGCATGTTTCCCTTATCGGCCACGAGCAGACCGCTCACGTACTCCCTGGCGCGCTCAAGCCCGTCTCCCCGGCAGGCAGCGAAGA
>JAUXWC010000103.1 GCA_030685025.1 Rhodoferax sp.
GTGGCTGGCGGGCTCTGTCTTTATCGTCTCCGCCGGCTATGGGGCACTCTTGCCGGTGATGCCAGGGTGGCTGGCGGCGATGATGCCCGGCGCCAGCGCCGGTGAAGTCGGTCGCCACGTCGGCTTTCTCAGCGGCGTGTATGCGGCTGGCGTGCTGCTGGGTGCCCCACTGTGGGGGCTCGTTTCGGATCGTGTCGGGCGCGGCCGCATCCTGATCATCGGGCTCGTCGGGTATGTCGCAAGCTCGCTGCTGCTGTTGATGCCGTCGATGTCCGGCGGGCCGGGCATCGGGGGTCTGTACGCCCTGCGCGGCACGACCGGCTTCTTCGTCGCCGCAGTGGTGCCTGTGGTCGCCGCTCGGATTCCTGTTCGGCCCCGCACTGAGCGCGGTGGCCAATGAGGTTGGGCCGTGGGTCACTGACGCAGCGGCTTCTCCGGCGCTGTCGGCACGGGTTGTATTGGTTCTATCGGCCTTACTCGGCGGGGTGATGATGGTGGGACTGGCTGCAAGCCTGCCGGCAGCACTTGTGGCTGACGCACCAGCCAAAGCCGAAGCGGCGAGTCCCTTGCAGGGCCACCCGGTTGCGTTGCTGTGGCTGAGCGCCACGGTGATGTTCGTGCTGGCGGGTTTCGAGCTGGGCATCGTGCTGCAGGGCCAGCAGCAGGCTGGCCAGTCTTCGCGACAGGCAGCGATCATGCTCGCCGAGTGCAGCCTCGTCATGCTGGGCGTCAACGCCTTGCTCTTTTTTACGTCGCTGCTGGAGAAGGTTCCGGCACCCATCCTCATAGGTGCAGGCCTTCTCCTTGCGATCACTGGGTTGGCCGTGCTGGCTGTGGATCGCTCGGTTGCCTGGATGTACCTGGGCGTCAGTCTGACCTCCGCAGGCACCGGCCTGGTGTTGCCGGTGATCGCCTATTTGGCCGCGGGTTCTTCACCGCAAAAGCTGGGCGTCGTGATGGGCGCCCTGAGCGCTGCAGCCGGCCTCGGCCAGACGCTGGGCTCGGCCGCAGCCGGCTGGCTCTTCGGCGTGCTCGCACATCGCAGCTACGGCTTGCTGACGCTGCCGCTGCTCGTGATGTTGGGTCTGCTGCTGGCCCGAAAGGCCTGGTGGACAGTCATCGCCGTTGCGGCCAACACACAGCGATCTCGGCAGCGCACCTGACCCACATTCTCCCAGGGTCTGGGTTATTGTGGGTCAGATGCGTAGTGGACGCTTGTTTTGGCGGCGGCAGCATGACAACCGATGGCGGGGTGATGCTGCGGGGGGCCACTGACCGCAAGCTCGGCCTGATGGAGGCGGCAGCGCATTGCATCGCCGATCCGCGCAACCCGCTGATCAAACACGACGTGACCGACATGCTGCGCCAGCGGGTGTACGGGCTGGCGCTGGGCTGGGAAGACGTGAACGACCACGGCAGCTTGCGTGACGACATGGCGATGCAAACGGCGGTGGGCGTGCAGCAAGCCCGTCATCGCGAGGCCGTCAGCCGTGGCGCCAGCAACCCGTCATCGCGAGGCCGAAGGCCGCGGCGATCCATGTTGGCGCACCGAGATGGATTGCCACGGCGCAACGCGCCTCGCAATGACGGTACTTCGTAGCCGTTTCTTTCAAGGAAACACTTGGTCACCTGCTGCTGTAGCTGCTGCGGCAGTCCCGTTTCGGCCAAGCCGGCCAGTTCCCCATGTAGTTCGACGGTCATGTCCTGGAAGACATTGAGCAGCCTCGGATTGAAGTGGCTGCCCCGACCTTCGGCCAGGATGCGAACCGCCTCCTGCAGTGGGACCGGCTCCTTGTAGGGGCGGCGCGAGGTCAAGGCGTCAAAGACATCAACGATGTCGAAAAGACGCGCCACCAAGGGTATGGAGTCGCCGCGCAGCCTGTGCTGGTATCCCCTTCCATCGAAGCGCTCGTGATGGAATTCGATCACGTCCCCGGCATCGTTGAGCCAATTCGACTTCGCGATGATGTCGATTCCCAACTGCACGTGCGCTTTCATGACCGAGAACTCCTCGGCCGTCAGCCTGCCCGCTTGAGCAGAATCGCGTCGCTGCAAGCGGCCAATTCGGCATCACAGCATGTGCTCGGGGATCAGTGCTCCGAGCACGGCACGCCACAAACGCAGCCAGGGGCCAGACAAGGGTTCGACATCGTAGGTCACGGTCTCGCCTTCGTCTTGCGTGGTCCAGCGGATCGCGTTGATGCCCTCGGGGAGTCGCGACTCAAGCTTGAACGTGTGTCGCGGCTCAGTGCCTTCTTCAAATATCGCGACCAGATCGGCCGCGATGTCCGGGCTCTCGATGACAATCCAGGACTCCGTGTTGTGCAACTGCGAGCGGGGGTCCTGGTTCATCGAGCCCACGATGACACGGGCGCGGTCCTGCACCGTGACCTTGGCATGCAGGCTCGATGGCGAGGCATGCCCCCAGCGGTGCGAACGGCGGTGGCGCAGGCGCGACTCTGGCCGAAGTTCATGCAGCGCGATGCCCTCGCGCAGCAACTCGGCGCGGTGGCGGGCATAACCGGCGTGGGCCGACGGCGAGTCGGTCGAGGCCAGCGAGTTGGTCAGGACCGCGATGTGCACGCCGCGCTGGCGCATCTGCGCGAGGTGGCGCCGCCCCGCCTGGCTCGGCACGAAGTAGGGCGAAATGATCAGCAGTTCGGTCTCGGTGCGCGCGCCGCCGGGTTCGTCGTCGATGGCGCCGTGCGGGATGCCGGAGGCCAGCGCCGTCTTGTCTTGGTCAGGATCGTCATAACGTAACTGCGCAGGTGCCCATGTCAGCGCGACGCTGCCTGCCTGCAGGGCCTCGCGCAAGCCGCCATCATCGCGCCAGTCGCAAGGCAGCGCACCCTCGCAGTCCGTGGCGCGCGCGTTCAGGGTTCGGCGCACATACTCGGTCTGGGCGGCATCGGGCAAAGCGACAAATGCCTGCACCGGCACCGCCGCCGGGCTGTTCCAATAAGCGTCAAACGCGCGCGACAACTCGCTCACGATCGGGCCGGCCACCAGCAAGTCGACGTCGTAGAAATTGACGCTGGGGTGGGCGCTGAAGTACTCGTCGCCGAGGTTGCGACTGCCGATGATCGCAACGGCGTTGTCGGTCACCCAGAGTTTGTTGTGCATGCGTTGGTTGAGGCGCTCGCTATCGAAGATGAACTCGCCCAGTCGCACCAGGCTCGATGTTCCGCCCACCCTGAAAGGATTGAACAGGCGCACCTGGATGCCCGGATGCGCGGCGATGGCGCGTTGTCCGAAGTCGCGCGCCAAGGGGCTGATGTCGTCGAGCAATATTCTGACCCTTACCCCCCGCTCGGCCGCGCCGAGGATGCGCAGCAGCAGCAGGTCGGTGGTCAGATCGTCACTCACGCTGTAGTACTGCAAGTCGAGCGTGCGCTCGGCAGCGGTGGCCAACACCGATCGCGTCATGAAGGCCGACTGGCCACTGGCCATGACCTGAAAGCCGGACTTGCCCGTGTGCTGCGTGGCCTGCGCGGCAAACACGCGGCCAAGGGTGGTACGGTCGCCGTC
>JAUXWC010000104.1 GCA_030685025.1 Rhodoferax sp.
CGCTCGCAATGACGAGGTCAGGACGCTCGCGATGACGGGCATCAGTGCGCTTGCGATGACGAGTTTTTGTGCTGGCGAGGACGAAGTTCTGCCACGACTTCCAGAAGTCTCGGTAAGTGGGCTACCGCACAGAGCCCGTCAAGCCAGGCCCCGACAATGGTCCAGGCGCGCCTGCGAGGCGGTTTGAATGACTTCAGTTGGGGGTTTGCCGTGAACGACTTTCCTATTGTGTGTGTCGGCGGCTCGGCCGGCGGGCTGGACGCCTACATCCGGCTGTTGCAAAACCTGCCGGCCGACATGGGGGTGGCGATTGTCATCGTGAATCACATCACCCTTATGCCGACCCAATTGCATGAGGTGCTGCCACGCTTCACCAGCATGCCGGTCGAGCTGATCACCGAGCGTTTGCTGATCGAACCCAACCACGTCTTCATCATCCCGTCCAATCGGGATCTGCACGTCGACAACGGCGAGTTCCGGCTCAAGCCAATCTCCAAGCCACGCGGCTGGCCCGATGTCATCACGGTGTTTCTGCGCTCATTGACCGAGTATTGGGACGGCAAACTGGTGGCGGTAATCGTGTCGGGCTATGACGGCGACGGCGCCGCGGCGCTGTGCGGCATCCGGGAGGTGGGCGGCATCACGATTGCGCAGAAGCTCAGCACCGCCACCCAACCCGACATGCCAGAGAGTGCCATTGCCAGCGGCTGCATCGATTTTGTGCTGTCACCGGAAGACATCGCCAAAGAGATCGTGCGCATCGCCCACGCCGAGGCCTGATGCCGTCATCGCGAACGCAGACAGCACTTCGTCATTGCGAGCGTAGCGCGGCAATCCACCGTTGTGGGCACATTCACATGGATTGCCACGCTGCGCTCGCAATGACGGATGTCGGCACGGCGATCCACCTCGTCATTGCGAGCGAAGCGCGGCAATCCATGGCGGCGGGCCGGTCAAGATGGATCCCGGCGCTGCGCTCGCGATGACGGGTTCCGTTGTCAGTATTTTGTAAACGTCAATGAACTCCCATTCAGAAAGGTAATTGTCATGAAAGCAAACCGAATCAAGTGGCTGATCGCCGTCGCGCAGATCAGCGTACTGGCCACAGCCGGGCCGGCCCTTTCCGCGACAGGGAAGGTCTACGTCGCGGATGAAGAGGCAAACACCGTCAGCGTGATCGACGCAGCATCCTTCAAGAAGCTCCGCAGCGTCCCGATCGGTCAGGGACCGCACAACGTCCAGGTCACGCCAGACGGCAAGCTGGTCTGGGTGACCAACAAGGGCGAACCCGGCAAGACCGACGCAAAGATGCCGAACGCGGGGATGGCAAAGGCCGAACACGGGGCGATGGCTGGCGTCGGCGCCGTGTGGGCCATCGATACCGCCACTGACTCGGTGGTCGCAAAGGTGCCGGTCGGCATGCACCCCGCCCACGTCGTCGTAACTCCAGATGGCCGCCACGCTTACGTGACCAACGGCGGCGACAACACTGTGAGCGTGGTCGATACATCGGCGCGGCGCGTTGTGGCGACGATCCCCGTCGGCGCCTCCCCACACGGCATGCGAATCAGCCCGGACGGCAAGCAGGCCTGGGTTGCCAACCTGAAGGGCGGCACGGTGTCGGTGATCGATACCACCAGCCAGAAGGAGGTGGCGCAAATTCCGGCAGGCAAGGGGCCGGCTCAGGTCGGCTTCACGCAAAACGGTCGTCTGGCATTCGTGTCGCTGTCAGAAGAAAATGCGGTCGCCATCATCGACCCGGCCACGCGCAAGGTGACCCGCAAGGTCGCCGTGGGAACGGTGCCAATTCAACTGCACGCGACGCCGGACTCGCGCACGCTGCTGGTCGCCAATCAGGGCACGCGCAGTAAGCCCGGCAAGACCGTGAGCGTGATTGACCTGGAGAGCTTCAAGGTCGTAAAGACCGTGGAGACCAGCGCCGGCGCCCATGGCGTGGTGGTCGACCGTGACGGCCGGTACGCATACATCACGAACACCTACGCCAACTCAGTGTCCGTGCTCGACATCAAGGACCGTAAGGTCGTTGCGACCGTGCCCGTGGGCAAGGGACCCAACGGCATCAGCGTGACGCCGTGACGGCATTTGTCGCAATGGGATGCCGGGCCCCATGCCGGGGCGCCAATGCCGACTATCGAAGAGCCCGGCGACGCAGGCCCTGGCACTGGTGTGTGAGTCGTCATTGCGAGCGTGGCGCGGCGCGGCGATCCACCTTGAGCGGCTCTCCACCATGGATCGCCACGCTACGCTCGCGATGACGGGGACCTTGCCACGCTACGCTCGCGATGACGGGGGCTTTTCGGCGCTGCGCTCGCGATGACGGGGGCTTTTCGGCGCTACGCTCTCAGGCACAGCAGGGGTTCGTCTGGTCCCGTCATTGCGAGCGTAGCGCGGCAATCCACCGCCCCAACGCGCCAACATGGATCGCCACGCTACGCTCGCGATGACGGGGACCTTGCCACGCTACGCTCGCGATGACGGGGCCTTGCCGCGCTGCGCGCCCAATGACGGGCGTTTTGTGCAGCGCTTCACTCGCAATGACGAGACGGGTTCGGCCTGGACCTAGCCGTTCAAGACATCCGCGTACGGTTTGGTGCCGTAGTAGTCATGGATGCCCTGGGCCCAGGTTGGGTCGGACATATTGGGCCAGTCGTCCTTGTCGAAGCCCGGCGCGCTTTCCAGCCGGTCCTTGTTCACATCCAGGGTGAAACGCTTGTTCTCGGTATCCAGTGTCAAAGCACTCCAGGGCACCGCGAACAGCTTGTCTCCCATGCCGAGAAAACCACCGTAGGACAGCACGGCGTAGCTGACTCGGCCGGAGCGCATGTCAAGCATGATTTCCTTGATATCACCCAGATCTTCGTCCTGCAGGTTGTAAACGTCATTGCCGTTCAGGGTGTCCGCGCCCATCAGTGCGGGACCGGGGCCGGTCTTGTAGATGCCATAGGTGTCGCGCTCTTCGTAGTTCATTTGAACCTCCAGTAAATTGCTCAGTGACGTGAAAAACCAAGGCGCCGAACTGAGTGACCGACGCCTTGGCACAAGGTTACCGGCGGGCGCAGCATTGATCTGTTCGATAACACACCGATACGACACGGCGACGCCGAACGGCGTTAAAGCCCACACTGCTTCACAGCCCGGCACGCGACCCCGGGGAACGCCCGGCGTGGGTGCGCCAACGCACAGACCAGGCGCTCACCCCACCGGACAATGGCCCTTGAGCGTCGCATGGGTCCAGACCCGGGACGGGCGGATTGGCCAAACAAGTAAAGGGGTGATGCCATGCTGTATACGATTGCCGTAGTCCTGATCGTTCTCTGGTTGCTGGGCCTGCTGACCGCCTATACCGCGGGCGGGCTGGTCCACATTCTTCTGGTGTTGGCGGTGGTGGCGGTGCTGCTGCGTGTCATTCGGGGCTAGCCGCGCTAGCCGCGCCACCCGCGCCGTGCGGGATTGCGCGGACACCTGGCCCGTCATCGCGAGGCCAAAGGCCGTGGCGATCCATCGTTGCCGGCCCACCACCATGGATCGCCGCGCTGCGCTCGCGATGACGGGGGCGTGGATCGCCGCGCTGCGCTCGCGATGACGGGTTTATGTCTGCGCTCGCGATGACGACGCGTCCTAGTGAATTCCGGACATCTCCCTAACTTGGCAGGAGCCGGCTTTGACCGAACCTTCCTCTTCGACGCTGCCCGATGTCGACATCGACTTGAGCGCCCACGCGCCGGTCGCCATTGAGCCGCCGCGCGTGATGCTGCACATGCCGGTGGACGTGCGCAGCCTGTCCCTGGTGGTGTTGGCCACGCTGGCCTGCTTGTTCGTGTTGCACTGGGCCAGCGCGGTGTTCATTCCTTTGGTAGCCGGCGTGCTGGTCAGCTACGCCCTGTCGCCCGCCGTGGACTGGCTGCAGCGGCACCGTATTCCACGTGTCTTGAGTGCCGCCTTGCTGATCCTGGGCGCGCTGGGCGGCGTGGCGGGGACCGGGTACTTTCTGAGCGACGACGCCAACAAGCTGGTGGAGACGCTGCCCGCGGCGGCGCAAAAGCTGCGCATGTCCTTGCGCGCCCTGCCGGGCGCGCCCGACAGCACCCTGGCCACCGTCCAGCGAGCGGCCAGCCAGCTTGAACAAGCCGCCGAGGAAAGCAACCGCGTTGCACCGGTTGGACGCAGCGTGCAACGGGTGCAGATCGAAAAACCAAAGTTCGACATCAAGGACCACCTGTGGAGCGGCACCATGGGCGTGCTGGCGGCCCTCGGTCAGCTCGGCACCGCGGCGCTGATTGCGTTCTTCCTGATGGCCTCGGGGGATCAGTTTCGGCGCAAGCTGGTCAAGCTGGCCGGGCCGACGCTCAGCAAAAAGCGGGTGACGCTGCAGGCGCTCAACCAGATCCACGACCAGATCCAACGCTACATGCTGGTGCAGTTGTTCACCAGCGCCGTGGTGGGGGTGGCCACCTGGTTGTGTTTCCTGGCGCTCGGGGTGGAGCACGCCGCGGTGTGGGGCATCGCGGCCGGCGTGCTCGATCTGATTCCCTACGTGGGCAGCATCGTGATTGCGGGCGGCTCGGCGCTGGTCAGTTTTCTGCAGTTCGGCACGGTGGAGATGGCGCTGCTGGTCAGCGGCTTGTCGCTGCTGATTCACACCATCGAGGCCTTTTTGCTGACCCCCTGGTTGACCAGCCGCGCCAACAAAATGAACCCGGTGGCCGTCTTTGTGGGGGTGTTGGCCTGGGGCTGGCTCTGGGGAATCTGGGGACTGCTGCTCGGTGTGCCCATCCTGGTGGTGGTCAAGGCCATCTGTGACCGCGTAGACGACCTCAAACCGGTCGGCGAGTTTCTGGGCGACTGAGTGAAGCCCGCCAACGCGCCAGCCCCAGGGCGGTGACGCCGGGCGGACGCCGCAAGGCGTGCTTACTGAGCGGTGTGTCGTCCACCAGCCGCCAGCAGGCGCCCCGGCGCTGCGGGCTCGGGCGCGACGCGTGTCAGCACTTGTGACAGGCAATGGGCGCGCGCGGGCTGACCCGGCAAGGCTTTGCAGCGCAGGGTCTCGGTCGTATTGCGCGCGAGCGACTGGCGCTGCAACGCGGCTTGTTCCACCACCCCGCTGACAACCTGGTGAAACGCCACCAGCAGGCCCAGCACCACCAGCGACACGGCGGCGCATTGCCAGACCGAGACACGCTGCGCCCGTGGCAACTGGCGCCAGCGGGCAAGGGCATCGGCGCAAGCCGTGACCAACGCATGAGTGAGGTCCGACGGCGTGTGAAAGTAAGTGGCAATATGCGACATGACGATCTCCCCGGGAGGTTCAACGGACAGGACCCGTTCTCGATGGCCGGTCTGGCGATTGCGGCGGCTTGAACGGGCCCAAGAGGGGGCGTTGCAATGGACACTGCCCCACATATGCGCCTTAACGGGTGTGAACAGCGTCCTTGACCGCGTCCTTGGCGTCCTTGACGACTTCCTTGACATCGCCCAAGCGCTTTTCGGCCTTGCCGCTCACTTGCTTGTGCAGACCCTTGGCCTCCTGCTCCTTGTTGCCGACCAACTTGCCGACCTGCTCTTGCACTTGTCCGGTCAAGTCCTTGACCGTGCCCTGAACCTGATTCTTGTTCAACATGATGTATTCCTATGAGAGTAAATGGATAACTGACTAGCAATGTGGCCACGGGTGGCGCACCAATGAACTGTAGGGAGCTCCGCCCCCACCGTCTGTGCGCTTGCCCACATGGCGCGGCGGGTTCGTCGTCATTGCGAGCGCAGCGCGGCAATCCACCGTGGCCGCGCCGCCACCATGGATCGCCGCGCTGCGCTCGCGATGACGAGGTTCATCCGCATTCGCGATCAAAAGGTGCGTCCGCGCTGCGCTCGGGATGACTTGACCAACGCCGCCGCGCCTGTGTTGGACAGCGTACTGACAGCGCCGCGTCGGTCCGGTAAAACCCAACTCTTGCGACCGACGCGTTGTTGCGGACGTCGCCGGGGGGAGCGTTGGCCTGCGGCTGACGGGGCTCCACTTGCCGCGAAACGCCACAGAGGTAACCGACCATGAGCAGCCGAATTCTTGTTCTGACCAACGATGTGAATGATGCCGATGTCTTGACCAAGGTCTTGCGTGGCGACCGAAGCGAGCCCTTTGATGTGGAGTCGCTCAGATCACTGGGCGCCGGTATCGACCGTCTCCGCCAGGGCGGCATCGATGCCGTGGTGGTCAATCTGGGTTTGCCCGACAGCCAGGGCCTGGCCACCTTCGAGCAGTTGCACGCAGCGGCGCCGCACACGCCCATCGTGGCACTCAGCGCCGCCAATGACGAGGCGCCTGCCAGGCAAGCGGTGCAGCGCGGCGCGCATGCTTACCTGACCAAGGGGCATTTCGACTGCGGTCTGGTGCCGCAAACCCTGCGCAACATCATGCAACGCAAGGCCATCGAGGCGGCGTTCTACACCGAGAAGGCGCGCGCCGAAATTGCACTCAACTCGATCAGCGACGCGGTGATCTGCACCGATCTCTCGGGCCGCGTCAACTACCTCAACATCGCCGCGGAGGCGATGACCGGCTGGTCACGAGAGGAAGCACGAGGACAGGCCATCGAGAACGTGTTTCGGATCATCAACGGCGTGACCCGCCAGGCCGACTTCAACCCGGTGGAACTGGTGCTGCAACGCGACGAGGTGATGGGCTTGAAGGCCAACACCGTGCTGGTCCGACGCGATGGCAGCGAAGCGGCGATTGAAGACTCCGCCTCACCCATCCATGACTGGGACGGCCACATCACCGGTGCCGTGATCGTGTTCCACGACATCAGCGCGGCCAAGGCCATGACCCTGAAGATGGCGCACCTGGCGCAGCACGATTTCCTGACCGGTCTGCCCAACCGCATGTTGCTCAATGACCGCATCGCCCAGGCCGTCACGCTGGCCAAGCGCCACAACACGCATCTTGCGGTGCTCTTCCTCGACCTGGACAATTTCAAGACCATCAACGACTCGCTGGGCCACGCCACCGGCGACCAGTTGCTGCAGTCGGTCACGACGCGCCTGAACGCCTGCGTGCGCAGTTCGGACACGGTCAGTCGCCAGGGTGGTGATGAATTCGTGATCCTGCTGGCCGAAGGTGGCCACGAGGAGAGCGCGGCATTGACCGCCGGCAAGATCCTGGCCGCGCTCGCCAAACCCCATGCCGTTGGCGACAGCGCGCTGCATGTCAACGCCAGCATCGGGATCAGCGTCTACCCGGCCGATGGCCTGGATGCCGAGGCGTTGATCAAGAGCGCCGACACCGCGATGTACCACGCCAAGGGCAAGGGCCGCAACAACTACCAGTTCTTCACCAGCGACATGAACCGCCGGGCGGTGGAACGCCAGCTCGTTGAAAGCCACCTGCGCAGGGCGCTGGACCGACAGGAGTTTGTGCTGCACTACCAACCCAAGGTCAACCTGGCTACGGGCCGGGTGACCGGTGCCGAGGCTCTGCTGCGCTGGCGGCATCCCGACTGGGGCCTGGTCTTGCCGGACCGCTTTGTACCGGTTGCCGAAGACTGCGGCCTGATCGTTCCGATTGGCCGTTGGGTGTTGCGGGAGGCCTGCGGCCAAGCCCAGCGTTGGATCGAGAGTGGACTGGCGCTGGCGTCCATCGCGGTCAACATCTCGGCGCTGGAGTTCCATCAGGCCGAGTTTGCACAGGCGCTGGCGGAGATGCTGAAACAGACTGGCTTGCCAGCACATCGGCTGCAACTTGAAATTACCGAAGGCGGGCTCATGCGCGACGCCAAGGCCAGTGCCAAGATTCTGCGGGAGCTCAAAAGCATGGGAGTCCAATTGGCGGTGGACGACTTCGGTACCGGCTACTCCAGCCTGAGCTATCTGAACCAGTTTCCCATCGACATTCTGAAGATCGATCAATCGTTTGTTCAGGACATTAAGTGCGCGGACGACACCGGCATCATCGTGAGCGCCGTCATCGGCATGGGCAACAACTTAAAACTACAGGTGGTGGCCGAGGGCGTGGAAAACCAGGTGCAGTTGGACTTCCTGACGACCCGGCAATGCGACGAGGCGCAGGGTTACCTCTTCAGCCGTCCGCTGGCGGCTGAACAGTTCGCTGACATCCTCGTCAACGGCATGCCTGCACGGCTGGGTAACGAACCCAAGGTGGCAAGCTGTTGCCAGTGAGGTTTGCTCAAGTGCACGGCATCAGAGGCCGTCATTGCGAGCGCAGCGCGGCAATCCATGGCAATGAAGCTGCAACGGTGGATTGCCGCGCTGCGCTCGCAATGACGGGCCAGGTGTCCGCGCTGCGCTCGCAATGACGAGGCGTTGTCATGAATCCCGGATGTCGCCCTAAGTGGCTTAGCGCACCGACGGCGAGATGCCAGGCGCGCACAGTGAATCATCCCCATGCAAACGGAAGAACACCGTGAAGTCCAATGCACAAGTGAAGCAGGAAGTCATCTCGGAATTGAACGACGACATCGCCATCAACGCGCGTCAAATCTGCGTTGAGGTTCGCGACGGCGTGGTGACCTTGAGCGGGCAGGTTGCCAGTTATGCCGAAAAATGGGATGCCGAACGTGCCGTGCAGCGGGTGTCGCGCGCCGGCCCGGCGTCGGACAGCGAGCGCAATGCCGACATGGCAAGCTGTGCCGATGGCGTGCTGAAGTGGATGACCGCCTTGCCCATGAACTCGGTCAAAGTGGTGGTGGAGAAGGACAGCATCACGCTATCGGGTGAGGTCGACCGAAGCCATCCAAGCCCATCCCTTGGCACGGACCAGGTTCCTCCGGTCACCATCGGCTTGGACGAATCGCCCTGCGGCGTCAACCCGGTTGGCCGGGTGGTGAACAACATCACCGTCAACTGCTGACCCCTTCGTCATCGCGAGCGCACGCAAAGGACCCGTCATTGCGAGCGCAGCGCGGCAATCCACCTTGGCCGCGCCGCCACCATGGATCGCCGCGCTGCGCTCGCGATGACGAGGTGCTTCCGCGCTACGCTCGCAATGACGGGCCAGGTATAAGCGGTTTGGCGCACAGATCGCGTGACGTATTCGCGGCAGACTTCAAGCTCCCAATCAAGACAAAGCGTTCCCATGAAAACCGATGCATCCGTCAAGCCGAGTGAACCCGCGGAACCGCTTGAGGTTCTGTTGACGGAAATGGACCCGGTGTGGCCTGGCGCCCGCACGCTTGCGGACACCGCCGTTGCACGCCTGGTGGAGCTTGCCCTGTTGTCTGCCCCGGGCCTGTCCAGAGACACGGTCAGGGTCAGGGTTGAAGGCGGCTGGGTGACTTTGTCCGGGGAAGTGGAGTGGCAATACCAGAAGCAGGCGGCGGCCAGAGCGGTGGCCGACGTGGCTGGCATGACGGGTCTAAGCGATCAGGTTGGTGTTCGACCCAAGGTATCCGAGCGTGATGTCCGATCCGGCATCGAGGCTGCGCTGACGTTGCGTGCCCGCAGCGATGCGCGCGCCCTCACCGTCGAGATCCAAGGCCGTGATGTCACGCTGAGCGGCATCGTTCACAGTTCGTATGAGCGCGATGCCGCGTGGCACTCCGCGTGGGGTTCCCCTGGGGTGCGCAATGTCGTCGACAGGCTGACCGTGGCTTCCTGACGAGCGGGGCGCGCGCCGGTTATTGGTGCCCCACCGGATCGCCGGCTTCGTTCTCGCGTGCCAGACGCTGGCCCATGGTCAGGTCTTGCGCGCGCAAGGCCGCCGTGCGTTGCACGATCTCGGCCCCGATCGACTGCAAATCGGCCACGGCCGCCATCGCCCGGGGAAAGATCTGCGCCTCCTGCTGACTCGCGTGGTGCTCAATGGCCTTGCACAAGGCGCGGACCTTGACGTCATAACCCAACTCGGAGGGCCGCATCGCAATCACCTCGGCGATCAAGTCCCCCAGCAGCCAGTCGTCTGCCTGGGCCTGATCGATCTGGGCGTCGGCGGCCATCACCGGGCGCATGCTCGGGTAGAACACTTCGTTTTCGACCTGGATGTGGATGCTTTGCAGCAGACAGATTCGCTCCACCTCGGCCACCGTCTCGACCTCGCTGGCGCCGTGCTCGACCAGTCGTTCGAACACTTGGCCGAGCCGGCTGGCCGCCTCATGATCCGCGCGCAGCAGCGCGATGGCGTTTAGTTCCTGTGGCATGTCCGCATCCTCCTGGGGTGTGCAATCGTCCAACGCAGCAGGGACCCCGAGTGCCTGAGCGAACGCCTGAGTGCCCAGCGCGGTGGCGCGGGGACAACTCTCATGAATCCGGGGCGACACCTCGGACGATGAAGCAGAGCCGTCATCGCCAGGCCGCAGCCCACCCAACTCGTCATCGCGAGCGTAGCGCGGCGATCCATCTC
>JAUXWC010000108.1 GCA_030685025.1 Rhodoferax sp.
CCGAGGGTCTGGTGGGACTACACGGCACAGCGCAAGCGCATGCAAGGCGTGGCGTCCCGCTAGCGGATCGAACCTCGTCGAGCGAAGCTGACCGGTATAGACTCCCCAACACAGGTCTGACTCACGCAACATGAACAGCCAACATCCGACAATGAGTTGAGGACAGAGCTAAAGGTCTGTCCCGCAAAGTATCAGGAGATGCAACATGACTTTCAATGTGTTGTGGCTGCAAGCCGGCGGTTGCGGGGGCTGCAGCATGTCGCTGCTGTGCGCTGACACGCCGGACCTGCCCGGCTTGCTGCGCGGCAATGGCATCAACCTGATGGGGCACCCGGCCTTGTCGCTGCGCGGCGACCAGGACCACCTTGGCTTGCTGCAAGACTGTCTGCACGGCCGCGTGCGGCTCGATGTCCTGTGTGTCGAAGGCGCGATGCTGCGCGGGCCGCATGGCAGCGGCCGCTTTCACGTGTTGGCCGGCACCGCAGTGCCCATGGTCGACTGGGTGCGCCAGCTCGCCGGCGTGGCCCGGCATGTGGTGGCGGTGGGCAGTTGCGCCGCGTGGGGCGGCATCACCGCGTCGGGCTACAACCCGACCGAGGCCTGCGGCCTGCAGTATGAGGACGACCACAAGGGCGGGCTGCTCGGCGCGGGTTTTCGTGCCAGCGCTGGCCTGCCGGTAATCAACATCGCTGGCTGCCCGACCCACCCCGGCTGGGTGACCGACAGCCTGATGGCATTGGCCGCCGGCCTGTTCACCGAGGCGGACCTCGACCCACTGGGCCGTCCACGCTTTTATGCCGACCAGTTGGTACACCACGGCTGCACCCGCAACGAGTATTACGAGTACAAGGCCAGCGCGGCCAAACCGTCGGACCTGGGCTGCACCATGGAGAACATGGGCTGCAAGGGCACGCAGGCGCATGCCGACTGCAACACCCGGCTGTGGAACGGTTACGGCTCGTGCACGCGCGGCGGTTATGCCTGCATCAGTTGCACCGAGCCGGGCTTTCAGCACCCCGGCCATCCGTTTCACCTGACGCCCAAGCTGGCCGGCATCCCGATTGGCTTGCCCACCGACATGCCCAAGGCCTGGTTCGTGGCGCTGGCCTCACTCTCTAAAAGCGCCACGCCCAAACGCGTCAAGCAAAACGCCCACAGCGACCATGTGGTGCTGCCGCCGGTGTCGCGCAAGACCGGGCTGCGTTAAGCCTCCAATCCAGCATGACGCGCCTGATCCTTGGCCCCTTCAACCGCGTCGAAGGCGACCTCGAAGTCCAGCTTGAGGTGGCCGGCGGCCGCGTGACCGAGGCGCGCGTCAAGGCCCCGATGTACCGCGGCTTCGAGGTGGTGCTGCAGGGCCGCGACCCGATGGACGCGATGACGATTGCGCCGCGCATTTGCGGCATCTGCTCGGTATCGCAGTCGGTGGCGGCGGCCAAGGCGCTGGCCGATGCCTCCGGCGTGGTGGTGCCGCCCAACGGCGTGCACGCCATCAACCTGATGCTGGCCTGCGAGAACCTGGCCGACCATCTGACGCATTTCTACGTATTTTTCATGCCCGACTTCACGCGCGAGGTGTACGCCCGGCGCGGCTGGTTTGGCGAGGCCGAGCGGCGCTTTGCCGCAGTGGTGGGGGGTGGCCCCGCCAGCGGCCTGCACAACCGCGCGGCACTGGCGGCGCGCGGGCGCTGGCTGGAGCTGATGGGTGCGCTGGGCGGCAAGTGGCCGCACACCGGCGCCATCCTGCCCGGCGGCAGCTCACGCGCCATCGAGTCCACCGAGCGGGTGCGCCTGCTCGCGCGCCTGCGCGAAATGCGCGCCTTCCTGGAGCAAACCCTGTTTGGCACCGCGCTCGAAGAAGTGACGGCCCTGCAGACCCTTGCCGAGCTGCAAGCCTGGCGCACGCGCGCGGCGGGCAGCGATCTGGCGCTGTTCCTGGATATCGCCGAGCAGGCCGACCTGGCCACGCTAGGCCGCGGGCCGGGCCGCTACCTCAGCTACGGCGCCTACCTGCAGCCCGACGCTGGCCACGCGCTGGCGCAGGGGGTGTGGGATGCGGGCACTCAGCAGCGCCTGGCACTCGATGCCGCGCAGATCAGCGAAGACCTGCACCACGCCTGGTATGCGCAAAGTGACGGCGCCCGGCCGCTGCATCCGACCGCTGGGCTGACCCAGCCCGACCCCGACAAGGCCGGCGCCTACACCTGGAACAAGGCGCCCCGGCTGGCCGGCCAGGTGATCGAGACCGGCGCGATCGCGCGCCAACTGGTCGATGGCCAGCCGCTGATCCGCGCCGCCAGCGCCCTGTATGGGGGCACGGTGTTGACCCGTGTGCTGGCGCGCTTGCTGGAGCTGGCGCGCATCCTGCCGATGATGGAACACTGGCTGATGGCACTGCAACCCAACGAGCCCTTCCACCAAGTGCAGGCGATGCCCGCGCAAGCGCAGGGGGCCGGATTGTCGGAGGCGGCACGTGGTGCGCTGGGCCATTGGCTGCGCATCGAGAACGGCCGTATTGCCCACTACCAGATCGTGGCGCCCACCAGTTGGAACTTCTCACCACGCGACGCTGCCGGCATCCCCGGCGCACTGGAAATGGCACTGGTGGACGCGCCACTGGATGACAGCCCACCAGAGGGCCCCGGCACAAGCGTGGCGGTGCAGCACATCGTGCGCTCGTTTGATCCGTGCATGGTCTGCACCGTGCACTGAGTCGGGGCAAACCATGTCGCTGCCGCGCCCCTCCCCCCTGCAGGCCCTGCCGCCCGGCGAACTCGAAGGCGTGGACGAGGCCACCTGGCTGGACGTGATCCACAAGATGGACGAGGTCTATTCCAAGCTGGTGGCCGACGAGGTGGAGCTGGAAGAAAAGAACGCCCAGTTGGAGCAGTCGCAACAGTTCATCTTCAGCCTGCTCTCGGCCATGAGCGACGTGCTGATTGCCTGCAACCAGGATGGCCTGATCGAAGAAACCAATGCCGCGCTGTGCGAGCTGGTCGGCCGCACCGAACAATCGCTGCGCGGCACGCCGGTGCTTGATCTGCTAGCCGACGAGGCCAGCATCGCCCACTGGCGCCAGTCGACCGAGCACCAAACGCCCCGCGAAGGCGCGGTGCTGGAAGTCAACCTGCGCGATGCGCGGGGCCAGGTGGTGCCGGTCGACCTCAACTGCACACCGCGGCGCAACAGCGACGGCCGGTTGGTGGGCCGCGTGTTGGTGGGCCGCCCCTTGGGCGAACTCAAACGCGCCTACCACCAGTTGCGCGAAGCACATGAAGCGCTCAAACGCGCCCAACAGCAGTTGATGCATTCCGAAAAGATGGCTTCGCTGGGCCGCCTGGTGGCCGGCGTGGCGCACGAGCTCAACAACCCGATCAGCTTCGTGCTGGGCAATGTGCATGTGCTGCAGCGTTACGGCACGCGTCTGGACACCTACCTGGCCGCGCTGCACCGCCTGGAACTGCCGCCGGAGCTGCAAGCGCTGCGCGCCGAGCTGCGCATCGACCACCTGCTCAAGGACCTGCCCTCTTTGATGGAAGGCACGCTGGAGGGTGCGCAGCGCACCGCCGACATCGTCAACGGCCTGAAGCGCTTTTCCACCGCAGTGCACGAAGAGATCACCTCGGTTGAGCTCAACGCCGTTGTTGAGCGCGCCATTCTGTGGGTCAAGAAAGGCACCGCACCGCGCTTCGAAGTGCACTGGACGCGCGGGCCCGACTGCCACGTGTCGGGCAACGCCGGCCAATTGCTGCAGGTGATGATGAACCTGATCCAGAACGCCTACGACGCCGCCGGCGCTGAAGGCAGCAAAACGCCGGAGCTGCGGATCGATATCAAGGTGAGCGGCAACGAAGTGCATTTGCGCTTCGCCGACAACGGCCCCGGCATTGCGCCCGAGCATTTGTCACGCGTGTTCGACCCGTTCTTCACCACCAAGAGCGTCGGCAAGGGTACGGGGTTGGGCCTGTCGATCAGCTATGGCATCGTCGAGCAACACGGCGGCCAGTTGGGCGTGGCCAACCTGCCCCAGGGCGGCGCCGAGTTCACGCTCGGGCTGCCGGTGATCTTACCGTAGCACGACCAGTTCGATTTGCTAACTTGACTCGCGAGCCATCTCTTGGCGAACGCGCGCGACACCTTGCACAAACGCTTGGAAGCTACGCGAGCGATTGCTCTTGGCACCCAAGACCTCGGCCATTTGTCTTGCGGCGCTTCCTTTTTGAAAGGACGGTATCAGCCGCATCAACTCCACAGAAGGTTTCTGCCATTCGTCTGGGTTTTTGAAACGCTTCTGGAGAGATGGGCTACTCAGTCTGTCATCTGAAAATGCTTGCGCGAGTGCCGTTAAGTCCCCCACATACCAGCTTTCCAACTCCTGACACACCAATCGTACCAACGTGTCGGGTCTACCGCTCTTCTTGCACGTTCTTGTCAACTTTGCCTTCACGTCAGCGCAAATGGCTCCATCATTGTCACGAAGGATCACAAACCGATCACCAGGGATTCTCCACGCACTCAACTTGCGCGGGATGCTCTTGTCCAGATCGCTCTTGCCCTGATGCTCCACACACAAAAAGTGTTCGCCGTGAACCCAGCCCGGAAACAAGCGAGGCATCAGACCCAAGAGCAACACCTTCATGGACGGTTCCTCCAATAGAAAAACAAGCCGCCCAGGCATCAATTCACACCTTCGAAAAGTCCTTGCTTCCACAGATATCCGGGCAGGTCACCCGCCTCAAACAACGACTGGAGTGTCTGTGAGTCGCTAGCCCTGCTGATTTGTGTAAAGCCTTGCACCTTGCGCAAGCAGTAAATCTCTTCCAGCATCAGCGCGTTCAAGAAATCTGGAGAATGCGTCGAGATAAACACCTGTCCGCCTCGCAAAGCGTAATCCCTAAACTCTTCAGCCAGCTCTGGCAAAAGCTCCGGATACAGTTGATTCTCCGGCTCCTCTATCGCCAACATTGGAAACGGCTTGGGGTCGTTAAGCAAAACGAGGTACGCGAACATTTTGATTGTTCCATCCGATACGTGTCGGGCGATGAACGGGTCCTTGAAGCTTCCATCCTGAAATCTCAAAACCAATCGCCCATCCTCAGTCTGCTTCGGCTCAACCACCGAGACTCCCGGAACGCGACGCTGCATAGCCTTCAGAACACGATCAAATCGCTCTTTGTGATGTTCAAACAAATAGTTCGCCACCAAGGGTAAGTTCTCTCCTCGTGTTGAGAGATGCTCGGCAAATCCCTCCTCTTGGCTAGGGCGCGCGTCGGACACATGGAAATCAGAAATGTGCCAGTTCTCAATCATCAGGCGAAACGCACTCGCGGCCTTGAACCGCTCAAACTGCCCGAGGCCCTTAACGGCCAGAATATCAGGCGCGTCCAGCTCTTGTTCTTCGCGGTTCAACGTTTCTTCTGCCTTGGAGAAGTCTTCCTCGTTGTTGATGGCATAGCCTCGGCCATGTGTGAAATCCAGGAAGTGAAAGGGCTTGCCGTTGGCCCCGCGCTTGTATCGGAGGATTTCACGGGCAACGACAGCACGCCCTTGGCTATCGGGCTCTATGCGGAGAAGGTACGTCACTAAGCGCTCATACCCAGTGATCTCGAGTCGAAACTGAAGCGTGATTTCTATAGGCTCATGCGCAAATCCGCGGCTGGCAAGTTCCTTGTACCCACCCCGCTTGGCGACCGCTTTGCCAACGTTCATAGCGAGGGCATCCTTCAGGAAGGAAAACACATCAAATAGAGTGGACTTTCCTGTTCCGTTGGCACCTACTAACACGCAGAGCCTAGGCAGATTGCCTAACCTGGCGTCGCGGAAAAGCCGATAGTTCTTGATTTCGATGGACTCAATCTGCATATATGGCTCTCTGGATTTCAAACGACTCAAGTAGTCGCGTCTAGGAACGGGTTGGAAGCCCTTGAGCGCTTGGTTTTCAGATGGGGCTGACCATCATTCAGCGCTCGAACACTTCGTTGATCCATCAATTGGATTTCAGCAACGTTGACTCGGCATTCAACTTGATGTCGCTATCACGGCATCAGGACCATCAAATTGCGAAACAACCTTCCTGACCATGAGTCAAGCTCCGAACACATAACGAAATCAACGCCGCTAACAGTGTAGCCGCCGCACAAGTGCATGCATCAAGCAGCGGTTTACCACACCAATTCAAATGCGCCGGACAGAGGTACGAAAGTGCACAACCTACCCCAGCCCCAGCCGAACCAGCTTCATACGCAAGCCGACACGCGTCAGGCCCAGCTCCTCGGCGACGCGGGTCTTGTTGCCGCGGTGGCGCGCCATCGACGCGTGAATCAGTTGTGCCTCCACGCGTTCGAGTTGGTGACGCAGCAAGCCCGACTCGTCGTCGGCGACGGCCACAGGGCCAGCAGGATTGCCAGCCATCGGACTGGTCTGACGCAGTCGTGGTGACAGCAGCTCCGCACCCAGAACCGGACCGTCGCCCAGCGCCAATGCCCGTTGAATCTCGTTTTGCAGTTCGCGCACGTTGCCGGGCCAGGCGTGGCGCCGCAGGCACTGCACCGCCTCCGCCGACAGTTGCCGACCAGCCAGCGGTGACTTTTTGAGCATCTGCTCGACGATGGGCACGATGTCCTGCGGGCGTTGGCGCAGCGCCGGCAGGTTGATGGTCATGCCGGCAATGCGGTAGTACAGGTCTTCGCGAAAGCGCCCGGCCGCCACTTCCGACTCCAGATCGCGGTTGGTGGCGGCGATCAGGCGCACGTTCACCGACACCGGTCGCGGGCTACCCACCGGGCGGACCTCGCCCTCCTGCAAGGCGCGCAAAAGCTTCACCTGAAACGCCGGCGAGGTCTCGCCAATTTCGTCCAGGAACAAGGTGCCGCCGTCGGCCTGCTGAAACAAGCCAATGCGTGACTCAACCGCGCCAGTGAAGGCGCCGCGCTTGTGCCCGAACAGCTCACTCTCCAGCAGCGTGTCAGGCATGGCGCCGCAGTTCTCCACCACGAAAGGTTGCTCGGCGCGCGCGCTGGCGTAGTGGATGGCGCGCGCCAGCAGCTCCTTGCCGGTGCCCGATTCGCCGGTGATCAGCACCGACAGGTCGTGCGCGGCAATCTTCTCGGCCATGGCGCACACGGCATTGAGCGGGCTGTCGGCGGCGCGCGTCAGGCGGTCGAAACCAGCCAGGCGCTTGGCCTTCTGGCGCAAATTCGCCACCCGCAGCGACAGGTTTTCGGGACTGGCGCGCAGCTCCAGCGTGAGGCGCTGGTTCTCCTGCTGCAAGCGCCACAGCTCGGCGGCGCTTTGCAAGGTCAGCAGCAACTGGTCCGGGTGCCAGGGTTTGAGCAGGTATTGCCAAATGCCGGCGTCGTTGATGCCAGCAATGATGTCCTGTGCATCGGTGTAGCCCGAGAGAATCAGGCGCACTGTGTCGGGCCATTGCGCCCGCACGCCGCGCAGAAACGCCACACCGCTGGTGCCGGGCATGCGCTGGTCGGACACCACAATCTGCACACACTCGCTCTGCATCAGCGCCAGGCCGTCCTCGGCGCAGGCGGCCGTGAAGACGGTAAAGTGGTCTTCCAGCGTGCGACGCAGCGTCTCCAGTGAGCGCGCTTCGTCATCGACGATCAACACCGACAGCGGCGCGCGTTGGGTCATGTGAGCCCCCACCCCAGATCACGATGCCGTGCCAGATGCCGGGGCGTCCACGAAGGCAGCGACTTGCGAACGAAGTGATGGCGCGCCAGGTGGTAGCTAGGGTCGAAGCCGTAGAAATTGCGCCGCATGTTGGCGAGTTCCTCCTCACGGTAGACGGCCAGTGGCTTGGTGGCTTCGTCGCTTGCGCGCGTCTCGCGTTTGGCGACCAACCGAGCGGCGAAGTCGCTCGCCGCTGCCAGATCCGCTGCGCGCCGCACCACCTCGGCCCGATAGGCATCGGTATCGCCGCTCAGGCAGGCATCGCTGAAGCCGATTTGCAGTGCGCGCTGCGCTGTAAGGGGTTGGCGATCACGCATGATGGCGAGGGCTGCATCCATGCCGATACGTCGCGGCAACAGATAGGTCCAGTATTCCGAGCCGTACAGGTTGCCCATGTTCTTGTAGTGTGGGTTGAGAATCACCGCCGCGCGCGCCCACACCTCGTCTGCGGCGCGCGCCAGAAAACAGCCACCGGCGCCGGTGTTGCCAGCGATGGCCGCCACGGTAAGCTGATCGGGCGTGTTGATCAGCTCCAACGCCAGGTCGTTCATGGCGTTGATGTTGGCCCATGATTCATCGGCCGCCGATCCATCACCCAGACTGGCCGCCTCGATCACGTTGAGGTGGATGCCATTCGACCAGAAATCGGTGCCGCCCGTCAGCACCAGCACGCGCACCGGCCGCTGCTTGGCCCACGCCAGCGCGGCGCGCAGGCGTTCGCATTGGGTCGTGGACATGGCGCCGTTGTAGAACTCAAAGTGCAGGAAGCCGACCGCACCGGCCTCCTCATAGGCAATATCCTGCCAGGTGGGCGTATCCACGCGCCACCAGTCGGGCAGCGGCGCCTGCGGCAACGCCTGCGCCTCGGCGGCGAAGGCCAGCGCCGCCGGCAGTTTGATGCTGTCCGCTCGCTTGACGTGGCCGATCCACACCGCACCGTCCACCGTGGCGCGCAGCAGGGCGGTCTCGCGCCGGGCCATCACGGCGCCGGGCGTGCCGCGCAGCGTGGCTTCGGGCCAGACATCAAACAGATGGCAGGCCTGCCCAAACAGGCTGTCGGCGACCCCCGGAAAACCATCGGCCGCGTTGACCTTGCGCACAATGGTCTCGGTACTGTCGCGCGTCCAGTCCAGGCGCCGGTCGTCCTGCTTCATCAAGGGCCGCACGCGACCCCGCACGGCGGGCAGGCTGACCAGCGTCGGCGGCTTGAAGCTGCCCGACTCGAAGCGCTGCACTGCCTGCAGCACCGCGCTGGTAGCGGCCTGCGTGACCTCATTGCGGTAGAGGCTGGACTTCTTGACCGGGCGCATCGCAAAGGTAGCGCTGGCCCAAACCGGGCCGGC
>JAUXWC010000123.1 GCA_030685025.1 Rhodoferax sp.
TCACCCAGCAGCGACAAATCCCGCACCGCGCCCTTGTCGGCCGACATCACCAGCATGGCATAGGCCTTGAGCGCGGCCGACACCTTGCGCTTGCGCGGCAGGGTCGGCTTCCAGCCCTTGGCATCTTGTTCGGCGCGGCGCTTGGCCAGTTCTTCATCCGACAGCAGCACGTTGATGCTGCGCTTGGGAATGTCGATGCGGATGCGGTCGCCATGGCGCACCAGGCCAATCGCGCCGCCAGCCGCAGCCTCGGGCGAGGCGTGACCGATGGACAGACCCGAGGTGCCGCCCGAGAAGCGACCGTCGGTCAGCAGCGCGCAGGCCTTGCCCAGGCCCTTGGACTTGATGTAGGAGGTGGGGTAGAGCATCTCCTGCATGCCGGGGCCGCCCTTGGGGCCTTCGTAGCGCACGATCACGACGTCGCCGGCCTTGACCTTGTCGGCCAGGATGTGCTCGACGGCCTCGTCCTGCGACTCGGTGACGTAGGCCGGGCCTTCGAACACCATCAGTTCATCATCCACACCAGCGGTCTTGACGACGCAACCGTTGAGCGCGATGTTGCCCACCAGCACGGCCAGGCCACCTTCTTGCGAGAACGCGTGCTCGCCGGAGCGGATGCAGCCCTCGGCACGGTCCATGTCCAGGCTGGGCCAGCGGGTGGCCTGGCTGAACGCGGTCTGGCTGGGTTTGCCGGCGGGGCCGGCCTTGTAAAACTTGTGTACCTCGGGGGACTGGGTGCGCATGATGTCCCACTGGTCCAGCGCGTCCTTCATGGTTTTGGCATGCACGGTGGGTACGTCGGTGTGTAGCTTGCCGGCGCGGTCGAGTTCACCCAGGATCGCCATGATGCCGCCGGCACGGTGCACGTCTTCAATGTGGTATTTGGGGGTGTTCGGCGCCACCTTGCACAACTGCGGCACCACGCGCGACAGGCGATCGATGTCTTTGAGTGTGAAGTCGATCTCGGCCTCCTGGGCAATCGCCAGGATGTGCAGGATGGTGTTGGTCGAGCCGCCCATGGCGATGTCCAGCGTCACCGCGTTCTCGAAGGCCTTGAAGCCCACGGAACGGGGCAACACGGAGGCATCCTCTTGCTCGTAGTAACGTTTGCACAGTTCCACCGCAACGCGGCCCGCGCGCTTGAACAGGGCCTCACGATCCGCGTGGGTCGCCAGCACCGTGCCATTACCGGGCAGGGACAGACCCAACGCCTCGGTCAGGCAGTTCATGGAGTTGGCGGTGAACATGCCCGAGCAAGAGCCGCAGGTCGGGCAGGCGGAGCGCTCCACCTCGGCCAGTTCCTCGTCGGACACCTTGTCGTCGGCGGCCATCACCATGGCGTCGATCAGGTCGAGCTTGATGACGCCCAGCTTGGTCTTGCCGGCTTCCATGGGGCCGCCGGAGACAAACACCACCGGGATGTTCAGGCGCATGGCGGCCATCAGCATGCCGGGGGTGATCTTGTCGCAGTTGGAGATGCACACCATGGCGTCGGCGCAATGGGCGTTGACCATGTACTCCACCGAGTCGGCAATCAGTTCGCGACTCGGCAGCGAGTACAACATGCCG
>JAUXWC010000128.1 GCA_030685025.1 Rhodoferax sp.
CGGTTGGGCCTCCACCCCGGCGGTGGCCCAGGGGCGCGGCCAAGGCGGGGCGCCCAACGCCAACCTGCTGCCCACCAACCTGATCATGATGAAAGGGCTGGACGTGCTGGGCTGCCCGATGGTGATCGCCACCGTCAACGACCCGTCAATCCGCCCCCCCGCTTCGCCCAGATCATGCAATGGGCGGCCGACGGGCGTATCACCCCGCACGTGTCCCATGTCTACCCATTGGCTGAGTTCAAGACCGCGATGCGGGCCAAATGGAAGGGCGAGGTCAGTGGCGGGTGCGTGTTGCATCCGTGATGTGCGGATTGGATTTTTGACCACCTGAGTCCCTGCACTGCGGCTTCGATGAGTTCCCGGTCAGTGGGAAATCCTTTGATTTGCCTGCACCAGTGCCGAGCCGTGTAGGTTCACCACCAAAACTTGCGGCCCGCAAGAGGTACTCCGGGTGCAATGCGCGTGAATGGTCCAGTGGCGCCGCAACTGTAGGCGGGCCGGTGTGCCGCAGGAGGTGAAGCTGGGATCCTGCCGGCTCGGGCGCAGCGTTTCCTCGCGGCCTGACCTGACCTGGCGTCACCCGGCCTGCGTCATTTGAAACATACGTAGAAAATAACGTACACTAAATTCGTCGTACAAAATGTGAGACGCTATGAAACCCAATCCCGGCGGAATGCTTCAGCTCGACGACATCGTGGGCCGCGATGCATCTGGTCTGGGTGGAGTTGACGAAGGAAGTAGTCGAGCTGGCGGCAGCCATCCGCGTCAAGCATGGCTTGAAGACGCCTGACGCGCTGCAGGCGGCGAGCTGTCTGCAATTGGGAGCTGATCACCTTTTTCTGACGGGTGATTCATCGTTCAAGCGCGTGTCGGGGCTCAGTGTCAAAGTGTTGACCGGCTGAGGTTGGTTCGGTCGTGAGCCGGTCCAATGCCATGGTGGACGTCCATCTTTTGGGACAGCAGAAATGGGTATTCGCGTAGTCAAGCTGGGTAGCGCCCGGGGCACCGAGTGACGGAGCCACTGCCATGACCGCGCCGACAACCGTCCGGTTTCAGCCCCTGACCGGCATCTTCGAGCAGTCGGCCATCCAGCAACTCGCCGACGGCCATTTTCTGGTTGTCGAGGATGAAAAACAGCACCCGTTCAGCTTGATCACGATTGGTGCCAACGGACAGGTCCACGGCCAGGCGCTGAGCCCGGGGTGGTTCGAAGCCGGTGAG
>JAUXWC010000129.1 GCA_030685025.1 Rhodoferax sp.
TCGGCGCGTGTCAAGCTACTTGTCGCCTCATTCATGCGGCCAACCGCTGAATATCGTTGCAACCCAAATGCGCCTTGATGACGCAGTCACGTTCGGGGTTCAGAGTGACCACCCCAATCGGCGACCAGTTGCGTGTGTCGCCTGACCAGCGCGCTGGGTTCTTCTCTCGCGCTTGCAAGTACAGCGCGTGGCGAGCCGCCAGGATCGCCTGATCTTCGCCTTCATGCCGCTGCGACGGGCTCACGTACTGGATGCCGCTGTGGCGGTGATCGACGTTGTACCAATGCACGAAGTCGGCGGCCCAGGCACGCGCGGCCTCAAGGTCGGCGAAGCCCTGGGCAGGGAACTCCGGGCGGTACTTGGCGGTGCGAAACAGCGATTCGGCATAGGCGTTGTCATCACTCACGCGTGGGCGTGAGTACGAAGGTTTCACACCCAACCAGTGGAGCATCGAGAGCACGGTTGTCGCCTTCAACGTAGAGCCGTTATCACCATGCAATACCGGTTTGACAGTGAGTGCCGCAATGCCCTCGGCCAGCGCCGTGCGGCGTACCAGGTGAGCGGCATGGTCGGCAGTGTCACTGTCGTGCACCTCCCAGCCCACGATCTTGCGGCTGTACAGATCCAGAATCAAGTACAGGTGAAACCAGAACCCCATCACGAGCGCTGGCAAATAGGTCATGTCCCAGCACCACACCTGACGCGGGCCGCTGGCAATGTGGGTGGTGGGCGGTCGCACCGCCTTGGGCGCTTTGGCGCGTCCTCGGTGTGCGTTTTGGCCTTCTGCGCGCAGCACCCGGGCAAAGCTCGAAACGCTTGCGAGGTACACCCCCTCGTCGGCCAACATGGGCACGATGCGCGCGGGCGGCACACAGGCAAAGCGCGGCTCGTTGGCCACGCTGAGCAACTGCGCGCGCTCATCCGCACTCAGGGCATGGCTGGGTGTGGCTCGCAGTGCCCGCGGCCTGCCATCGCCCTGTGCGAGGCCTTTGTGGGCTTTCCAGCGCTGTAGGGTGCGCACATTGATGCCTGCAATGCCACAAGCCAGGCGCAGGCGTGCGCCGTTTTGGTGGGCGGTGTCGATGTCTTGGGCCAAACTACAGCGATCTTCGAGGATGATCATTCGTCCTCTCCCCGGTGGAAGATCGCCGATACTTTTTTTGATAGCACCAGCAGTGCCGCAGTCTCGGCCAATGCGCGGTCTTTGCGCAGCAGTTCGCGCTCAAGCTCCTTGATGCGTTTGCGGTCCTGGCGGGTCGCCTGTGGGCTGGCGCGGGCGTCCTGCGGGTCAGCCAACGCTGCCGTGGCGCTGGCGCACCATTTATCCAGCTCGGCCGGGTAGATGCCTTGCTCGCGACACCAGGCGCTTTTGCCGCTCACGGGCAGTGCCGCCGTGGTGACCACGGCCTGTAGCCGCGCCGCCGCAGTCCAGGCCCGCCCTAGGGCGGGCCTGGACTGCGCCGCTTCGCGCCAGCGCTGTAGCGTGCCTGAGCCAATGCCCACCTGTTGGGCTACCAACTCCACTGCCGCGCTCTCGGGCGGCAACAAGCGCGCTACCGCTCGGTCCTTGAATGTTTGTCCGTATCGTGCCACTTCTGTCCTTCTTCGCCGCCCCCGGGTTCCTGTTTCTATGGAGGCGACAAGTATTGTGACGCGGGGGGACCTGCCCTATGTGCCCAACCGTTACGAGGCCTTCCTGCTGGAGGGGCGCAATGTCAGGGCCGACGTACACGAGTGGTTGGTGGCGCGTGTGGCCAAGGGATCCAGACTGAACTAAAAACGGCGACTCGAAAGGGTCGCCGTTCTTGTTTGCGGAGAACGAGTTGCGGGCTGGCGCTCCGTGATGATGGGTCAGTCAAAAGTCGGCAGGAGGGTCAATTTGACATCGGCGTCAACAACCCAGGACCACCACTTGTCCAGCTCGGGTGAGGGATTGTCATCGGTTACACCGGAGATGGTTGGTCTTCGCAAAGCCCCTGGTCATCGCAAGCAATCCCAAAATACAAAGGACGCGCTCCCATTCTTTGCGATCTCATAGAAAACCTGCGCTCCGCCAGCAGAGCCCCAGTCACCACGAATTGAGAACAAGCATTTCTTTCCGACATCGACCGCCGAGTATTGGATTGGATAGAACGAACCAAAAAGTTGAAGTCTGGACGAGCCAGTCACGTTCGTGAGTTGCTCAAATTTTTTGCCTAACTCATACAACTCGTCAGGCACCTCGTATTCGTCAGCGTCATCAAGATAGAGACGCCAGTATTCCTCTTGACTTGCCAGTCCGATGGAATCAAACGCCGTCATGATTTGGACCACCTCACCAATCGGATCCGAGTTCCAGCCATATGGCAGAGGAAAACCATCAAATTTCTGTGCAGGAACAAAGCGGAATTCCGTTGCATCCGAAACGATTACGTCCTGACGGGGATGACCCGAACCAACCCTGTGTAGGCATTGACGTCGTACCAAAGTTGAAGCAATCCGTCGCCAATAGTCTCACCAACGAGGGATGATGCGATGCGCAAATCCAACTGGACGATTGGATACAACATCTCTGACTGCACCTTGGGAATGGGGTGCTTTTTGCTGGTGAAAAATGGGCCAGACAACATGCACGCCGCACGATCAGCTGCGTCTGGGCTGCAAGCTTGAAAGCTTGCGTCATATTGTTCTGCGGCTAGTTCAATGTGTTTAAGAAAGCGCCGCTCGTTCGACTTTGCCATCTCGGGCGCAAGCACATCAGGAAAATAGACCTTGGTGTCTTCCATGATGGACTGCTTCAGCTTGTTCGCTCGCGCAATCTGCTTCTGTATTTTGGAAGATCTGCTAAAGATCAATTCAGAGCTTGCTATTGGAAACCTGGTTTTAACTGGCTGCTCTTTCCCGGATTGGGATTTCTTCTTATGCTCCGTTACAGTGACACTAGTAGTGAGTTTCACTAAAACAGATACATATTAAGTTACTCCGAGGTCAAACTTGTTCCAGCGAAACACCACAGGCGATGCATTGATCTCTGCGATGCCTTTGAGGATGCGTTGTTTCAGATCGTCTTTGGATGTAAC